>JAJYXW010000069.1 GCA_021801525.1 Actinomycetes bacterium
GGTATCATCGGGATCCTCGCCCTCGCCTTTGCCGGGATCGCCTGGGTCATGTCCAGGGGGCTCGGGTCCAAGGAGCAGCCCGCAGTCGCCGGAGCCGGCGGCACGGGCGGCGGCAGCGGAGCCGGCACCACGGGTGGCGGCCTGCTGACTGCAGCCGCCAAGGCCACGGCCGGTTCATTCGTCGACGCGAAGAGCCGCTTCCGCTCGTTCTTCGTCCCCCTCGCCTACGGGATCATCCCGGTGGTGGGCGCGGACTACTTCGCACGGCAGCTCCCGAAGTTCTTCAAGCACGCGTCTCGCATCATCCCGTCGGTCGGCGCGTGGTTCGGAATCGGGGGCGGAACCCACTCCCACCTCTACGCGCTACGCATCCTGTCGAACCCTGACATCGTGCTCGTGCAGGTCGCCGTGATAGCGCTGGGCACGCTCGGCTCGCTCTGGGCCACCTGGCGGATCGCAGGGCGCGACCTCGTGCCCGTGTCCAACCACGCGGCGGGGGTGCGCATAGCCAGCCTCGGGGTCGTGCTCGCCTGCGGGATCGCTGCAGGCTTCCTCTACGTCATCATGCACGCCGCGTCATGAGCAGCACCCAGCAGGCAGTGAAGAGCCCAAGCAGCGCAAGTACAGCAGGGACGAAAAGAGCCGAATCCCGGCAAGGAGGTACCCGATGACCCTCACGGACAGCGCGACGACAAGCACCCCCTCGGTCGGAAAGCCCTCGAAGGACAGTCGAGTGCCGGCCAAGCCCCACGTCCACGTCCTGCTCGACCGCTGTGCCGGATGCCAGGAATGCATCATCCGCTGTCCGGCGGGGGCCCTCCACCTCGACCCGGTCACGTGGACCGCGTTCGCCGACGACGACGCCTGCGTCGGTTGCCGACAGTGCGTGCGAACCTGCCCGTTCTCGGCCATCCTTGTCGAAGGACCCATGCTCGTGGCCCCAAGGAGCACGCTCGGCACCGAGCACCCCGCAGCGCTCCTCCACAACAGCACCGAGACCCGGCACGGGATCACCTCGTGGTCCGAAGCTCTCGCGGAAGCGAGCAGGTGCCTAGACTGCCCAGACCCGACCTGCGTGCGCGGTTGCCCTGCCCACAACGACATCCCTGGCTTCATCCGCGCGCTCCAGGCGGGCGATCTCGACGAGTCCCACAGGGTGCTCCGCCGCACGAGCTTCCTCCCCGACGTGTGCTCGCGGGTCTGCGACCAGGCCCTCCAATGCGAAGGCGCCTGCACGTGGTCGCTGGCGGGCGGATCTGCCGTGGCGATCGGAGCCCTGGAGCGCTTCATCACCGACAATGCCCCCGTGCCGCCCCTCGGCGGCAGTGCCCCCGTGCCGCCCCTCGGCGGCAGTGCCCCCGTGCCGCCCCTCGGCGGCAGTGCTCCCGTCGGGCAGGACGGCGGGAGCGCTCCGAGTGGCGCTGCAGGGGACGTGGCACTGGACGTCGCAGTAGTCGGCTCGGGCCCGGCCGGCATAGCCGCAGCCTCGGAGCTGAGACAGGCCGGCGCGAACGTGACGGTCTACGAGCGCGACAGCGAGCCCGGAGGATTGCTCCGCTGGGGGATCCCTGACTTCACTCTCCCCGACGCCGTCGCCCGAAGGCCCTGGGAAACCCTCCTCGAGAGCGGGGTGCGCCTCGAGCTGGGCAGCGAGGTGAACCCCAAGGATCTCGACGGGATCCTCGAGCGCTACGACGCAGTGGTGCTCGCTGCGGGCGCGGGCACGCCGCTTCGCCTGCCGGTGCCCGGCGGCGACCTCGACCGGGTGTGGGACGCCACGCGCTTTCTCACGAGAGCCCACGCCGCGCTCCAGGCAGGGAGCGGCCTCGAGGAGCTGCAGCCCTTCAGCGGGGAAGGCCAGGATGGCTCTGCCAAGGGGTCCGCGGACGCCTCCGCAGAGGGCGATCCGGCCACAGTGCTGGTGCTCGGCGCCGGCAACACGGCGATGGACGTAGCCCGCAGCGCACGCCGCCTCGGCGCCCGTGCGGTGTGCGTGGACTGGATGGACCGGCGCTTCGCCCCCGTGCGCCCCGACGAGCTCGACGAGGCGGCAGCCGAGGGAGTAGAGGTCCGCTTCTGCACCACCCTCGAACGCCTGGAGGGCGTGGGTGGGCGCGTCCGCTTCGCCCATCTCGCCCGGACACGCCAGGAGAGCTCGAGCAAGCTTCCCGAGGTGCTCCACGACTCGACCACTGTGGAACGCATTGACCTGGTGGTGATGGCCATGGGGTACCGCATCGCTCCCGAGGTTGCCGAAGCCGCCCCGGGCGTGCCGGTTCGCAAGGTCGTGGACCCCATACCCGACCGCCGCTGGCAGGCGAGCGGCCTGCTCGCCAACCCTGCTCCTCCATTCGCCAGGAGCAAGCCCGTCGGCGCCCTCGCCCTCGGGCGCGAGCACGCCTGGTTGATGAGCGGCCTGGCACGCCGGGAACGCGTCTGGGTCGCCGGCGACGCCCTGACCGGTCCTTCTACCGTGGTCGAGGCCATGGCGCAGGGAAAGCGAGCTGCGCAGGCGATCATCCAGCACGCGCCCCGGCGCCCGGGGCGTGAGGGTGCGCCAGGGGGACGAGTCCTCGTGGCGGTCGAGAGCCGCTCGGGAACGACCGCCGCACGCGCCGGGGAGCTCGCAGCGATGCTCCACGACCGGGGCGCTCAGGTGCGCGTCGTCCCCATGCGCAAGGTGGGGACCGCCGACATCGCATGGGCCGACTCGCTCGTGGTGGCTAGCTGGGTCGAGGGGTTCGTAGTTGCCAAGGTCGGCCCGGCACGGCCGGCGCGGGCCTGGCTTGCCGGCTTGCCGCCCCTCGCCGGGATGCCCACATCCCTCCTGTGCACGTACGCCGTCTCACCCGGCACCACCCTGGCCCAGATGCGCCGGGCGATCGAGAGCCACGGGGGCAAGGTGATCGCGGAGGCGGCCATCTCGCGCAGGGCGCCCGGAGGCGGCGCCGGCGGAGCCGGGTCCGAGCTCGCTCGAGTGGCGGAGGCCATGCTGCCCTCGAGCTCCCCCGGGGTGCCTGCACGGATCGCCGCTAGCCGGTAGGACCAGGCTTGGCGTGTGCCAGCGCCAAAGTGGCAGGCTGGACGAAGCGCCGCGAGCGAGGAGGAGCCAGATGCATGTGCTCATGACCGACGAGTCCACCGAGACCTCGCGATCGGTGGCGAGAGCGCTGAGCGAGGCCGGGCACACGGTTCATTCGTGCCGTGACGGCGACCACCCCGGTTGCGTCGGCCTGCGGGGTTCCCGCTGCCCGCTCGATGCCGCCCCCGTGGACCTGGTCGTGGGGACGGGCACCCGCGGGCAGGAGCACGCCGACCTGCGCCACGAAGGCGTCCTCTGCGGAGCCCGTCATAGGATGGCGCTCATGTTCGTCGGCGTTCCCCCCGACGACCTTCTTCCGCCGTGGGTACCGATGCGAACCGTCCGCTCGGTCCACGAAGCGCCCGAGATGGCAGAGCAGGTGGCAAAGGCCCCCCTGCCCATGCACACGGGGCTGGCCACGGAGTCCCTGCGCCAGGCGCTGGAGCGCCAGGGCATAAGGACGCGCAAGGCTACGGCCACTGTGCACAGGCGCGACGGGGGTCTCGTTGTCGAGGCCGTGGTGCCCTCCGCATGCACGGAGCGCCAGCGCGAGGAGCTGGCGGTGGCACTCCACGGGGCGCTTCGTGAATTCGATCCCTGGGCCTCCACCTGCGACGTCCGCTTCGCCTGAGAGGCCCAGCGGATAGGCGCCGCTGCGCCCGCGCGCCGGTGCCTCAGGGGAAGGCGACGCGTCCCTGCATGAGCACTCCGCGACTGATGAGGTACCCCCTTATGCGGTTCCCGGCCACTATCGCCTCCCTGCCGCCGAGCCCGAGGCTCTCCGTCCAGCCGTCGATGAGCCCGTCGATCTCGCGGCGGCCCTTCGCGCTCAGGGCAAGGTCGCCGTGCTTGGTGGTCCGCAGGCAGCGTTCGACCAGGGCGTCGGGGCCGTCCGCCCCGACAAAGGCGCAGAAGGACTCGAGCACGCCAGCGAGCCTGCGGCTCTCCTCACCGGCGGCGTCCCCGGCGGCTTCCCCAGCCCCGCCCCCAGCCCCGTAGCCGCCTTCGGTGCCGTCTGGGAGCCCGAACATGCGCGAAAGCATGCGGACCTCCTGCTCCCGGTACGGGAATGGCCCCGGCTCCTGGATCATCCCCCCTGCACGTAGCCTGGCACTCACCTCCTCGTCCTCCCGCCAGGGCGTCGAGCAACTCCCCTCGAAGAACAGCTCTCCGAGCGGCTTGCGGGGGCGCTGCCCACCGGCCTCGGGCTCCTCCAGTGGATAGCCGACAAGCTGCATCCACACGGGGAACCACGAGTCGGGCACGCCGAAGAGCTCCTTCACCTTGTCGGGAGCGGTGAAGGCGTGCAGGCAGGTCCCCAGGCCCTCGTCCACCGCGGCGTTCAAGGCGTTGCAGATCGCTATCCCCGTCTCGGTCGCTCCCATGAACATGAGAGCGGCTGGGTTCTCCGCTATCGGGGCGAGCACCTGGGGCCACAGGAACTCGTCTACGTAGGCGTCGGACCAGCCATGGGCTGCCGGTAGCACGCTCTGGCCGACCAGCTCCTTCAGGCGCGCCTGGGTGCCCTTGGGGTACTCCATGTCGAAATACCAGAAGATGTACACAGGCGCGAGGTCGAGGTCGACCGAGGTGGTCGGGTTGCGGAGCGCCTCGCGCAGCTCCTCGGAGAGGTCGTCCCGGTAGACGACCAGCGCCCTCGGGTAGTCGGCGTTCATCGAGCGCGATGCCCTGTTCGCCGCCTCCAGCATGACCTGGATCTTCTCTCTCTCGACTGGTCTCCAGGGCTTGAACCACCTGATGGACCGCCGCCTGCCTACCACCTGCTTGAACTCCATCTACATCTCCCCCTCTCGGGTCGTCAGTGGGCCCTCTCGGGTCGTCAGCGGGACAGGATGCTGACTACCATCGCTGCTGCGTCACTGCCGAGAAAGCCTCCGCCGTTCTCCGCGAGCGCAACGCGCGCGCCCTCGACCTGGCGGCTCCCGCAGCGACCGCGCAGCTGGTCGGCGAGCTCGACTATCTGGGCGCAGCCGGTGGCGCCAATCGGATGCCCCTTGGAGATGAGCCCGCCGCTCGGGTTCACGGGCATGCGCCCTCCCAGGGAAGTATCGCCCGCGGCCAGCAGCTTCGGCGCCTCTCCCTCCCCGCAGAGCCCGAGCTCCTCGAGGGTCGCGAGCTCCGCCGGGGCGGCGGCGTCATGGAGCTCCACAACGTCCACGTCCCCCGGGGACACGCCAGCGGCCTCGTAGGCGAGGATCGCCGCGCGCACGGTCGCTCCCGGCTCGTCGATGCCCCTGTCGGTGCCCGATATCAGGCTCGCAGCCCGGATCCTCACTGGCACCACGTCGTGGCGCTTCGCCCACTCAGCCGACGCAACCACGATCGCTGCGGCGCCGTCCCCTATGGGAGCACACATGAACTGGGTGAGCGGGCCAGCTATGTGGCGGCTCGCGAGAACCTCCTCGAGGGTCACCTCGGTGCGGAACTGCGCCTTCTCGTTCAAGGAGGCGTTGTGACGGGACTTCACCACCACCCTCGCGAAGTCCTCGCGGGTCGCTCCGCTCTTGCGCATGTAGGACTCCGCCCAGGCCGCGTAGACGTCCATGAAGGGCGAGTGCCCCCGCTGGGCCGCTGCGCCGGGAGCGCCAGAGCTCTCGCCAGAAGCGGGCGACGCTGCGGGAGCAGCAGGGTCGGCTGGCGCTGGTACGGGCTGGCCGCCTGTGCCGGGCCCGGAGGAGGCGCCGCTCTCTCTCGCGGCTGGCGCGCTCTCGGCCGAGGCTGCCAGGGCCTCCATGACGTCTTTCAGCATCAGGAGGTCAACCGCCGCGCCGAGCGCCCCGAATGACTTGGACTTGTCGGGATGGCTGAGCTTCTCCGCCCCCACGGCCAGCGCGACTTCCACGGACCCCGAGGCGACGGCGAGGTTCGCCAGGTAGAGAGCGCTGGACCCCGAGGCGCACGCGTTCTCCACGTTCACTATGGGCGTGCCGAGGAGCCCGCTCGTGCGCAGCGCCACCTGGCCCCGGATCATCTCCTGGCCCGTCAGCATCCCCGCGGCGCCGTTGCCGAAGAAGGCTATCTGCACGTCTCGCGCCGTCGCCCCGCAGTCCGCCAGCGCCTCGGCGACAGCCTCCTCCGAGAGCGAGCGGATGGTGCATCCCGGGTACTTCCCGAACACCGTCATGCCGGTGCCGACTACGTAGGCCTCACGCATCTGCTCTCCTCCCATCGGCGACCAACGCCTCCGGAGGCCTCCCGGCGGGCGCATCCTTGCCCGGGAGCGACTCGGACTTCTCCGGGAGCGACTCGCCTCCCCAAGAGCCGGCGGCGGCTGCGCGGGCAGCCTTCTCGCCCTTCTCGCGCAGTTCGGCGAGCCGGCGGTCCCAGGTACCGGGCGTCACGCCCCGGGCGCGCAGATCACCGTAGCGCACGCGCTGGCTCGGGGTCTTCGGCAGCTCGTCGAGCACCTCCACGAAGCGGGGCAGCGCGTAGCGGGCAACCTTGCCTTGGCAGAAGGCGACCACTTCCGCCGGGTCGAGCACAGAGCCAGGGCGGAGGACCACGCAGAGCTTCACCTCGTCCTCGCCGAGCTCGGAGGCCACGGCGTGCGCGGCGCACTCGAGGATCGCCGGGTGCTCCGCAACGACGGTCTCGATCTCCCAGGCCGATATGTTCTCGCCCAGACGCCTGATCGACTCCTTCTTCCGGCCCCGATAGGTGAAGAACCCGTCTTCGCTCACGACGGCCAGGTCCCCGGTGTGGAACCATCCTCCTCGCCAGGCTTCGTCGGTGTCGTCCGGCCTGTTGTGGTAGTGGCTGAGCTGGCCGGCAGGGTGCCGGAACACGAGCTCTCCAACCTCGCCGGCCGGCAGGGGATGGTCCTCGGCGTCGACCACCCGGAACTCGGAGTCGCCGACCGGCCGACCCATCGATCCCACCCGGCCCACGTCGTTCAGGAGCACGCCCGGCGCGTCGACGAGGGCGTACCACTCGACGAGGCGCACACCGAATCGCTCCTGGAAGCTTTCCCAGCGATCCGGCGGGCACCCGGCCGACAGCACCACCCGGACCTGGTGCTCACGATCGTCCTTTCGCGGCGGCTCCTTCAAGAGGAGCGAGATCATCCCGCCCAGAGTGTTGAACTCGACTGCCCCGTAGCGGCGGCACTCGTCGAAGAAGCCGGCCGCCTTGAAGCGCTCGCCGAGGGCGAGGCGGGCGTCTAGCACCATGGAGCCGAGCGTGGACACGAGCAGCGCGTTGCCGTGGAAGAGAGGCAGCGGCGTGTACATGGTCTCCCCGGCCTTCACCTGGAGGGCGCCTAGGACCGCGACGAGCGCTGCTGTCCCGGCCGCTCCCGTGGACACCACGCCCTTCGGGGGGCCGGTGGTGCCAGAGGTGTAGAGCATCGCCACCCCGGTGCCGGGATCCTCGATGTCCGTCTCGGGATCGCGATCAGGAGCCGACAGCAGCCGGTCGAAGCTCCAGTCGAAGCGACCCGCGTGCCCACTTCCGCCGCCAGGCTTGCCTGCACTGCCGCCGCCAGGTTTGCCGGCGCTGCCGGCGCTGCCGGCGCGCTTGGCAGCGAGATCGCCGACCGCGACGGAGTAGCGCAGGGAGCTGCCCGCTCCCCGGGCGGCGTCCAGCACCTCGAGCAGCTCGACATCGGCAACGGCTGCTGTGGCCCCGCTGTCCGCCAGCACGTGAGCGAGGGTCGGTCCGCGCTGCGATACGTTCACCGGGACGGTGCTCGCCCCGATGAACCCGGCGGCAAAGTGCGCCCACAAGAACTCGGGGCGGTTGCCCATCATCAGGGCTATGCGCTGCCCTGGTCGCACACCCAGCTCGAGGAACCCGTTCGCCACCCGGCGGCAGGCCTCTAGAACCTCCCCCCAGGTGTAGGTCTCGTCCCTGAAGAAGAGCCAGGGCTCCTCCGGGTGGGCTCCGGCACGCTGGCGGATGAGCTGCTCGACGAATCCCTGCTGGTGACTCACGACGCCACCGCGTGGGGCGTCTCGGGAACGCTTCTCGAACCTGCCGGCTCCCGCGCTCCCCCGCCGGGCTTCACCTGTAGGGACGCCGATCCACCGGGCAGGGAAGCCGCGAGCCTGCGAGCCGCCACGAGGCCCAGGAACTCGTTCACGCCATCCTCGATGAGCGCCGCCCTCGCGTCGCGCAGCAGCTTCTCCACGAAGCTTCCGCGTACCAGGCCGGAGCCGCCGTGCACCTGGATCGCACGATTCGCGACCTCGAAGGCGGTCCTTGTGCACGTGACCTTGGAGGCGATCGCGTGCGGGAGCGAGGGGTCAGTAGCCGTACGGGCCATCACCGCCCTGGAGAGAGCACGCGCCGACTCGACCCGTGAGAACATCTCGAATATCTCGGTCTGCACGAGCTGGTGGTCCGAGATGGGCTTCCCCCCCTGGACCCTGGCGGCCGCGTAGTCGAGGGCCTCCTCGAAGGCGCTCCTCGCCAGCCCCGTGAAGATGACCCCCATGCCGGAGTTGGCAGTGGTGAGCGTGAGGTCGAGGACTCCCGGGTACTCCTCGATGCCGACCAGCATGTAGTCGCCAGGGATGCGGACGTCGTCGAAGAAGATCTCCCCCTGGTTGAGGGCGCGCTGGCCCATCTTGTCGAGCGGCGCGCCCTTGCTCACTCCGGGGAGTCCCAGGGGCACCACCGCAACCCCGCCACCGGCCATCCCCCGGGTGGGGTCGACGGTGCAGTAGAGCAGGGCGTGGGAGGCGATCGTTCCGTTGGAGACCCAGGCGGCCTTCTGGCCGCGGATGACCCAGTCGCTCCCGTCCCTCACGGCCCGGCAGTTCCCGGCCGACTCCGGGCGCTCGAACGAGTCGGTGCCTACACCGAGCTCGTCCGAGCCGTGCCCTGGCTCCGTGATCGCCCAGCAGCCGATAATCTTGCCTTCACGGTCCTCCACGAAGGGAGCCACTATCTCGTCGAGCAAGCGGCGGTTTCCCGTGAGCAGCCCGAAAGTGGCGGCAAACAGGAAGGGCCACGCAGCCACCCCCAGGCTCACCGCGAGGTCGGCCGCCCCCCAGCCGAGCTCCTCGAAGACGAGCGCCTGGCCCAGCGGGTCCAGCCCCACACCGCCCACCTCTGACGGCAGTGCAGCCGAATGCTGCCCCAGCGCGTACCAGGCGGAAAAGGCCTGGCGCAGGGGCGATCCGGGCGCTATCACCTCCTCTGGGCTCATGCGGTCCAGCTCCAGCGACGCCGGACGCATTACGTCGGCGGCAAAGGCGTGGGATTGATCCCGCAGGGCCTCGTGCTCGGGGGTGAGCATCCCGGAGAGCTCCAGGTATCTTGGCTTCCGGCTCGTAGTCATGGTCATCTCTGCCTCCTCTCGTGACCATGCTCCTACTCGCGAAACTCCCCTCCCAGGGGCGAAAGTCCCCAATCACCCAGCTCCCCCCGCCTATCCGCTAGGCCTCTTATGATGCTCGCCGTGGAGCCATCCGTGGTCGTGCTCTCAGGAGGTCTCGGCGGCGCCAGGCTCGTTCCGGCGCTACTCGACGAGCTCGGCGGGCTCGACGAGCTCGGCGGCGGATCCTCGCGGAGGGATGGGGCCTCGCTGGGAGACGGGGCCTCGCGGAGGGATGGGGCGCTGCCCGTCGTGGTGAACGTCGGAGACGACTTCACGTGGCACGGCCTTAAGGTATGCCCGGACATCGACACCGTCTGCTACGCGCTGGCCGGCATGTTCGACTTCGACCGCGGATGGGGCCGCCGGGGAGACACCTCCGAGGTGGCTCGAGAGCTGGGCCGGCGCGGCCTCGCAGGATGGGCTCATCTGGGCGACACCGACGTCGCCCTCTCCCTCCGGAGGAACGAGCTCATCGCATCGGGCGCTACCCTGACACAAGCCACGGCCGCGCTAGCCGGATGCTTAGGCATCGAGGGCGTGGAACTGCTGCCGGCGAGCGACACTCCTGCGCCTACTGCTGTCGAGGTAGGCGGTGGCACCGTGGGTAGCACCGTGGGTGGCACCGTGGGTGGCACCGTGGGTGGCGGGCGCGTCGGCTATGCGGAATGGTTCGTGCGCCATGACGCAGCAAAGCGGGTTCTCGCGGTTCACCGACCCGTGGCGAGCGCGTCCGCGGACGCGCTCGATCGCCTTGCCGGTGCGCGGGCGGCAGTGCTGGCACCGAGCAACCCGGTGGCGAGCATCGGGGCGATCCTGGCTCTCCAAGGCATGGCAAAGGCGCTCGCGGGCGTGGCGCGCCGGATAGGCGTGCTTGGCTTGTCCGGCAGGAAGCCCCCCGACCACCCGGCACTGTCCCGCCGGCTGAGAGCGCAGGCGGCGTTGCTCGAAGCGCTGGGGCGCGGGGGCTCCGTGGCGGACCACGCGCTCGTGCTGTCGCCCTTCGTAACCGACCTGGTGGTGGACGATCCCGACGTGCCTGAAGTGAAGGCAGCGCTTGCCGGTCAGGCAGGGTTCGACGCGTCACCAGAAGTCCATGCAGCTGCCATCCTCGACCGCGAGGCGCTGGCCCGGAGCGTTGCCAGCCTGCTGACCTGAAAGGCCGGACTGGGAGCAGGACCGTTAGCGGGACCGGGGGAGCCGGCCTGACAAGCGTTGGCGCGGGGGAGCCGGCCTGAGGAGCGCTGGCGCGGGGGAGCCAATGGGACCTTCGGCCCTGTCGCACCGGCGCTCCACTTCATAACCTGTTCCAGGGGGGGGGCTGTCCGGCAATCCGGGTCTTGCATTCAAGAAGTTACGAGGGGAGCGTTATGGGAGCAGCAACGGTAGACCTCGAATACTTCGAGCGCGCGAAGCGGGGACAGTTCGACCTCGGGTGGCTACGTGACACCCGCTCGGAATGGGGCGTGCGAGCCAAGCCGAGCAAGGTAGGCCTCACCCTGCGCGACATCGCGGTGGGCTCTTACGGAGAGGTGCCCGACCACCCTGATCGCCGCACCATGGCGCCGCGCGGCTCGGACGTGGACCCGGACGTGCCCGACATGGGGTACTCGATCAACGACAAGGCAGAAGTCTGGTCCGACAACGTGATGGAGCTCTACGAGGAAGCCGTGAGCCGCCAGTGGAGCGCCACGCGCGACATCCCGTGGTCGGATCTTCCCGAGCTGGACCCGGACCTCGAGCACGCTATGTGCCAGTTCGCGACCTTTCTCTCTGAAGTCGAGATGATCGCATCGGACTTCCCGGCCAAGTGGCTCTGGCGCATCAACCACGATTTTGTGGAAGCCAAGATGTTCCTGTGCACCCAGGTGATGGACGAGGCGCGCCACACCGAGGTCTTCCGCAAGCGGGCTCTCGCGGGCGGGGGTGGGCTCGGGAAGGCCAAGGCGGTCGTGGAGAACTTCTTGAAGCTCGTGCTCGACGCCCAGAGCTACGACGAGGGATCAGCGTTGATGCACCTGCTCGGAGAGGGGCTCGTCCTGTCGGTGTTCCGGGCGGGAGAGCTCCTCGCGCCATCGCCAGTGGAAAAGAAGATATTCCGCCTCTGCATGCAGGATGAAGCCCGGCACGTGGCGTACGGCACCATGCACCTGCGATACCGCTTGGAGCGCGACCCGTCGCTGGCCGAGGACTTCCATTCCTACCTCGACAAGGGCGAGGACATCATCTCGGTCCTGTTCACCACGCCCGAGGTGGTGGAACCCACTGCGATCCTTGCCGCCGGCAGCGTGAAGGGTGCCGAGGAGCTCGGTCTCGCAGCTTCCGACGTGCTGCGCACTCGGGTGATCGAGGAGTACCTGACACGCTGCGATCGAGCGGGGCTGCCTCGACGAGGCAGGATGCGCCTACCCGGAGCCGTCCTCTCCGGTACCACGGGTGGACAGGGCCCTGTGGCGGTGGCGTCGTGAGCCCCGCTCCCCTCCCTGACGAGTTCCCCTCGGCCGGATGGCTCGAAGGGCTGGCCAGCCACGCCGCCGAGGCGCCAGAGGTCTACCAGGCCCTCGGCTTCGCGAATTTCCGGCTCGCCATCGAGGTCGTGGACCCGAGCGGCATGCCCCGTCGTTTCGGGCTGGTACTCGACGGCTACGACGTGGTCTCTGCCGGGGAGATCCAGGACCTGTCCGCCTTCGCCCCCGAGGCGCTCGTCACGGGAGCGCTCGACGCATGGCGCGAGATGCTGGACAACATTGCCGAGAACGGCGGAGCGGACCGCGCTCACACCTTGAACGCCCTCACGCTTGCCGATGTCCCCTTGCGCGTCACCTCCGACGACCCGATGGGTCGTGACAAGTTTTTCCGCTACGCGGAGACGCTCCAGACGCTCTTCGATGCGACCGGCCGGCGTCAGAACGTGGCGGCCTGAGAGACTGGCAGCCCGAGGAGCGTCGGCCTCATGGCGTACACCGTGGACGGATCGTGCATCGGCTGCGGGGCATGCGAGTTCGCCTGCCCGCACAGCGCCATAAGCCAGTCCGACGGGTATCCCGTGCTCTACGCCGTGGACCCCCTTCGCTGTGACGACTGCGCTCTGTGCGTCCCGGTGTGCCCGGTGAACGCGCTGGCACCCGATCCGGACTGGGCCGTCTGCTTCGGACGCGGATGCCCACTGTCGTCCTCGCGTTATGGCGGATGGGAGTGCAGCGTCGGAGAGCGCCGATGCGACATCTGCGGCTCCATGCTCTGGCGCGAGTCAGCCGAGGCCTCCTGGGTGTGCAGCCGCTGCCGCCTGGGTGAAGGGGGTCACGGTGCATCCTGCCCGAAGGTGCGCCGGCAGGAGGCGAGGTCCGCGGCGACGAGCCCAGCGTGAGCGCCGAGAGCTAACCGCTCCCGACTTGGAGCGCATCGGCTCGTGCCCCATGCGCTCAGCTCGCCTTGACCTGGGTGACTACTGCGGTAGCGGCGCTCAGGCGGACCTTCTCCTTCGCTCCGTTCGCCATCACGACCTTCACCTGGTAGTAGCTCCACTTGCCACTGTGAAGAGACGTGCCCGACACGGTTCTGCCGCCGAGGGCTGCCAGCGCTGCCTGGTCCGCCGACGTAGACGAGATCAGGGAAGTGTCCGAGTAGGAAAGTCCCCCTCCTTCGACTGCCGTGACCGTGGCTGCGGAGCTGGTCGCGTCCACCCAGACGTTGGTGGTCCGAGGCGAGGAGCCTCCCTGGGAGACGAGCAGCTTCACCTTGTCGTACACCTTGCCGTTCTGAGCCGTGGACTTCACGTCCTTCACTCCTGTGACCTGAGCTCCCGGGAACTGGCTCTGGACGAAGCTCGTCGCCGAGGCGCTTGCCTCGCTTGTGGTGATCTGCGGAGCGATCGTCTGGCGCGAGATACCCACCGGCTTGCCCGACCCCTCAGGAGCCTGGTTCTCAGGTGCCTGCTTCTCGGGGGCTTGCTTCTCGGGAGCCTGGTTTTCAGGTGCCTGCTTCTCGGGGGAGCCGTTGGCTCCCCCCGTGGCACCCGCATTGCCGCTCGTAGTGCCTGCCGGGGGCGTAGTGCCTGCCGGGGGTGTAGTGCCTGCCGGGGAACCAGCCTGCTGGCCTTC
>JAJYXW010000129.1 GCA_021801525.1 Actinomycetes bacterium
TCGATCCTGGCTAAGCAAGGCGCTGGCCGGTCGCAAGGCGAGACCCCCCTCGAGCACGCGCATCGCGTGGGGGAGCTGGGCGGTGCCGGCTATCGCGCCCTTGCCGAGCTCGCGACCAGGGCAGGATTCTCCGCCGATGCCTGGGAGCCCGAGGAGGCAGAGCACGCCAGGCGCCTGGCGGCTTCGGTGAGGGAGACGCTGGCCGCCCGCTAGGAACCGCGGCAGGCCGGGGGGCGCCGAGGCGACCGGGGATGCAGGGGCCCGAGGCAGGGATGCAAGAAAGCAGGAGAGTCGATGGAACCGGCTGGACTACTCGGGCGTCGATACAGTGTCGAGGATCGGGTCGCGATCCCCGAGGCGCGCGGACGAAGTAGCGCGCGGGGAAAAGTCGGGAAGGGGGCAACATGCGCGAGGCCGGTAGCCAGGTGGGGCAGGCAGCGACGAGGCGGGGAGTGGCAGCCTGCTTGGCCGCTTGCCTCATGTTTGCAGGCGCGCTCTTCGTTGGAGTCACGCCGGCTGCGGCAGGGGAAGCACATCGGTCACACGCCGCGAACGCGGCCGGTTGGCAGGCGAGCCTTTCCTTCGACGGTCCTCTCGCGGCTGTGTCGTGCGCCTCGGCGAGCCACTGTGTAGCGGTAGGCGGCTCGGGCTTCGCCGGGAGCGTGCCCGTCCTCGTGACCACCGACGGCGGGTCTACTTGGTCGGCGGCGAGCGTCCCCAGGTCGGTTGGCTCCCTCCAGAGCGTGTCGTGCCCCACCTCGGGCCTATGCGTGGCCGTGGGGGTGGCAGCTGCGACCACCAGCTTCGAGTCGGTCCTACATGGCGGTGCTCCATTCGCCTCGTTGCCCCAGCCGATCATCGTGTCCAGCACCGACGGAGGGGTGACGTGGAGCCAGGACAACCTTCCTCCGGCGCTGGCCGGCTCCGGCTCCGGCTCCGGCTCCGGCTCCGGCTCGTCCGGATCCTTGCTGACCGACGTGTCGTGCGCCTCGGCGAGCTTCTGCATGGTTGTCGGGACCCTCGACGTGCGCACCGCCGGTGGCGAGGGACCCCTCGTACTCCTCAGCACCGACGGGGGTGCTGGATGGTCGCTCCAGCCACTGACCTCGGCGGTCGGTTCCTTCTCCTCGCTGTCTTGCCCCGCAGCAGGTACCTGCTTCGCCAGCGGTACCGCGCAGGGTGCCAACCAGTTCGGGAACGGTCCGTACGTGATCGTGGCGACGGCGAGCGGAGGCTCCGCCTGGAGCGTCCAGGCAGAGTCGGGGTCACCCGAGACGGTCGCATGCTCCAGCGTCTCGGACTGCACGGCCGTCGGGGCGACGGTGTCGGCCACGAGCGACGGGGGCGCGAGTTGGACGAGGGTTGGCAATGGGCTTGGTGGATCGTCGGGCTACTTTCCATCGGGGCAGGGCGTGAGCTCGCTTTCGTGCCCTACCACCACCTTCTGTGTGGCAGGGCTGCCGAGCGGGTTGGCTGTCACAACTGACGGGGGCAGCTCATGGAGCTTCCCGGCGCTGGCACCGCAGGTGAGCTTCGTCACGTCGGTGTCGTGCGCCAGCACGTACACGTGCACCGCCGTGGGGAGCGCGGGGGCAGGAGCCGCTCTCCTCGGCAGCACCGACGGGGGGAGCACCTGGAGCGTCGAGGATGGCGCGGCCAGCACCTACGGACTTACCGGAACGTCGTGCGCGAGTGCTTCCACGTGCATGGTGGTGGGTGGAAGCACGATCGAGGGGACCCCGGACGGGGGCGCCTCGTGGAATGCCGTGGCTCTGCCGAGCGGGCAGGCGGCCGGGGACGTCTACCTGCACGCCGTCTCATGCGGATCGGGGTCGTCGTGTGTGGCAGTGGGCGGGACCGAGCCGTCGGCTCTCGTGCCGGGCGCTGCGGCAGTGGTCGATGTCGGCTCGCCGACCGGATCGGCGATGCAATCTGTGGCCCCGCCCGCGGGCGTGGTGGCGCTCTGGGCGGTGTCGTGCGCGGGGACAGGGACCTGCGTGGCTCTCGGTCAGTCGCTCGACGGTGCGCCGGTCATCGTAGTGAGCGCCGACGGCGGTCGAAGCTGGTCGAGCGCGGCAGTGCCAGCCGGGGTCGCCAAGGTGGTCTCGGTGTCGTGTGCCTCGGCGGCGGACTGCGTCCTGGTCGCCGACGCCGTCCGAGCTCCGAGCCAGTATTACTACCTGGGAAGGCCAGGCATGGTGCTCGCCAGCACCGACGGGGGCGCCACGTGGGTGAGCCGGGGCCTGCTCGCCCTGCCCGGTAGGACATCGGGCAAGGGAGGTGGGAGCCTCGATCCCACCTCGGTTTCGTGCGGCACGCCAGAGGACTGCGTGGCAACCGGCTTCAACGGCCCCGGAGTGCTCTACAGCACAGACGGGGGCGCCACGTGGCTTGCCGGCTCCGTCACCCATGGTTCGAATGGCGAGCTCGGCCTCCTGTCTGGCATCGCAGGCAATGCGACGGTGTCGTGCTCGGGCCCGGCCGACTGCGTGATGGCCGAGGTGTTCGGAGTGCTGTTGCGGAGCACGGACGGGGGAGCCACCTGGGACGTGGAGACGGCATTGCCGCTCGGCTCTCTCGCACCGACGTTCAACGGCTACTCGGGAATCGGATCCTCTCCGATCGGGCTTTCGTGTGCCACCGGGTCCGCATGCGTGCTCGCTGCGGGCGTGGCCGCGTACACGACGACCGACGGCGGGGTCGGCGCGCCCTCCGCTCCGAACGACGTCCACGCGGTCGGGGCACCAGGGGCGGCAGTCGTGACGTGGGCGCCCCCGCTCATCGACGGTGGCGCGCCCGCGAGCTCCTACGTGGTCGTAGCCTCCCCTGGGGGGTCGAGCTTCACCGTGCCCGCCAGCGCGACCGAGGCGGTCGTGACCGGGTTGAGCGACGGGAAGTCCTACACGTTCACTGTGCAAGCCGTCAACGTCGCCGGGGCCGGTCCGGCATCTTCCGCCTCCAACCCCGCAGTGCCCTCTCCGGCGGGGTACTGGTCCGTCGGCGCCGACGGCGGCATATACGCCTTCGGGTCGGCATCCTTCGCCGGATCACTTCCGGGCGACCATGTCGTGCCGAACGCCCCGATCGTTGGGGTGGCCCCCACGCCGGACGGGGGTGGCTACTGGCTAGCCGACGCCAAGGGCGGGGTCTACGCCTTCGGGGACGCGAAGTTCCTCGGGTCCCTGCCGGGCGACAAGCTGGCGCCGTTCGGCTCGATAGTGGGCATCGTGGCTGCTCCGGGTGGGAGCGGCTACTGGCTCGTGAGCAGCGAGGGGTTCGTGTACGCGTTCGGTGACGCCGTGTTCGTAGGTCCGACCGTGCCGAGCAAGGACGGCATTACCTCGATCGTGGGCATGGCCTCGGCGCCGGACGGAGGCGGCTACTGGCTGGTGAGCGCCGACGGCGGGGTGTACGCCTTCGGATCGGCTCGCTTTTCAGGATCGCTGCCGGGCGACCACGTCGTGCCGAGCGCGCCAGTGGTCGGCATGGCGTCGCGGCCGTGAGCTATGTGTGTGCCTGGTCGGTGAGGACAGGACGCGGGAGGCGGTCGTCACCTGCCAGCGACTCGCAGTAGGAGCAGGGGATTTCTTCGAGCATCGCGTGGCAGGGGATCACCCCGGCGTGCATCGCCTCGTTGTAGCCGGAGCACCGGCGCCCGTCTAGCTGTTCGGTGCATAGGGCTGCCGAGCCGTCGTCGTGGACGACCAGGCGACCTGGGCATGTATTGTCGCTCACCTGCCCCCCAAAGCCCTCCGGCTCTTGCCGGTAGTGGCCATTGTTGGTGGTTGCCCGTACCGGGCAACCGGCTTGTTGGCGAACCGTCTTTCTCAGTCGCTCCCACTTCTTGGTTCATCGGCACGCGGCGGTTCGGCCTTGAGCAGAGGCTCATGATTTCGATCCGGCTCGTTGCGCCCATGCATGTCGCGAGCACGCCGCACCACGAAGGCAGCGGGAACGCCATCAGATTTGACGGGCCACAGGCCGCAAGCCGGAGTCGGCGTCGAGCGCGAAGAGGTCAGGCACGGCGCTCTCAGCGAAAGTCGCGCGATGCAGGCACCGGCACACCACCCAGGTCGAGCGGGGCCAGCTTCCAGGCTACGACGTTCATGGTTCCTTCCACACGTTCCAGGCGCCCCCGCACGAGGAGCGAGGAGCATCCGGCTGCCATCTGCCCCCAGCGGGCCCACGCACCGGGAGAGCAGATGACGTTCACCATGCCGGTCTCGTCCTCGATGTTCAAGAACACGGTCCCCCTGGCGCTGGAGGGCCTCTGGCGATGGGTGACCACCCCGCCCACGGTGACCCTGGATCCGTGGGGCTCGCCGGCCAGCTCCGCCGCAGGAGTGACTCCCAGCCGGTCGAGATGCGCCCGGGCAAGCTGCGTCGCAACGGGACCCACGGTGAGCCCGGTTGCCCACATGTCTGCGGCTGTGTCCCAGCCTGTCTCGGGATCGGGCAGCTCGGGTGGGTCGTCTCCGAAGACCATTCCCGGGAGGTGCCCCTCCCGAGACTGGGCTACGGGCCCCGCCGCCCATAGGGCCTGGCGGCGGGAGGTGAGCACTGCTCCGGAGCTGTCGCGCGCCTGCATCCCCTCGAGGGCCCCGGCTGCGGCCAGGGACTCCAGTTGTGCCCGGCTCGTGCCCGAGCGGCGGCTCAGGTCCTCGAGGGAGGAGTAAGGCTTTCCCTGTTCTATCGCTTCGGCCATGTCCCGCCCGACGGAACGCACAGAGGAGAGCCCCAGCCTGATGGCGGGCTGGGGAGGGGGATCGTCCGGGCTGCCCAGATCGGGATTGCCCGGGCTGCCTAGGTCGGGATCGCCCAGGCTGCCTAGGTCGGGATCGCCCGGCGGCTCTCTACCAGTGTTCCGGGTCCACTCCAGAGTCGCGTCGGCTCCGGAGTGCTCGACGTGGGGCCGCAGCACCTCCACTCCGTGGCGCCTGGCGTCGGAGACGAGGGACTGCGTGGACCAGAAGCCCATGGGCTGGGCGTTCAGCAACGCGGTGTAGAACGCGGCGGGGTAGTGGAGCTTCAGCCAGGCGCTCGCGTACACGAGGTAGGCGAAGGAGACTGCATGGCTCTCGGGGAAGCCGAAGTTGGCGAAGCCCTCCAGCTTGGCGATGATCTCCGCAGCCGTGCTGCCGGTTATGCCGCGAGCGGCCATTCCCTCGAGCAGCCTCCCCCGAAGGCGCTCCATCCGCTCCCCCGAGCGCTTGGCGCTCATGGCCTGGCGCAGCTCGTCGGCCTCCGCAGGGCTGAAGCCGGCCGCGTCGATTGCCACCTGCATGAGCTGCTCCTGGAACAGCGGCACCCCGAGCGTCTTTCGCAGCGCATGGCCGAGCAGCGGGTGAGGAGGGTCGGGAGCCTCCCTCCCCTGGCGGCGGCGTATGTAGGGATGGACCGACCCCCCCTGGATGGGACCCGGACGGACGAGGGCGACCTCGACCACCAGGTCGCCGAAGCAGCGCGGCTGCACCCTGGGCAGCGTTGCCATCTGGGCCCGGCTCTCCACCTGGAACACCCCTACCGTGTCCGCCCGGCAGAGCATGTCGTAGACGGCATCCTCCTGGGGGATGCGGGCCAGGTCGAGGTCGATGCCGTGTGCCTTCGCCACCAGGTCGACAGCGCGGTGCAGGGCTTCGAGCATGCCGAGACCGAGCAGGTCGAACTTGACCAGGCCGACCGCGGCGCAGTCGTCCTTGTCCCACTGCAGCACGCTGCGTCCAGGGTGGCGGGCCCACTCGACGGGGCATACCTCCACCACGGGCCGGTCGCATATGACCATGCCGCCGGAATGCAGCCCGAGATGGCGGGGCAGGCCCACGACCTGCGCGGCCAGCCTGGCGACCTGCTCCGGCATCCCCGGAGACCCACCAGAGGGAGCGGCGGCCCCTGGCAATCCCTCCGGTCTTCCGGCGATCCCGCCTGTTGCGGATGCCCAGGAGCTCGCGTCCGCAGGGCTGTGGCCCAGCGCTCTGGCGACGTCGCGGACAGCCGAGCGGGTGCGGTAGGTGATGACGCTCGCCACCTGGGCGGCATGGTGGCGGCCGTAGCGCTCGTAGACGTAGGCGATCACCTCCTCGCGCCGCCCCGACTCGATGTCGACGTCGATGTCGGGGGGGCCGTCGCGCTCGGGAGAGAGGAAGCGTTCGAACAGGAGCCCTAGGGCTACGGCGTCGGCACGGGTGATTCCCAGGGCGTAGCAGACCGCCGAGTTCGCGGCCGAGCCACGTCCTTGGCAGTAGATGCCCTTGCGCCGGCAGAGCTCGACTATGTCCCATACCACCAGGAAGTACCCGGCGTAGCCGAGCTCGGATATGACCGCCAGCTCGTGGTCGATCTGGCTCCAGGCGCCCTTCACCCGCTCGCAGGAGCGCTCGCCATAGCGCTCCCGGGCGCCCCGCCGTACCAGCTCGGTCAGCCAGCTCTGCTCTGTGTGGCCTGCGGGGACGGGGAAGTCCGGCAGGCCCGGGGCGACCAGACCCAGGTCGAAGGCGCACGCGAGCCCTGTCTCGGAAGCCCTGGAGACTACCCCTGGCCAGCGGGAGAAGCGCCTCTCCTGCTCGGCACCGGATCTCAGGCAGGCAGTGGGCGCCGGCGGCAGCCAGGGGTCGAGACGATCGAGCGTGCGGCCGGCGCGTACGGCAGCCAGCACGGTGGCTACGGGGTGCCGCGCTGGGGTGGCGTAGTGGACGTTGTTGGTGGCAACAGCTTCTACGCCATGCCTGATACCGATGGTGGCCAAGGCATCGTTTCGCGCAGGGTCCATGGGGTCGCCGTGGTCCCAGAGCTCTATCAGGACGTTGTTGCGCCCGAACGAGTCGACCAGGGCGCCGAGCGCCCTCTCGGCGGCGCGCGGCCCACTGTCCAAGAGAGCGGAGGGTACCGCCCCCTTGCGGCATCCCGTGAGCACGACCCAGTGGCCGCCGTGGCGCTCCGAGAGGTCCTCGAGCGAGAACAGAGGCCGGCCCTTCACCCCCCCGGCCAGGTGCGCCTCCGATATGGCGCGGCTCAGGCGGGCGTATCCGTCGGGGTCCCTGGCGATAACGACGAGATGGGCTCCCTCCGGGTCGGGTGTCCCGGTCCTGGGCCCGGAGGGGGAGAGGGTTATCTCTGTGCCGAACACGGTCGGCACCCCGAAGCTGCGGCCGGCGGCTGCGAATCCCACTGCCCCGTAGAGCCCGTCGTGATCGGTTATGGCCAGCGCCTCCAGGCCCAGACGTGCCGCCTCGGCTGTCAGCCCTTCGGGATGGGAGGCTCCGTCGAGGAAGCTGTAACACGAGTGGCAGTGCAGCTCGGCGTATGGAGCGTATGGCGTCACGGCAGAGCTCCGGCGAGCGCGCGTCGCAAAGAATCCCTGCGCACGGGCCTCCTGCTAGCCGAGCTCCTCAGTCGTAGGTCGCTTCCCATGTCCACCTGCCGCGCTCCACCGAGAGCAGATACGCGTCGCCGCCTGCGGTGAGTACCTGCAACCTGGCTCTCCTCCGGCGTGCCGGCGACCACCACCGCTCGTCGGCCGGCCACGGTCCAGCCCAGCCCGCCACCTTCTCCCAGGTGGAGCCCGTTCCCCAGGTGGAGCCCCTCCCCCGGGTGGAGCCCGCGTCCCGGGGGAGGCTTCTGGGGACTCCCCTGAGCGAAAGTAGCTCGGGGGCGGCATCCAGCAAGCCGCGTGCGCTGACGCCCACCTGCCGGCCGTCGCCGGTACAGAGCTCCGCGGGCATCGGATGCTCCGGCACGAGCGCAGGGGATGGCTTCATGATGCTTCCTGGCCAGGGGAGGGTCTCAGGGGCAGGCATGGGCGGTGGTATGGGGCCTGTCCAGGGGACAAGATGACCTCGCTCGCCCGGGGAGCGCCCACCGCTCGTGCGGCCTACCGAGACGGCATCGGGTCCGAGTAGCTCGCGTACGGCTGCTGCTGCTTGGGCCATGCGCGCTGTGCTGCCGTCCTCGCCACCCCAGAAGTCGGGCTGGCGAGCACCGCCACTACCGGCTCCTGCTTGCTCCTGGCCTGCTCGTTCCCGGCCCGCTCGTTCCCGGCCCGCTCGGCCTGTCCGGCTGGTACCAGGGGTTGGCAGGTACCCAGGGGGGAGGTCGAAGCGCAGGCCGCGGGCCGCCGCCTGCCAGGCGGACACGCCTGCTCCGAAGCGGGCGCGGACCTGCTCCTCCGGCAGGGCGGCCAGGTCTCCGAGCGTGCGGATCCCGAGCTGGCGCAGCAGTCCCCACACCTCGGGGTCTCCCATCTCCTCTACCGGCCACCCCGCCAGGAGCTCCGGGGTTCCTCCCGGTGGCACTACGAGAGGCTCCTCGGCGGCGGGTGAGCGTTCTTCGCCAACCGCCAGCGCCAGCCGGGCTGCCAGCATCGCTGCGAGCATGCCGTCGGCGACGCCTATGCCTGCCGTAACGCTGTGGCCGGTCTCTGGGTCCTCGACGCTCCGGATGGCTTCTTGGATGTTTCGAGCCAGCTCGTGCTCACCGCCGAAGTAGCGAGCCGCGGCGCGTGAAGGGAACGCGCAGATCCCCGGGGTGATCACCCGGGTAGCCGGGCACAGGCAGCCGACCGCGTCTACCAGGTGTGCGAAGGATCTCTCCCGGCGCCCCCGCCCGTCATGGCGCCCCCGCCCGTCATGGCGTCCCCGCGGGTCGTCGAGGCACAGCTGCTGGCACCACACGACCAGTACCCGCTCCAGGGGTCGCGGGACCTCGATCGCCTTCATTCGACCCCCTCCCCGTCCTTACGGGCATGGCTCCCGTCGCTCGGGAGCTCGCTGGACGTGATCTTCCCGGTGGGGGAGGGGAGCCACAGCTCGGTTGCCACCGGCTGAGCGGCGCCGCGCCGGCCGGAGCGCACCACCTTTGCCCTGCGAGCCCGGAGGGGGCTGTGATCGCTGCCGCATCCATGCCACGACGCCTCCTGCACCACCAGGCGGATCTCCGGTCCTTCAGGCCAGGTGGAGTCCCCCAGCACCACCAGGACCGAGCGGCGCGCCCGCGCTCGGGCGGCGAGGCGCCTGGCGGTTGCCGGGCGAACGTGCGCCGGGGGGAGCAGCACCACGGCGTCGGCTCCGTCGAGGAGGGCGGCCACCACGCTGTCCCAGCTGTCTCCCTGGTTCGCCACGACAGCAAGGCGGCCGAGGTCGACACCCAACTCTGCTGCAGCACAGAAGCCGATGGCATCGAGGCCGGCGATGGCACACCACGATCCCTGTGAGGTGGTGGCGGCGATCAGGCCGAATGCCAGTGTGGTGGCCCCGGATCCCTCCACAGAGATCGTGATGCCGCGGGGCAGCCCTCCCGGGAGCAGGGTGCGAAGTGGCTCGACGACGGGCAGCATCTGCGAGTCGCTGGTGGACGTGGGGCGGGCCCGGGCAGCCAGGGAAGGGTCGATCACTCCGACAAGCATACAGAACATATGTTCGCATACCGTCGCCGTGGGGGTGGTCGTGGGCGAAACGGCAGGATCACGGACGATGGCACACGAGCGTGTGGTTGCCGACAGTCCCGACCGCAGCGATCAGTTCAACAGTTCCTGCAGCGCCTCCCACCCGGTTGGCGGCGGGGAAAGGCGCCAGTACTGCTCGGGAGCACAGGCGTCGAGGCGCTCGTCTAGGGCATGCTCGGCTCGAAGTGGCGGGAGCTGGCTCGCGTAGCACTCGACAGCGCGCCGCTTTCGGGCCATGTCCGGGTTGAGGGGCACAACGGCCGGAGTGGGCCAGATCCCCGAACGGAAGAGCTTCGCCACGCGCCACGCGAGCAGGCCGGGGAGGCTGGAGTAGCCGGCATCCTCGTAGCAGAACCAGGCTGTGCCAGGCATCTGCTCACGGCAGAGCAGCCCAGCGTCGTGTGTGGTCACGTGGTCCGGGTTCGCGAGGCCCATCGGGAGGAACACGGCGGAAGCAGCGGCCTCCCTCAATGCCTCGCCTAGCGGGCCCGCAACATCTGTAGGGGCCGGTCGCTCGTGGGGCTGGAGGTACTGGTGCTCCACGAAGCCGAGCACGACCTGAGCGGCGCCGAGGATGGCCATGGCGTGGCTGTCCTCCTCTTTGCGCGCGGCCACGACGTCGTCACCGGGGCCGAAGCCCCCTGCGGAGTCCCACGGGCCCGGCGGCTCGGGGTAGGCGACCGGGCGGCCGCCGAATACTGTCACCACCACCGACCCGGGGTGCCTGCACAGGAGATGGGACGCGCCGAGTGCTGCGTCGTCGAAATGCGGGGACACGACCACTACGCGATCGAGCACTCCGGGCTCCAGGATTCCCCAGGTCGGTCCTTCGATCTCCTCGGTGGTCACGGCTCGGGCCGAATCGCCACGCCCGCCACGCCCGCCATGCCCGCCACACCCGCCACACCCGCCACACCCGCCACACCCGCCACGCCCGTCAACAGGCCTCGTCGGTGTCGAAGTTGCCCGACTGGCCCTGAGTGATGGTGGCCTTCCCGCCTCCGAACCAGTACGAGGAGCCCGAGCACACGCTCGAGTGCGAGCTTCCGCCCGGTATCCAAAGCGGCAGGCTGGGGGAGTACGAGCCAGCGATCTTCTGCCACTGGTATGCGGTGGAGTAAATGCCGCCTGCGAGGCCCGCAGTCGATATGGCGTCGACCGCGCCCGAGATCACAGAAGCGTTGAGCGAGGTGGAGCAGGTCCAGTACCCGCTCGAGGGAAGCGTGGTACCCGAGCATCCGCCGACCCTCTCCACGTCGAGCCAGACTGCCTTGGGCGGCGGTGTTCCCACCTGGCTCGCTTGCTGCTTGGCATAGGAGATGGCCCAGTTGACCGCGTTGTAGCCGTAGTTGGTCGCCTGGCACGAGTAGTCGGAGGACGAGCAGCTTCCGGCGGGTCCGGTCATGTCGTTGGAGCTGGAGCCCGGCGCGTTCACGTTCATGTAGACGACCCCCGGGGAGTTGGATGCCCACGAGAGCTCGGATGCGAGGCATGGGTTGCGGGTGAAAGCCCTCCCCCCGTTCACCCCGACGATGGCGATCTCCGAGCGCGGCGGCACGTTGGCTCCGCTGCCCGAGCACTGTGGGAACGAGATGTCGTAGCCGGTCGCTCCCGGCGGGTACGAGCCGCTCACGGTGGGGTCGCCATTGCCGGGGCCTTCGGATATGCCGGTGATCGGCCTGACCAGGTTCCAGATGACCGAGCCGAAGTACCCGGCATCCCCGAAGCTCGATATACCTCCCCTCGCGGTGGTCAGCCAATACCCCTTGCCACTGGGCGTGGGAGCCATGCCGACGACGGGCTGTGCCGGAGGGCTCCCGCCGAGAGAACCGTAGAACCCGGCATTGCCGAAGGTGAACACCCCCCCGTCCGCGCCTACGAGCCAGTACCCGTTGCCGTCGGCGGTCGGCACCATCGCCACTATGGGCTTGTTGAGCGGCTTGCCCGCCAGAGAACCGTAGGAGACTGCGGTTCCGAAGGGGTACACAGCTCCGTTAGCGGCGGCGAGCCAGTAGCCGAGGCCGTCGGGTTCGGCGGCAATGGCGACTATGGGGCTTGCCGGTGGCTTGCCGGCCAGGGAGCCGAAGACGGTTGCGGCACCGAAGCCGTAGACCGTTCCGTCCGCGGCGGCGAGCCAGTAGCCACCCGCCAGGGGATCTGCAGCCATGCCGACGATCGGCGAAGGTATCGGCTTGCCACCCAGGGATCCGTAGAACTGCGCGCTCCCGAAGGCGAATATGCCACCGTCGGAGGCAACGAGCCAGTACCCGTTACCACTCGTGGCAGGTGCCATGCCCACCACCGGCTTGTCGAGTGGCTTGCCTCCCATGGAGCCGGCGAATGGAGTTCCTCCGAAGGCGAATATCCCTCCGTCAGAGGCAACCAGTCGGTATGCAGGCACCGAGATGCTCGCTGCCAGGGCCGATCGGCCTGCCACGGGCAACCCCTGAGCCGTGGCTGCCTCTGGAGTGCCCGCCGCCATCCCCGACGGCGTGCCCGACGGCGTGCCCGACGCCATCCCCGACGGCGTGCCCGACGGCGTGCCCGACGCCATCCCCGACGCCATCCCCGACGCCATCCCCGACGCTAGGAGCACGCTCGATACCGCTATTGCAGCTGTGACGATCTTGCCAGCACCCATCAGCATTTCCTCCCCTTGGCCATCTCTTGCAGGCTCTCCCCACTGAGCCCCTGTGCCACGCCGCCCGGCACTGGGCGGCTCCCCTTGGACCTGGCGGAACAGGCTCGCGGAGCCTGCTATGGCGCGCAAGACCTTTTTCATCAACATTTCGCGTCCGCCCTGTCATCGCCTCATCACCACCGTGTCGAACCTGCCATGACGACGGTGTCGAATCCGCGAGGCACCTTGACCTCGACAGTGCAGCCCGCCAGCTCCGTCGAACGAGAGCTTCGCGCGCTTGTTCCACCGGAGGCATCAGGGCTTCCCGAGCCGCCGGCAGAGCCTCCCGTAGAGCCGCCGGCCGAGCTACCGGCCGAGCTACCGGCCGGTGGGGCAGTTGCCTGGAAGACGATCTTCTTGCAGGTGGTGGGCACCACTTTGCCGTTGACAGCGGCCCTCGTGAATGGCTCGGCGAGCAGGCTCGGTCCGCCCGAGTCGACCACCGTGCCGGACCACAGGAGCATCGTGCCGCCCCGAGGCGAGAAGATGCTTACGCTCAGTGCGCTCGGGGCAAGCGGAACGGCATCGCTCGGCCCTGGACCTAGCAGGCGGATAGACAGAAGCCGGCCGGGTGCCGCGTCGACATGTGGCAGCGAGAGCAACTGCGCGCGTTCGGTGCTGGTGCGCAGCGTGCCGTCAGGGTGGACAACCGCCCAACCGTAGAAGCCTGGTTGCTGCTTCCACAGCCAGAAGCCCGAGCCGACCATGTAGTTGTTCTGCAGAGCGAGCTCCCGGCGCAGCCATAGATCCCAGGCGGCCGATGCGTTGGATCCGAACTCGTCGTCCACCCAGGGAGTGCCGAATACCCTGGCCTCGGCTCGGGCCGCCATGTAGGACTGGCGCAGTTGCGCCTCTGTGTTGTCCGGACCCTGAGGGTAGGAAAACACCCCGGTGTATATGTGGACGGCGTAGACGAGCTGCGGATAGCTCGAGAACCTCACCGCCGAGGCCAGGGCGTTGTCGGTCACGTCGCGCAGGGAGGAAGGCTCGAACCAGATCGGCTTCTTGAACCCCGAGTGCACCAAACCCGTGATCATGCGGCGGTAGAAGGGATAGAGCTCCGTCGTTTCGAAGGCCCCGGGCGCGACGAACCCCGGCGTCGGCTCGTTCATGATCTCGATGCCGGCCAGGTTTGACGCGTGGCCCACCGCTGCCGCCAGCTTGCCGAGCGCCCCGAGGTACCAGGCCTGCAGGCCCTTCCCGTCGACGCGGGCGTCGGACCAGAACGCCTGCGTTGCCACCTGAGCGCAGAGCGTGGATATCTCCACCGGAGTACAGGGTGTGCCGTATGTAAGCGTCGCCCAGTCGGGGGCGCCGTCGACCTCCTGGCCACACCAAG
>JAJYXW010000093.1 GCA_021801525.1 Actinomycetes bacterium
CCGCCAGGCGCCGGCGAGCACGGTGAGCACGGCGCGCACGGCGCGCACGGTGAGCCCGGCGCGCACGGGGCGGGCGAGACCCTGACTGCTCCGGCCGGGGTGCTTCTGACGGGGGGGCGGAGCCGGCGCCTCGGTGTGGACAAGGCGCTCCTCCTCGTCGACGGTGAGCCGGTTGCGGTGCGCCTGGGGCGGCTCCTGGCTGCCGTGGCGTCGCCGGCAGTGGAGGTGGGTCCCGGGCGAAGCGAGCTTCCCTCCCTTCAGGAGCCCGCCGCCGGCGAGGGCCCGCTCACCGCCCTCCTCGCGGGCGTAGAGGCACTGGAGAGCAGGGGGCACCGCGGCCCGGTCATGGTGCTCGCGTGCGACCTTGCCCGCCTGGGCGAGCCGCTGGCACGCTTTGTCGCCAGGTATCCGGGTGCGAGGTCGGTCGTCCCGCTGTCTGCCGGGCGCCTGCAGGTGCTCTGCGCCAGGTACTCGCCGGGCGATCTCGATCTCATGGCCCGGGCTGCTTCGAAGGGGGCTCGCTCGCTCAGCGCTCTAGTGCCGGAGCTGGACTCTCCGCGCCTCCTTGCCGAGGATGAGTGGCGAGCCACCGGTGCTGCGGGCGAGCTCGATGATGTCGACACCCCGGAAGACCTGGCCACGCTGCGGGCGGAGGGTTTCCGGCCGTGAATAACGCTGCACCTGCAACTGGGCTGCACGGCACCGTACGCAGCTCCGGCGGGCTGCTGGCGAAGGTGCTCACCATCTCTGACGGCGTGGCAGCCGGCACCCGGGAGGACCGCTCCGGACCCGCGGCGCTGTCCTGCCTTCGTGAAGCGGGCTTCGAGGTGGTCGGGCAGCAGGTCGTCCCGGACGGCGCGGCCTCGGTTGCCGCCGCCCTGTCGGAGATGGTGCGCGGGTTCTCGGGGCTCGTAGTGACCACGGGGGGCACTGGCTTCGCGCCGAGGGACCTGACTCCCGAGGGCACGCGCCAGGTGATCGAGCGTGAAGCCCCGGGACTGGCGGAGGCCATGAGGGCGGTGAGCCCCCTGGGCCGGCTGTCGCGCGGGGTGGCCGGTATCGCGGGATCGTGCATCGTGTTGAACGCTCCCGGATCACCGGCGGGAGTGACCGAATGCCTGGGCGCGGTGCTCGACGTCATACCTCACGCTCTGGCCCTGGCAGCGGGCGACGTCGCAGGCGGGCATCCTGGCGTGCAGGCGCATCCTGGCGTGCATCCTGGCGGGCAGGCGCATCCTGGTGAACAGGTGCATCCTGGCCAAGAGCGGCACGGGAGCTGAAGCCGGTGGCCTGGCTGCGGCTCTTCGCTTCCGCCCGCGAGGCAGCCGGGACGTCGGGCGCCGAGGTGATGGGCGAGACCGTCGGGGAGATCATGGCTTCGGCCAGAGAGCGCTTCGGTCCTGCCTTCGCCGAGGTGGCCTCTACGTGCCGCATCTGGGTGAACGGTGAGCCTGCCAGCGGTTCCACCCCTGTCGGGGAGGGCGACGAGGTCGCTGTCATCCCTCCTGTATCAGGTGGCTGATCCGGGCGTCACCACGTCGTGAGCGCAGGCAGCCCAATCCTCTCCGCCCGCCCACGTCTCGCGCTTCCAGATAGGCACCGTGACCTTCAGGGTATCTATCAAGTAGCGGGCGATGTCGAAAGCATCGGAGCGGTGCGGCGCGGAAGCCGCGGTCACGACGGATACCTCTTCGACCAGTAGCTTGCCGGTGCGGTGGAGAAGGACGAGACGTCCTGCTTCGGGCCAGCGGCGGCGTGCCTCGGCGGCGATCCCCCTAAGGCGTGAGAGAGCGTGCTCTTCGTAGGCTTCGTACTCCAGGCTCAGCACACCGGGCCGGCCTTCGGAATGGGCGCGAACGGTACCGGCGAAGAGCGCTACTGCTCCGCAGCGTGCGATGACCGGCCACGAAGCCGCTTCGCCCAGAGGGAGTGGCCGGTCGGTGATCCCGATCCAGTCGTCCGCGTGGCCGGCCTGTGAGGGGGGTGTGAGGCTCATCAAATGCCCTGTTCGGTCAGGACGGCGGCGTAGATGCCGCGCTGCGCGTCGGAAACCACGGTGGCACCGGTCGGCCCTCCGGTGCCACCGGCCAATGCGATGTCCAGAAGGATCGCGGCGAGCTCGTGGGATGGACGTTCACCCAGCCAGGCAGCCCGGAGCTCGCGTCCGAGGTGCAGACCCCGGACTTGCAGTGACACGAGGCTTCCCATGCGCAGCTCCTCGGACACGGCGAGCTCGCTCAGAGCAGCTACTCCCACCCCTGCGGACAGCGCCCCCTTGATGGCGCTGGTCGAGCCGAGCTGCAGCACCGGTTCGATCGGCGGCGCGCCGGCGGCTGCCATGGCGCGGTCGAAGGTCTCCCTCGTCCCCGATCCCGGTTCGCGAAGCACGAGGGGGAGCGACGCGATGTCGTCCGGACCTAGCGTCACGCCATCGCATACCGAGCCCCCGCCCGAGCCCCCGCCCGAGCCCCCGCCCGAGGCTCCGTCCGAGGCTCCGTCCGAGGCTCCGTCCGAGAGAACGCCGGCAGGCGACGTGACGAGGACCAGCTCGTCGTGCCCTACCACCGCCGAGGTGAGTCCGCCCAGGTCCATAGGGGTTTCCACGAACCCCAGGTGGGCACGGCCGTCTACGAGGGCTTCGATCACGTGACTCGAGTTGGCAACCTCGAGCTCGACTCGGGCGTCTGCCCGGAGCCTCCGGAGCCGGTCCAGCCACCCGGGCACGAGGTACTCCGCGGTCGTGTAGCTTGCCACCAGCCTGAGGGGGTCGGGCCCGCCGGTCCTCAGGGCTCTCGACCCTTCGATCAGGCGGGCGAGCGCGTCGCGGACTCCTGTCGCCCATTCGGCCACGAGGCTTCCATGCACGGTCGGCGTCGACCCTGTGGAGCTGCGGTCCAAGAGCGTCATTCCGAGCTGGTGCTCGAGCTTGCGTATGCGAGCAGTGGCAGACGGCTGAGATATCCCGTGAAGGTCTGCAGCCTTGTTCAGGCTTCCAAGGCGCACGGTGCTCACGAAGAGGTCGAGCGTCACGGGGTCAGGAACGGGTTCGGGGAGCGGTCTCACCTCCTGCCACGCTACGCGAAGCGAGAGGGTCACGCGGGAGGCAGGATGTCCCCCTCGGCTGGAGAGGGCGGGAGGCGGTAGGCTGCCGCGCTCGGCTTGAGGGGGCGCATGAGCCAACGAGGCCTGCGGTTGCCGTCTGGCGACACCTGGTGCGCTGATCTCGCAAGCTCGAGCCAGCGCCTGTAGGCCTCTCGTGAGAGGTTGGTGTCCACGAAGATGTCGCCCTGCTCGTCGCCATCCTCGGCGCGCCTCACCCTGACGGCCTGGTGCCAGCAGTGCATTCCCGAAACCGGATCGGGATGCACCGGGAAGGTGAGGTTCTGGTGCACGCCGACGTCGCTCCACCAGATACGCGAAGTGTCGTGGTCCTCGGACTCGTAGGGCCCGGGCGTCCCCTTGGGAACGACGCGCCAGGTGGACTCGCCGTGCTCGAGCGCGACGGGCCGCATCATCTGGCGCTGGCCCTGGTCGTGGAGCTTCCAGCGGCCCATGTGGTGGCTGCAGGCGACCACGCCGGGACGTATTCCCTCGGTCACCCAGACCCGCGCCACGAAATAACCGATCTCCGTCTCGACCCGCACCAGGTCGTCTGGAGCGATCCCGAGGCGCTCGGCGTCGGAAGGGTGGACCCACACCGGGTTGGTGTGGGCGAGCTCGTCGAGCCATTTCGAGTTCGCCGAGCGGGTGTGGATCTGAGTGGGGAGCCGGAACGTCGATATGAGCACGAGCTGGTCCTCGGCGAGCCTCGAGGGGTGAACGTGGCTCTGCACGTATCGAGGTATCGCTTGGTCGGGCCAACCCCACGCTCCAAGCGTGGAGGAGTAGAACTCGAGCTTGCCGCTTGGCGTCGGGAACCCGCGAAGGATCTTGCCGTCGACCTCGACTCCGACGGGCCGCCGCCCCTCGGTGTCGGGGTCCGGGTCGCCCATGGGCACGATGTTCGGGCTCACCGGCTTCGGGGCGCGGGTGAACACCCTGCCGAAGGGGCTGACCGACACGTCGTCGAGCTCCTCCGCGGGCACCTCCTCCTCGTGGCGCTGGCCGACTCCCTGCGCGATCTCGAAGGCGCCGTAGCGGCGCATGTACTCCATGGGGGAGAGCCCTTCCGATGCGGCTACCTCGGGGAGCCCGGGTACCGAGTGGTCGAAGATGTAGCGGTAGTACTCATCCACTGTGAGCTTCTCTCCCGGGCGCTCACGCGACTCGTGCCAACGCCGGATGCCGAGCGAGCCGTCGGGGTCGATGCGCCACGACAGCTCCACCCACCACTCGTTCTCCTCCCACACCTCCCCGGGGTTTGCCTCCCGGGTGTCCGCTACGAGGTGACCGGCTCTTTGCATAGCGGCCCGCCTGACCGGTTGGCGGAATGCCACCCACTGCCCGTCGTACTGCTCGTAGGAGGTGAGGTCGTGACGTTCGGGGGAATGGCCCATCGGCAGGACGTAATCGGCGAAGAACGCCGTCTCGCTCCACGTCGGGGTGAGCGCCACATGGCAGCCCACCTTGGACTCGTCGAGCAGCATCTCGATCCAGCTGAAGCCGTCCGGGTTCGTCCAAACGGGGTTGTAGACGCGGGTGAAGTAGACCTCGAGGCGACCCTTGCCCGAGCTCGCCAGGTGCGGCAGGAGGAAGGACATCTCGTTCATGGAGAGCGGGTACTCGGCCGGCCAGTCGAGCTCGTTCCACACCTCGGGGTGCCCGGGCAGGTGTATCGGTCGAGGCACGAACTTGTTCCACGCGTTCGGGAAGGTGCCGCCAACGGTTGCGATCGAGCCGGTCAGTGCGTTCAAGAGCAGCACCGTTCGCGACACCTGCCACCCGCCGAGGTTCCCGGCTGCGGCCGAGCGCCAGACGTGCGTGGCGAGCCTGGTGCCGGCCCCGGCGACAGTCTCCGCGACCTCCTCTATCACCGACGCATCCACCCCCGACTCCGAAGCCGCGTGGTCGAAGGTGTGCTCGGCGTACAGCCCTGCGAGGATCTCCTCGAAGGCCTCGAAGCTGCGCGGCGCTCCCGGGTGCTCGGCAGCCAGGTACTCCTCCCAGTTCCACCACCGCCGGACGAAGTCCCGGTCGTAGCGCCGGGTCTGGATCAGGTGGTTCGCTATCGCGAGGTTGATGGCTCCCTCGCTCCCGGGGACGGGCGAGAGCCAGTAGTCGGCGTGGGATGCCGTGTTCGACAGGCGGGTGTCGAGGACCACGAGCTTGGCACCGCGCGCGCGGGCTTCGGTTATGCGCTGGGCGTGGGGGTTGAAGTAGTGCCCGGTCTCGAGATGCGAGCTGATGAGGTAGATGACCTTGGCGTTCGCGAAATCGGCGCTCGGGCGGTCTATGCCGGTCCAGTAGTGCCACCCTGCGCGTCCTCCGCTCGAGCACACGTTGGTGTGGGAGTTGTGGCCATCCACTCCCCACGACGCGAGCACACGCTCGGTGTAGCCGTCCTCGCCGGGGCGCCCGATGTGGCAGACAATCTCGTTGCGCCGGTCCTCCTCGATCGCGCTGCGAATGCGGCGCGCTATGTCGTCGAGAGCTTCGTCCCAGCTCACACGCTCCCACTTGCCCTCGCCACGCTTGCCGGCGCGCCGGAGGGGGTAGAGGATCCGGTCGGGATCGGTCACCTGGTTCAAGGTGGCAGGACCCTTCGCGCAGTTGCGGCCGCGTGATCCCGGGTGTTCGGGGTTGCCCTCGAGCTTGCGGATGGCCATGGTGTCGAGGTCCACGTGGGCGAGGAGCCCGCAGGCAGACTCGCAGTTGAAGCACGTGGTCGGAACGAGCATGGCGTGGCGCTCGTTGCGCTTAGGCCATGCCTTGGTGTCGAGCTCCACCCAGTCGTCCCAGCGCTCCTTCGGCGGGAAGCTCGCAAGATGGACGCGCGAGGGCCCCTGGTAGAAGGTCTCGCCCCTTGCCGCCGTCTCGTCGGCCGCAGCGCTCACCAGGCGGCCCAGGTCGTCGCTGCCGGTCGTGCCCAGGTCGTCGCTGCCGGTCGGCGGTGGGTAGGCGCTCATGCGAGGGGAACTGCCTGGGCCGACTGGACGTAGGAGTGCTCGTGAGCGAGCAGGCCGGCCAGCGGCACGAAGCCGAGCCACCATGTGCTCGCCGGTACTGCTATCCCGCTCGCTATGAGAACTATGCCCACCCAATAGAGCACCGCGAAACGCCCGCGTGTCATCTCGAAGACGGCAGCGTGGACGTGCGCGCTGGTGTGGTCCGGGAGCGTCTCTCCCGCCATGAACAGCAGGTGCGCTGCGCACGCGGACGCGAGCAGGACGCCAATGGTGCCAACGGCGCCCGGCGCGGTCGCGGCGGCTGCCGGGAGCATCGCGGCGGACCCGGCGAGCAGCGCCTGGACGGCCAGATGGGGAGCGAGGAGGGGGTTCTGCCACATGTCGCGCGCCCGAGCCTGGGCGAAGAGGAAGGCGGTATAGATCGCGGTAAGGAACGCGAGGGCCACCCCCGGGAACGCCATCACATGCTCGGCAGTTCCCGAGCCTGCTATGCCAGCCCCGATTGCGGCAACTAGGAAAGCCGCGTACAGCGTGAGGATCACGCCGCCGCGTACCAGCCAGCTTTGCCATTGGGGGCGGGCCAGCAGCATCCAGAACCGCATTGGGTGCTTGAGGTCCCATATGAGCAGGACGGAGGTTACGGCAAGGAGCGCGAGCGACACGCCGGGCGCGTAGAGGCGGACCAGGGGAGAGGACCAGCTGACCTGTCCCGCGAAGGCGAGTGCCGCCGCGACCGCGTAAGCCCCGGCCGCGATACCCTTCGTCCAGGTGTAGAGGCTAACGCGCCAACCCCAGGGGACCGAGTGGCCGACGTCGTAGGAGAGCAGGGCAGCAGCGGACGAGTTGGCGTGCTTCTCGTGGGAGCCCGATAGCACCTGGCCTCTGGGCGGTAGCTGCGCCCACGCGAAAGTGGTGCCTTCGGGGCGCCTGGCTGCGAGCGGGTCGAGGGTGGCCTGATGAGCCCCTACGTAGAAGACCTTGGGACGTGTGGCCTTGTCGGGGCGACGTACGGCGACCGGCTGGCGTTGGACGATCTTGGCGACTTTGGAGCTCGGGTCGTTCACGTCGCCCACGAGGATCGCCTCGGTCGGGCATACGACCACGCAGGCAGGCTCGAGGCCTACCTCGAGACGGTGCGCGCAGAAGTTGCACTTCTCGGCCGAGTGGTCATCGGGGTTGATGAAGATTGCGTCGTAGGGACAGGCAGCCATGCACGCCTTGCACCCGATGCAGACGGACTTGTCGAAGTCCACGATCCCGTCGGGCCGCCGGTACATGGCGGCGGTTGGGCATGCTGCCACGCACGGAGCATCTTCGCACTGGTTGCAGCGGGTCACCTGGAACGCCCGGCGCACCTGGGGCCACCGGCCCACGTCTACGGACTTGACGTAGGTGCGGCTCACTCCCAGGGGCACCTCGTTCTCGGACTTGCAGGCGGTGGTGCAGGCGTGGCAACCGATGCAGCGCGTCTGGTCCAGAACCTTCACCCATAGAGGATCCCTCCGAGGGCTTGCGTTCGACCCCCCAGCAGAGCGCGCGCCATCGTGGCGTGTGGCACCTTCAGCAAGCGTCGCGTTCATTACGGAGCGTCCCTCTCCCTCGGATACGAGAATCGTAGAGGGAGGATCTTGGGGCGCCTAGGTGGACATTGGCGATATGGGCATAGCCAGGGCCGATCACGGCGTGCCCGCGGCGTGCCCGCGGCGTGCCCGCGGCGTGCCCGCGGCGTGCATCGTTACGCGCCCCTCACCAGGGACGAAGCAGCATGACCTCGAGATCTTCGCCTGCGCTCGCACCAGGGCCGTCGGGGAGCAACGCCAGGGCGTTCGCGCGAGCCATGGCTGCGAGCTGGTGGGATCCCTGTCCGCCCGAGCTTCTGGCGACGAGCGCAGCGCTGTCACCTGGCGACAGCACCACGCGAACCAGGTGGAGCTTGCCGTCCGGGCGTCTCGGCAGATCGTGACCAGCGATGGCTGTAACCCTGGATCGCTCCGGATGGCGGGAGCCCAGCATGGTGCGAAGCCCTGGGCGGGCGAAAAGCTCGAAGCTCACCAGCGCTGCAACCGGGTTGCCCGGCAGGCCTACAACGGGAGTCGAGCCCACGGCACCGAAGGCGAGCGGCTTGGCCGGCTTGACTGCCACCTCGAGCCAGGTCATGGTGCCACCCGAGAGCTCCAGGAGCACGCGGCGCACGTGGTCGAAGTCGCCGAGGCTCACTCCGGCGCTCGTCAGCAGCGCGTCGCACAGCTCCGCGCCTTCGCTCATGGCTCGGCGGAGCGACGCCTCGTCGTCGGGAACGATGCCGAGGTCCACCGGCTCGCACCCGGCTTCTTCCACTAGAGCGAGGAGTGCCGGGCGGTTGGCGTCCCTGATGGCACCGGGACGCAGCGGGTGCGACCTGCCGGCGACGAGCTCGTCGCCGCTCGACAAGACGCCGACCTTCGGGCGCCGGTGGACCCGGACGGTCTCGATGCCCAAGCTGGCGAGCACTCCCAAGTGGGCTGGCGAGAGCTCGGTCCCGGCCTCGAAGACGGTGTCCCCTGCGCCGACATCCTCGCCGGCCATGCGCACGTTCTCACCGGGCCGCACGCTTGTAAGGACCTCGACGCGACCATCTTCCAGGTCGCGGGTCACTTCGAGCATCGCGACCGAGTCAGCACCCGGCGGCATCGGGGCCCCGGTCATAATGCGGGCAGCCTGGCCGGCGCCGACAGCAGGGCCCGACGTGCTTCCGGCGGGCAGCGTGCCCACGACGGCGAGGCGAGCAGGCAGCGCTGCCGTCTCGGCGGCACGGAGCGCATAGCCGTCCATGGCGCTATTGGCAAAAGGTGGGACAGGCTCCGAGGCGACAACAGCTTCGGTTGTGACGAGGCCCGAGCACTCCCCGAGGGCGCGCTCGACTGCTGGCAGCGGTGAGAAGAGCCCCCTCAGGGCGTCCTTCGCGTCGGCCAGCGAGATCAGCGGTCTGCTATCCACCTATGCCCACTATCCACCTATGCCCACTATCCACCTATGTAGGACATCTCGATCTTGCGCGACGCCTGGCCGGGGCGCGCGAGTTGTACGGGGGTGCTCGGCGTCGGTCCGCCGTTCGTGCGAGATCGGCTGGAGCGAAGCTCCGAGTAGCGATCTTCCCTCGCTGCCCATACGGATGCCACGATCCCGGCCAGCTCCGCATCGGAGCTTCCCAGGCGCAAAGGGGTCTTCAAGTCCGTGCCGGAGCTCGAGAACAGGCAGGTATGGAGCTTCCCATCGCTCGACAAGCGGGCGCGTACGCAGTCGTTGCAGAACGGGGAGCTCACCGAGGAGATCACTCCGATCTCCCCACCGCCGTCTCGCCTGCGGTACCTGCGAGCCACCTCGCCTGTCGCCGCAGGCTCCAACGGCTCGAGCGGGAAATGCTCTTCTATGGTCCTCAGGATCTCCCGCGCAGGCACGATGTCCCGGAGGTCCCACGAGTTGCTGCAGCCGACGTCCATGTACTCGATGAAGCGCACGGCGTGGCCGCTCCCGGTGAAGTGGCGCACCAGCGGGACTATCGAGTGCTCGTTCACTCCCTTGCGAACGACGGCGTTCACCTTCAGTGGCGCGAGCCCGGCATGCTCCGCGGCGGCAATGCCGGCCAGTACCTCTTCTACACGGGTGCGGCCGTCGGTCATGGCGGCGAACGTGGGGTCGTCCAGCGCGTCGAGGCTCACTGTCACCCTGCGCAGACCCGCGAGCGCGAGGGGGCCGGCTAGAGCCGCCAGCAGCGATCCGTTCGTCGTGAGGGCGAGGTCGACACCGAGTGGCGAGAGCATGGACACGAGCTGCGGGAGCCCTCGTCTGAGCAGCGGTTCTCCCCCTGTTATCCGGATCTTCTTCACGCCGAGACCGACAAACACCCGGCAAAGCCGCTCGATCTCTTCGAAGCTGAGCAACTCCGCTCGAGGGAGGAACTGATGCGAGCGGCCGAAGTGCTCCCGGGGCATGCAATAGGTGCAGCGAAAGTTGCAGCGGTCGGTTACCGATACCCTCAGGTCGCGAAGCGGGCGCCCGAGTGCGTCGACCAGCCCCTCGGCCTCGTTCACCTTCGGGCCTCTCCCGTTGCAGATGGCGCGAGCTTCACCCTTACGATCCTACGATGGCTGGCGCTCGATCACATTCCCGCTGGGTGACAGCACGTACCACAGCCCGCCGAACTGCTCCAGAGCCTGACCCTCGGTCGCGCCTGGCGAGCCGTCGACGCTGTAGCGGTACAGGGGGTGGCCGGCATAGGTGAGCTGGTGGGATCCGCCTGGCCTGGCGATCTCCCCGATCAGCGCTTTGTCTACTCCCTTCCCGGCGGTCGGGCGCCCGTTCACCTCGAGCGGCGGCCAGAGAGCGGTGCAGGCGCCGCGAGGGCAGTGGCTCCGGGTGCGTGTGTCGAGGGTGAACATGTAGAGGGTGTAGCCCGTGCCCGTGGTGAGGATCGGCCCGTACGAGCTCGGGCGAACGGCGATAGTAGGCACGCCGGCAGGGGTCGCCGGGGCGGGCGATCCGGAGCACGCCGCGAGCGTGATCCCGGCCAGCACGAGCGCAGCGAGCGTGATCCCAGCCTGGCGGGATCGAGGTGGCAAGCGGAAAAGCGCGCGGTGAGCAGGGTGAGACCGGTGTGCCCGGTATGCAGGGTGGCGAGAGAAGGTTCGCATGGTTTCCCGGATCATTGCTCTCGGTTCATCGCTACGGTCGCCTAGCCTTCCAGGCCCAGGCGCCCAGCGCCAGAGCAGCCAGCACCTCGGAGGCGATCGCCACTCCCCCGGAATAGGAGATGCCCGGCTCCTCGAAGCCGAAGAGAGGGCGGGTGAGCGCTACGGCGTAGGAGGCCAGCGTGCCCAGAGCGAAGAGCGCAGATCCAAGGGCTACGAGCCGGGCAGGGTGCAGTGCCATGGCTACGGCCAGGACAAGGGCGCTCAGCACGGTCAGCAGGAACAGCCAGCCGATGGTCGGGATCAGCCTGTAGTCCTCACGCCAGTAGAGGTTCAGGTGGACGACCGCCATCCCCACGAGGCCCCCTATGCCCACGATCCTGAGATTGCGATCCCTGGTCCGCTCTTCGTGCAGGTTCACGGCAAGCAGTCTCGCCGCGGCAGGCCGCCCGCGGGTGGCGCCATGCCCCTGCCGGTAGGCAAGCCGAGGCCCGCCCCATTGCGACGCCCTTGACTTCCCCGCTTGTTGACACTATTGTCAACAACTGCACTAGGCGCGCGCCTGGGCGTGCCTAGTGGGCATTGCTAGTGGGCATTGCCAGTGGGCATTGCCAGTGGTTGTCGGCAATGCTGGCGTGTCAGGTACTTGCACGCTGCGGAGCGGCATGCGTGCCCGGAGCGCTGCTCGGTAAACGGCTGGTGCGGTGAGCGGACTACAGGGGGCGATTGATGGCTCGCAGGGGTTGGTTGGCCGTGATGGTGATGGGAGTGCTCCCGATGCTGGCCGGAGCGTGTGCTTCTCTCGGCGCCTCGTCGCCGTTTCCCTCGCCGCCCGGGGCGGGGACGTCGAGCACCTCGAAGCTGCCCGTGGGGACGATCCTGACCGGCTTCGAGGAGGAGCTGGTTGCTCCGCAGTCGATGCCGCCAGGAATGAACAACTGGTCGTGCAAGCCGACAGCCGCTCATCCGTACCCGGTGATCCTGGTGCATGGCACCTTCGCCAGCGAGGCCTTCAGCTGGCAGGCTCTCTCCCCGATGCTTGCCAACGCCGGCTACTGCGTGTTCGGGCTCAACTACGGCGCCGACTCGGAAACGCTCGGGCGCTTCTACGGGCTCGGGCCCATTCCACAGTCGGCTGCCCAGCTCGGAGCATTCGTCGCCAAGGTGCTGTCTGCAACCGGGGCTCCCAAGGTGGACATGGTCGGGCACTCCCAGGGTGGGATGATGCCCAGGTACTACATCGACTTCCTGGGAGGCGCTTCGAAGGTGAACATGCTGGTCGGCTTGGCCCCGTCCAACCATGGCACCAATGCAGACGGGATCACCAACCTGCTCGCCGCCCTGGAGAAGCTGGGGTTCCCGAACCTGAGCCAGCTCGGGTGCACGGCTTGTCAGCAGCAGGTGGTGGGATCGAGCTTCCTCCAGAAGCTGAACGCCCATGGGGACACGGTGCCCGGTCCGAAGTATGTGGTGATCGAGTCGAAGTACGACGAGGTGGTGACGCCCTACACCTCGGCGTTCCTGAGCGGACCGGCAGACCAGGTCCAGAACATCACCTTGCAAGACCAGTGTTCCACGGACTACACGGAGCACATCGGCATCATCTACGACCCCGTTGCCCTGCAGGACGTGATGAACGCCCTCGGATCGGACAGCCCGACGTTCGCACCGCGCTGCTCGGTGGTGTTGCCCGTGCTGAGCGGCTGAGCACCTGAGCCCAGCGGGCACCCGGTTCCTCAGTTGCTCGAGGTCCGGCGCCGGCACACCTCGAAGCACGCGATAGCTCCTGCCGCAGCGACGTTCAGAGATCTGATCGCACCTGCCAAAGGTATGGAGGCGAGAACGCTGCAACGCCGCTTCGTCAGGGGAGGCAGACCGCTTCCCTCGCTTCCGAGCACTATTGCTGCCGGCCCCGCCAGCTCGGTGCCGAGATCGTAGATCGACCTGTCTGCTGTGGCGTCGAGCCCTATCGTGAACATGCCCGAGCGTTCCATCTGCGCCAATGCCGCGGGGATACCGGGAGCGAGCGCGATGGGTACGTGCTCGATAGCCCCCGCTGCGGCCTTGGCCGCCGAGGGCGTCACGTGCGCCGAGCGATGGCGGGCCAGCACCACGCCAGTGATGCCGGCACACGAGGCGGTGCGAAGCAGCGCACCGAGGTTATGGGGGTCGGTGACGCCGTCCAGCACCAGCAGCAGCGGTGTGACGTGGTCGCCGCTCGGAGATACGAGTGAGCCGAGGTCGGCCTCCTCGATCTCACGTGCCCAGGCGATCACACCTTGGTGCGACTCCGTCCTGGCTGCCCGCTCGAGGCGGCCCCGCGGCACCACGTTCACCCTGGTCCGTCTCTGTACACCCAGCCGTTCGATTTCGTCGAGCTGCTTGGAGGGGTCCAGACCGGCGGCGATCCAGATCTCCCTGACAGGACGCCGTCCTGCGACGAGGAGCTCGCGCACGGCTTGGCGACCCTCCACTTGCTCGCCACCTAGGCCCCGATCCGCGCGATCGGCCACCTTCTTCCCGTAACGCCTTTCCCCTCCGTCACGCTCGCTCCTCCTGCCCGGGGCTCCCCTACCCGGGGCTCCCCTACCCGGGGCTCCCCTACCCGGGGCTCCCCTACCCGGGGCTCCCCTACCCGGGGCTCCCCTACCCGGGGCTCCCCTACCCGGGGCTCCCCTACCCGGGGCTCCCCTACCCGGGG
>JAJYXW010000058.1 GCA_021801525.1 Actinomycetes bacterium
GCCTGCACCCGGAGAGCCGCGTCACCTACACCACGCGGGCACTGCTCGAGGCCGAGGCCCGGCTGCTCGAGGCGGCCGAGGACAGGAGCGGCCCGAGCGTCCCCGCCTCGGTTGTCGCCGCCGTCGCGGACGCCGCTCTGCCCGGCCGGTCCTACGGCCTCGGGGCGGACCAGGCATTGGCCCTCGAGCGCATCGCGACCTCGGGAAGCGTCCTCGACCTCTTGGTCGGCCCGGCAGGGACCGGGAAGTCAACGACCATGGCAGGGATCCGTGCGGCCTGGGAGGCGGTCCACGGGCCGGGCTCCGTCGTGGGCCTTGCGCCCTCGGCGGCGGCCGCCGAGGTGCTCGGGACGGAGCTCGACATCAGCTGCGAGAACACTGCCAAGTTCCTCGTCGAGCATCGCCGACTCACAGCGCTTCGGGCCGAACGCCGACGCCTCGCGGCGAGCCTCCAGCCCCACGCGCACCCGAGTTCGCGTAGCGCAATCCGCCATCGGGCGGCCCTCCGGCTCCTCGACCGCGAGATCGAGAACCGGGCAGTCCGACCGGGCCAGCTCGTGATCGTGGACGAGGCGAGCCTTGCCTCGACGGCGGTGCTCGACGAGCTCGTCGTCGCAGCCAGGGCCGCCGGTGCGAAGGTGCTCCTGGTGGGTGATCCCGCACAGCTCGGCGCCGTCGACGCGGGTGGTGCCTTCTCCTTCCTCGTCGCGGAGCGGGGGACGCTCGTCGCGAGCTTGACCGAGGTGCGCCGCTTCGCTATGGCCTGGGAGGCCGACGCCGCGGGACGGCTGCGGCTCGGGGATCCCTCCGCGCTCGGCGCCTACGAGGAGGCGGGGCGCATCGTCGGAGGGAGCAGAGAGGAGCTCCTCGACGCGCTCTACCTGGCCTGGAAACGGGACACCGAAGCCGGGCTGTCGAGTCTCATGCTCGCGCCCGACGCAGCCAGTGTGAGCGAGCTCAACCGGCGTGCCCGCTCGGAACGCACCGCAATCGGTGCGGTGGCACCGACCGGCGTCACCCTCGCGGACGGGGCACAGGCGGGCGTCGGGGACGAGGTCGTCACCCGGCGAAACGACCGGAGCGTCCGCACGGGTCGCTCCTTCGTGAAGAACGGTGACCGCTGGGTCGTCACCGGAACGTGCGGCGACGGGAGCCTCGAGGTGAGGCGAGCCTCGGGCAACGCAGCGGTCCGTCTCTCGCCCGACTACGTCGCAGCGCACGTCGAGCTCGCCTACGCCACCACCACCCACCGTGCCCAGGGCCGCACGGTGGACAGCGCGCACGCGCTCGTCTCACCGACGACCGTGCGCGAGGCGCTCTACGTCGCAGCGACCCGAGGGCGGCTCGAGAACCGGCTCTACGTCGACACCTCCTTCGACGCAGATCCCGAGAGCGCGCACCAAGACGGCCCCCGGCAGAGCCCACGCGAGGTCCTCGCCCGCGTGCTCGCCCGGCCCGGCGGCGACCTCGCGGCACACGAGGCGATGCGCCGGGCGCTCGGCGACGCGGAGCACCTCGAGCGCCTCTTCGCCGAGTACCAGACCCTCGCCCGGACCGCCCTGGAGCAGCGCTGGATGGGCCTCCTCGCCTCCTCGGGGCTCTCGACGGAGCAGCTCGAGGGTCTTTTCACGAGTGATGCGGCCGGGCCGCTCTTCGCAGCCCTTCGCGAAGCGGACGCCCGAGGGCTCGACCTCGAGCGAGCTGCCCCCCACCTGGTCGGAGAAGGCGCGCTGGACGACGCCGTCGACGTGGCCGCCGTGCTGCGCGCCCGCCTCGAGCGCTGGTCGCATGCGTCGGGGAGGACCGAGCGTCGGGGTGCACGCATCGTCGGGCTCCTCCCGCGGGCAAGTGGCGTCGAGGATCCAGAGCTTCGGCGCAGCCTCGACGAGCGAGCAGACGCGATCGAGCGCCGTGCGAGCCAGCTCGTCGACGAGGCGCTCTCTGGCGGTGCAGCCTGGCCGGCTCGTCTCGGCACCGAGCCGGTCGACCCGGCCCGCCGGCTCGCCTGGCGAGAGGCGCTCGCCACGATCGCCGCCTACCGGGAGCGCTGGGGGATCTCCGGAGCGAGTCCGCTCGGCGAGCCCGAGGCGGAGGCGAACATCGAGCAGCTCGGCCACGCTCGCCGGGCCGCCGCTGCCGCAAGGCGGGCGTCAGCGCTCGGCGCCGAGAACCACACGACCGCCCGTGGGCCGAGCTCGTCCGTCACCCCGGAGCGAGCGGAGCCGGAGCTGTGAGGCTCCGCCAGGATCGACGGGGGCAACGCCGGAGGCTCTCGCCCGCGGCGGTCGCCCGCAACGAGGCGCGCAGCCTGGTCGTGGACCTCCTCGGTGGCGTCCAGCCGGACCGTCCCCTTACCGACCTCGGCATCGTCCTCGGGGCCGGCGAGATCGTCTGGCGGGAGGTCGCGCTCGAGCTCTGGTCGAAGCCTCCCGGCTGGGCGGGGTGGAGCCGGTGGGGGATGGTTTCCTGCTGGCTCACGAGCCTGCGCCTCGTGGGGAGGCTTCCGAGCGGGGATCTGTTCGGCATCGGCTGGCGTGACGTCGCCGGCTGCGTCGTCGAGCTCGAAGCGGACCGCGTCATCCTCGACGGCCCGGACGGCTGGCGCTACTGCCTCGCCGGCGCTGCCGCTCCCGTCGTGGCCGTGGCAGCCGTCGCACACCTCTACGGTCTCGACGCACTGATCAGCCATCCGGGACTCGCGTGCCTGCGTGGCCCCGACGAGCGCTGAACCGGGGGCTCTGCGGCGACGGCCGGCTGACGGAGAGCAGCTGCCCCCGAGGGGCGATCGGCGAGGACGGAGAGGATGCTCGAGCTCCGAGAGTCGTGGCCCGCGAGTCGGCGGCGCTCGTCGGCGTCACCTCGCCCAGCGGGGTCATGCACGAACAGGGGCTCGCACGCTCATCGGAGAATCCGGCGCACCACCCCGGGCGTGGTGTTCCAGCGCGCAGCGAGCTCGAGAATGCTGCGCCCCTCAGCGAGGCCTCGGCGCACCTCGGCCGGGTCGACGGGACGGCTCCGGAGGAGGTGCGAGGCGTGTGCCGCACCGATCGCCCGGTAGAGCACGGTCAAGGAGACCCCTGCCTCGACTGCGAGCTCTCGCACTTCCGCACCCTCGCGAAGCCTCTCGCGAAGCGCGTCGGGGCGAAGCGGCTCGGGGGGCTCGCCCCGGCGCTTGGTGATCCAGTAGCGCACGCTGCCCCTGCCGACGCCGAGCGCTTCGGCGATGCGACTCGGCGCCTCACCGGCGTCGTAGCGGGCGAGGATCTCCTCGGCCGGGACGCGAACGACGTAGCGGGGCCGCGGGGTGAGCCGACCCTCCCGGGCGAGCCAAGCGATCCAGTGGCGCGAGACACCGAAGCGCTCCGCGAGCTCGGCGTAGGTGGACCCCTCGGCGTAGGCGGCGCAGATCGCTTGGGCGGTCTCCTGATCGAGGGACGGGCGCATGGGGCGCAGCTTCAGGCCGTGGCGCTCGCAGACCTGGCGGACGGTGACCTCGTGCAGCCCGTACCGGTCGGCGATCTCGTAGGCCGTGGCGCCAGCCGCGACGAGCTCTTCGAGCTCTTCGAGTGGCATCCGGGAGGGTCGCCCGCCCGGGCGGGTGGGGATCCCCGCCGCATGGAGCCACGCGCGGACGGTGCTCCGGCTGACCCCGAGCTCGGCGGCGAGGTCGTCCTGCGTGCGGCCCGAGCCGTACTGCTCGGCGAGCCAGGCGGGATCGGGTCGGGGATAGGACGGCACCAGGGGGGACCGTAGTGCGGTCGGGGCGGCGGAAGAAGAGGTAGGGCTCGCGCTCCCCTCTGCAACGCGCAAGCGGTGCAAGCGCGACCGGAGCGAAGAGGGAGGAAGCCTGCGATGACCACGCCCGGGGAGACCCCCCTCGCCGGACCGGGCGGTTGGCATGTGTCAAGATGCGCTCCGTGGAGATCGTCTCGGGGGCGGAGATCGGCCGGAGGCTCGGGGTGAGCAGAGAGGCGGTGCGGCTCTGGCGGCAGCGCCCGGAGTTCCCCGCACCTGTCGGTCGGGTGGGCAAGGCCGTCGCGTGGGAGTGGGAAGACGTTCGGCGTTGGGCCGAGGACAGGCCCCGGCACGCGAGTGACCGATGGGGAGTGCGCCGTGGCTGACGAGCTGCCAGTAGGCGCTCTCCAGATCATCGAAGCGTTGCCCGCCGACGGCTCCACAAGCGGGAACCTCCGTCTGCGGGAGAGTCTCCGGCTGGACCCGGACCGCTACGCGGAGGCGTCGGCCGCGCTCAAGGCCCTCGGACTGGTCGTGGCCGGCCGGGGACGCGGCGGCAGCCTGGCGCTGACTGAAAAGGGGCGGGCGTTGCGAGCCCAGCTCTCTGTTGCGACCACGGAGAGCGATAAGCCGCCCTCGTCTCCGCAGGCGGCGCCGCCCGTTCAGAGTCAGAGCGGACAGGGGAGAAAGGCCAACGGGGCGCAGCCCCTCGGCTTCGAGGACACCCTCTGGAAGGCCGCCGACAAGCTCCGCGGGTCGATGGACGCCAGCGAGTACAAGCACGTCGTGCTCGGCCTGGTGTTCCTCAAGTACGTAGACGACGCGTTCAAAGAACGCCGGGACCATCTCGCCGCCGACCTCGAGGCGGAGGGCTTCGGTGCCGCCGAAGCCGAGGAGCTGCTGGAGTCGAGAGACGAGTACACCGCCGAGGGGGTGTTCTGGGTGCCGCCCGAGGCCCGGTGGAGTCACTTGCGGGCCAACGCCAAGCAGCCCGAGATCGGCAAGCTCATCGACAACGCCATGGACCTCGTGGAGCTCGACAACCCCATCCTGCGAGGCGTTCTGCCCAAGACCTTCTCTCGTCCCGCCCTCGATGTTCGCCGGCTCGGCGAGCTGGTAGACCTGATCTCGGGCATCGGGCTCGGATCGGCCGAGCACCGCGAGAAGGACATCCTGGGGCGGGTGTACGAGTACTTCCTCGGACGCTTCGCATCGGCAGAGGGCAAGGGCGGCGGCGAGTTCTACACGCCCCGGTCGGTTGTAAAGACCCTCGTCGAGATGATCGAGCCCTACGAGGGCCGGATCTACGACCCGTGCTGCGGCTCGGGCGGAATGTTCATACAGTCGGAGCGTTTCGTCGAGGCCCACGGCGGCCGGCGCAACGACATCGCCGTCTACGGCCAGGAGTCCAACGACACCACCTGGCGCATCGCCAAGATGAACCTCGCCATCCGCGGTATCGAGGCGGACCTCGGACCCCGGTGGGCCGATAGCTTCCACGAGGACCTCCACCCAGACCTGAAGGCCGACTACATCCTCGCGAACCCACCTTTCAACGTCTCGGACTGGGGCGGTGAGCAACTCCGGGACGATGCCCGTTGGCGCTATGGGGTCCCGCCAGCCGGGAACGCCAACTACGCGTGGCTCCAACACATGGCCTCGCACCTCTCACCGAGGGGCGTCGCTGGCGTCGTGCTTGCCAACGGGTCGCTCTCATCCCAGCAGTCCGGCGAGGGCCAGATCCGCCAGGCGATGGTCGAAGGTGACCTCGTAGAGGCCATCGTGGCCCTCCCTGGCCAGCTCTTCTACTCGACCCCGATCCCCGTGTCGCTTTGGTTCTTGAACCGCGACAAGGGCAACGGCCACACCAGACCCGGCACCCCAACTTGGCGGGACCGGCGAGGGGAGGTGCTCTTCATCGACGCGCGAAAGCTCGGGGCGATGGTCGACCGCACCCACCGGGAGCTCACCGACGAGGACATCGCCCGCATCGCCGGGACATACCACGCCTGGCGAGGCGCACCCGACACGGAGCCCTACGAAGACGTGCCTGGGTTCTGCGCCTCGACCACCGTCGAACAGATCGCCTCCCATCGCTTCGTCCTCACGCCTGGGCGCTACGTCGGCAGCGAGGCAGCCGAGGAAGATGACGAGCCGATCGGGGACAAGATCAACCGGCTGAAGCGCAAGCTCTACGAGGCCTTCGAGGAAAGCGACCGGCTCCGGGAGCGGGTGACGCGAGTGCTGGAGCACCTGGATGTGTGAGCACACCCGGACGGTCAGGCTCGGGGACGTCACAGTGAAGATCGGCAGCGGGGCCACCCCCCGAGGTGGCAGTTCCGTCTACATTGACACCGGTATCGCATTGATCAGATCGCAGAATGTCGACGACTGCCGCTTTGTCTCCGATGGCCTGGCTCATATTGATGATCTTGCAGCGAAGGCTCTCGACGGAGTTGCTATTGCTAAAGGGGATGTGCTACTCAACATCACAGGCGAATCCGTTGCTCGCTGCTGTCTTGTACCGGACACCGTCCTTCCCGCCCGGGTTAGCCAGCATGTGATGATCATTCGTCCAGATACACGTGCGCTTGACAGCCGCTATCTTCACGCACTCCTGGTTGATCCCCGCATGAAGTCGCATCTGCTGGCGCTTGCGGGGTCAGGTGCAACCCGCCCAGCTCTCACCAAAAGCCACATCGCTGGGCTGCAGCTCGATCTCCCCCCCCTCTCCGAACAGCAGGCGATCGGCGAGGTGCTCGGGGCGCTCGACGACAAGATCGAAGCGAACCGGCGGAGCGTGGAGACGGTTGAGCGTCTCGCTATCGACGCCTCCTGGTCAACGATGGCCACAACGACAGTTGGCGAGGTTGCTGAAGTCCACCGAGACTTCGTAGCACCGTCCGTTTTCGCAAACCAGGAGGTGGAACATTTCAGCCTCCCAGCCTTTGATGGCAGTCGCTTGCCTCGTGTCGAGAACGGAGCTGCGATCAAGAGCGGCAAGTTCCTTCTGAACGGACCAACTGTCCTCGTTTCCAAGCTGAATCCTCATATCCCTCGGGTGTGGATGGCCGTGCCCACAGGATCTCGCTCAGCCGTCACTTCGACAGAGTTTGTTGGGCTGGTACCGAGTCATGACTACCCAGTCGAGGTTCTGTGGGCGCTGTGCGCTTCCGCTCAGTTCTCGTCTCAGCTCGCTGAGATGGTGAGGGGAACTACCGGTAGTCACCAGAGGGTGTCGGTGGATGACGTGCTCGCGTTGAAAGTTCCTGACCCTGAGGCCCTTGGGGAAGAATTAATGGGGGTTATCACCGCTGCAGTGGGTCTTGCTGGAGTTCTGAGGAAAGAATCAATTTGTCTCGCCATGCTAAGGGCCGTTCTTCTCCCAAAGCTTCTCTCTGGAGACCTGCAGGTGCGGGATCAGGAGTCACTAGTAGCCCGGGCAGTCTAGGGAACAGGAGATACCACGATGGCGCAGAAGGCGAGCGGAGCCGACTTCCCATGGCTCCCATGGCGACCGATCATAAGCGCTGTACTGCCGACACGGAAGTGCCCGCGGTGCCGGAAGAGGACAACCTCGCTCGCATGGTGCCATAGCTGCCGTGACTGGGTGTGGACCTAGCTTGCGAGCGAGACAGTGACCGGCTACATCGCTGAGTCGGCGGTCGAGGAGGTCTGTCTCGACTACTTCGCCAGCCTCGGCTGGCAGGTCCTCTACGGCCCGGAGATCGCGCCCGGCGAGCCTCGGGCGGAGCGTGGCTCCTATCGCGACGCCTTGTTGGAGAGCCGCCTGCACCCGGCCGTCGAACGGCTGAACCCGCAGCTGTCGCCGGCGGAGGAATCGGACGTGGTCGCGACGTTCCGCCGGCCCGAGAGCGTGGACCTGAGGGCGGAGAACTGGCGAACCTACGCCATGTTGACCCGGGGCGTGCCGGTCGAGCGGCACCTTCCGGACGGGTCGGTTCGGTCGGACCTGGCCAGTCTGGTCGACTTCGACCATCCAGCCCGCAACGACTTCGTGGTGGTCAACCAGTTCAGCGTCGAGGGAGACCGCCACACCCGGAGAGCGGACGTGGTGGCGTTCGTGAACGGCATCCCGCTCGGCCTGATCGAGTTGAAGGTGCCTGGCCAGGAGCGAGCGACGCTGCGTGGAGCGTTCGAGCAGCTCCGCACCTACGCCGCGCAGATTCCGGCCTTGCTCAGCTTCAACGCTTGTTGTGTGATCTCGACGGGCACCCAGGCGCGAATCGGGCCGCTGCCGGAACACTTCGAGCACTTCGCTCCCTGGAAGACCATCGACGGGACCAGGTCAGCCCCGGTTGGCAGCCCGGAGATGGAGGTACTGGTCCGCGGGGTCTTCGAGCCTGCCCGCTTCCTCGATCTGGTTCGCAGCTTCGTGAGCTTCTCGGACGAGCGAGCTGGGCTGGTGAAGCGCGTGGCCAAGTACCACCAGTTCCACGCCGTGAACAAGGCGGTGGCGGCCACTCTGGAGGCGATGGGCCGAGGCGATGGCAGGGCGGGGGTGGTATGGCACACCCAGGGCTCGGGCAAGAGCTTGGAGATGCTGTTCTGTGTCACCAAGCTGATGAGCTACCCAGCGATGGAGAACCCGACTGTCGTGGTCATCACCGACCGGAACGACCTGGACGACCAGCTCTTCGACGAGGTGTTCGCCCCTTCCCGAACCCTTCCAGAGCGGCCCCTCCAGGCCGAGTCACGGGAGCATCTGCGCCGGGTGCTCGCTGAGCGGGCGTCGGGTGGGATCGTCTTCTCGACGATGCAGAAGTTCGGGCGGACCAAGCCCGAGCGCGACGCCAATCGCAGTTTCCCTCTGCTGTCGGCACGTTCCAACATCGTGGTGATCGCCGACGAGGCGCACCGCACCCAGTACGACCTGATCGACGGCCTGGCCCGAAACCTCCGCGACGCGCTGCCCAACGCAACGTTCATGGGGTTCACCGGCACCCCGATCGAGGCCGAGGACAAGGACACCCGGGCGATCTTCGGCGAGTACATCGACGTCTACGACCTGACCCAGGCCGTCCAGGACGGGGCGACGGTCAAGGTGTACTACGAGGCACGTCTCGCGAAGGTGGACCTACCCGATGATGTCCGATCCGAGCTGGACGCCACCTTCGAGGAGGCAACCGAGGCGGTCGAGGCCGACGAGCGGGACCGCCTCAAGTCCCGCTGGGCTCGTGTCGAGGCGATCGTCGGCGCGGACAAGCGTGTCTCCCAGGTCGCCGCGGACATCGTCTCCCACTGGGAAGCCCGCCGGACTGCCATGCTGGGCAAGGGCGTGATCGTCTGCATGTCCCGGCGCATCTGTGCGGCGCTCTACGACGAGATCGTCAAGCTTCGCCCCGACTGGCACTCCCCGGACGACGACGCGGGGAGGATCAAGGTGGTGATCACCGGGTCGGCGTCAGACGGCCCCGAGCTCAACGCGCATGTCCGCACGAAGGACCGCCTCAGGGACTTGAAGAAGCGGGCCACGGACCCGGACGACCCCCTGGAGCTGGTCATCGTGCGGGACATGTGGCTGACCGGCTTCGACTCCCCCTCGCTCCACACCATGTACGTCGACAAGCCGATGAAGGGCGCAGCCCTCATGCAGGCGATCGCCCGAGTGAATCGCACCTTCAGGGACAAGCCCGGTGGGCTGGTGGTCGACTACATCGGGATCGCGGAGAGCCTGCGCGCCGCGCTCGCCGACTACACCGCGAGGGACCGCGAGCGTGAGGAGGTCGGCGCCCCGATCACCGAGGCATTCACCGCGCTGGTCGAGGCGCACGAGGTCTGCTCCGAGCTGCTCTACGGCTGCCCGTGGCGCGAAGCGCTCGAATCGGGGAGCGACCGAGCCAGGATCGAGGCGCTGATGGAGGCGCTCGACCACCTCCTCGGCGGCGTCGAGATGGACCTCGCGGAGCGCTTCGTCCACCACGAGCGGAGAGCCCGCCAAGCCTTCGCCATCTGCGCAGCACTGCCGGAAGCTGCCGCGTACCGGGACGACATGGCGTTCTTCCAGGCGGTCGGCGTCGAGATCCGCCGGAGCCGGACCGCCGAGAGCACTGGGGGCGGGAGCCACCTCGAGGCCGAGACCGCGCTCCGCCAGGTCGTCTCCGAGGCCGTGTCTGCGTCGGGGGTGGTCGACATCTACGCCGCATCTGGCCTCGAGCGGCCCGACCTGAGCCTCATCGATGAGGACTTCGCTCGCCGGGCCGCCACCAACCCGAGGCCCAACCTCCAGATCGAGCTGCTTCGCCGGGTCCTCAGCTCCGAGGTCCGCATCCTCGCGAAGACCAACGTCGTTGCCGAGCGCAAGTTCTCCGAGATGCTGGAGAGGGCCATGCGGGCGTACAACAACCGCTCCCTCACCGCTGCCGAGGTGATCGCCGAGCTGGTGGCGATGGCCCAGCAGCTCCGACCCGAATACGACCGGGGCGCTCGCCTGGGGCTGCGCGACGACGAACTCGCCTTCTACGACGCGGTGTGCCAGAACGACTCGGCCGTCATGGAGCTGGGCGACGAGACGCTCAAGCGAATTGCTCAAGAGCTGGTCACCGCCGTCCGCCAGAACACCAGCGTCGACTGGGACAAGAAGGAGCAGGTCCGCGCGCTCCTGCGCAGCCGGATCAAGCGGCTCCTGGTGAGGTACCACTACCCTCCCGACAGGCAAGACTCGGCCATCGCCCTCGTGATGGACCAGGCCGAGCGTCTCGCCGCCGAGGTGGCGGCGTGAAGGGCAACGCACAGCGGGGGTCGGCGACCAGCGTGACGGATCCGGGCAGATGGACAGCGGCAGAGGCTTCAGCACCTCGGCGCCCGAGACGTCTCGCAGTGGCGGGGGTAGCTCTCGAAGGCGATCTCTCTCGCTTCCTCCCGCCACACGGGCTCAACTGGGACATCCTCGATGACGCTGGGGTCCCTCCCCGCCGACACGGCTCATACCGCCCTGGCACCGAGAAGCGACTGTCTCGGATCGGCGAGGACCAGCGCTGCCGCTCCCAGAGGAGGGTCGCGCCTTGAGAAGGCCCCTCGGACGGACGAGCCGTGCACCGGCTGCGAAGTGGGCAAAGTGGCTCACCGACCGATACCAGATGAAGGTCGATAGGGCGTCGGGCATCAAGACCGACTCGAACGACCGGGCGGGCCGGCGCTACATCGAGAACCTCGTCGCGAGGATCGTGCGGGTGTCGGGAGAGACCGTCGAAATCGTCGAGTCGGTCCCGACGCTCGGGGTGTGAGGAGGGCGAGATGGCCCTCCCGTTGGACTACCTCCGGCGCTCCGTTGACCAGCTGGAGACCGAGCTCGGGGCGCTGACCGGCCCGGATGATCCAAGGCTCGATAGCTGGATGGAGCGTCTTCGCCGTCTCACTCTCGACCTCCAGAGCGGTAGCACGGCGCTGGCTCAAAAGCTCGACGATCTGCGCTGGAGGCCCGTGGTACGCTCCAATCCACTCGACCGGCGAACCGACTTCTCGAGAGTCTATGGTCAACCCGAGCGAAGACTCACGACCATGTTTCTCCAGGCTGAGTCCACCCAGAGAGCCAAGGAGCAGGCTCGCGCGATCCTCGATGACGTCCGCTGGGAGCTAGATCGTCAGGAGGCCGCGTCGCCGAGCCCAGGTCATATCCAGCTCGACGGGGAGACGATAGATCCTGAGCTCTGGGCGCACGTCAGCACACTCGTCGAAACTCAGGACTGGGAGAAGATCCCACGCGAGGCAGCATCGTTTGTTGAGCATCGGCTCCGCATCTGGGGTGATATCTCTCCAACTGTGAAGGGGCGAGTTGACGTGTTCAAGCAGGCGCTGAGCGAGCAACACCTCCCACTCGGCGACGCCGGAGCGGAACAACAGGGCTGGGTGCAAATCGGTGTGGGCTTCGTGCTCGCCGTAGCCAACAGCGCTCACCACAAGCTGAACGATCGGAGCGACCAGCGGCGGTACGCAGTGGGCGTTCTCGGGATCGCGAGTCTCATCCTCGGCGAGGTTCGCCGGCGGTACTCCCCCAGGATCGAGATGGCAGCGGATGCAAACCTGGGCCACCCTGGGTAAGGGCGACGGCCGATGGTTTCCGCGATGCTGCTCCCGCCCCTCACGGAGAGGCAGGAGCAGCGTGGCTGCCCAGCCGGCGGGGCGAGGGGTGGGCCGGGCCGACCCCCGCGGGTCTATGTTTCTTCCATGACGCTCTGCAGACCGGTCGCCAGCCGCTCGGCGGCCGTGGCGGCGCTACTCCTTGTCCCGTTGCTCTCGGCGTGCGCCTCGCCCAGCGCGAATACACCCGGAAACCAACCAGCCAGCTCGAGCCAGCTCGCAGCGACCTATGTGGCAACCAGCTCGGCCGGGGCGACCGTCCTCCAGCTGAGCGTCGTCGGTACGACTGTCTCCGGCACAATCGACCTCGCCGAGCTCCCCACTGGGGCAACCCAGGTGCAGACGGGGAGCGATCCGGTGAGCGGAACGTACACCAACGGGCAGCTGACTCTCACCATCGCAGGGAACACCTACTCCGGGCAAGTGCAAAACGGCGACATCGTCCTCGATGTCCAGGGTTCCAATGGATCCGTCAGCCCGTCGGTCTACGTCCCTGCCCCACTTGCTGCGTACAACACGGCGGTCCAGAAGCTCAACACGGAGGCCAGCCAAGCCAGCCAGGCGGCCGCCGAACAGGCATCAGCGCAGCAGGTCCAATCCCAGATCGACTCGGACGCCCAAGCCCTCGCGGGGGCCATGAGCCAGCTCAGCCAGGACGAGGCGAACCTGCCCGCCGACGTCAGCCAGGTCAAGTCCGACGTGGCTCAGGAGCAGAAGGATCTCACGACCACGGAGCAGGAGGCGAAGACGGTCGAGGGGGAAGCCAACCCCACGAACAACTCCGACGGCCAGACCTGTGCCGACGCAAGCAACGCGAACGCCGACGCAAGCACGGTTGCCGCAGACCTCAGCAGCGTTGGCGCGGATGTGTCAAGTGCACAGAACGATCTCAACACCGTCTCCCAGGACATCGCAGCGCTCAAGAGCGCATACGCCACCTACGACCAGTTTGTCTCAGAGGCACCTCAGGATGCGCTGCCCAACGCCGCGACCGGAGGGCAGGTTCAGGCAGCGGAAGCGCAGGCGAATTCGGACCTCCAGGCAACGGCTGGGAAGATCAACGCAGAGATCACCGCGGCCAACAGCCTGCTGGCTCAGGCCACTCAAGCAGCAAACGCGGCTTCGGCGGCGGGCAACTGCGGGGGCACGGACCCGCCAGGGCAGGATCTCTCCCCCATCAGCCCTTGACGACACCCAGCGCGACGGTCCCAGGAGGACTCTCCCTGCGCAGCGCTTCGCGCCTTCCCCGCCGCCCCCGTACAATCGCGCGATGGTGGTCCAGGTTGAGAGGTCGCACCACAAGACGACCGCGTGATCGAGGTAGGGCTGAGCGCACGGCGGCTGGCAACCACCCGGCGGGAATCACTCACGTCTAGGTTCGCGTCTAGAACTCCTGCCGCCGGGCGCCTACGAGACTGCACCAGCCTCGTCGCCTGCCCACTCTGAGCACCACTTCTCCGCGACAGAGCCCCCCAGCCGGAACCTCCAGAGGCTTCATGCTGTACTACGACATCTGACCGGACAGGCTCCCGCCCCGGCTGGATGAGGAGTTGTCTTGCGAGCTCGCCGTGGGCGCGTCTGTCGCGTCAGCTG
>JAJYXW010000127.1 GCA_021801525.1 Actinomycetes bacterium
CCTGCGAGCCGACATCCTCGCCGGCGGCTTGATCTCGATAGGCGACCAGGTCCGCAGAGAGCCGGGCTGAAGAACCTCGTCAGGATCCCGAAGGACACAAAGGACACAAAGGAGACCCCATCCTGACGGGTGCGCGCAGTCCTATCCTGTCGGCGAGCTTCGCCGGCAGAAAGGGTCTTGCCCTCGCAGTTGGTGAGCGCGGCCCTAGAAAGCTTCGACGGCCCGCCGGGTCTCTCAGGCGCGCCCTTCTGAGCGGAGCTGCTCGCGCAGCGTGTACTTCTTCACCTTGCCGGAAGGGGTACGCGGGAAGTCGTCGACCGAGCGGATCTCCTCCGGCCACTTCTGCTTCGCGAGGCCGGCAGCGGCGAGCTGGCCGCGAAGCGAGTCGAGGTCCGGAGACTCGGCGCCGGGCTGCATCCTGAAGAACGCGCAGCCGTGCTCACCCAGGCGCGGGTCCGGTGCGGCGACGACCGCCACCTCGGCCACTCCCGGGATACGGGCCAGCACCTCCTCGACCTCTGCTGCGCTCACCTTCTCCCCGCCGCGGATGATGATGTCCTTCTTGCGGTCGGTGACCGTCAGGAAGCCGTCGGCGTCGAAAACCCCGATGTCGCCGGTCGCGAACCACCCGTCTGCGTCGATGAACTCCTCGGTGAGCGCCGGATCGCTGTAGCCGACGAAGCGGTCGGGTCCCCGGCTCCAGATCTCCCCCGGCTCGCCCTGGGGAACGTCCCGGCCGTCGTCGTCGACGAGCCTGACCTCGACACCCGGGCGAGGGCGCCCGTCGGTATGCAGGCGCTTCTCACGGGGCTCCTTGTGGCTGGAGCCAGTAGTGGAGGGATGCTCGGTGGAGCCGTACGAACGGACTATCGAGATGCCGAGCGACTCCGCACGTTCGGCAACCGCGGCAGGAACCGGCGAGCCGCCCAGACCCACCTCTCGCATCTTCTCCAGGTGCGCCGGCTCGAACCCCGGTGCGTCGAGGAGGCTGGTCAGGAAGTAGGTGGACCCACTGCCTGCGGACAAGTCGGCCTCGAGCATCGCTGCCAGCACCGCCTGGGGGTCCCAGACGTCGATCATGCTGATCGGATGGCCGAGCTCGCGGGGAACGAGCAGGGCGGAGAGCATCCCGATCCCGTGCCCTACCGGCGCGCCCACGAGCAGGGGCCGTTGGCGATCGGCCTGCATTGCGGCAAGCTGGCGGACCTCGAAGACGATTGTCCGGTGAGAGTGGACCACGCCCTTCGGGTCACGCGTGGTGCCCGAGGTGTAGGCGAGCAGAGCAGGGTAGTCGGGGTCCGTAGGCAGAGCCTCCGCGAGCGCCGGCGCGCCGGCCAGATGGTCGAAAGGGAGCGCCCATCCGGGCAGGCGGGGCGGGGCACCGGGATCGGAGGCGACCACGAAGACCGACTCGAGGGATCCGAGGTCGGGCAGAAGGCCCTCGATGTCCAAGAGGTAGTCGCGCTTGGCGAAGCGGTCGGTGGTGATGAGCGCCTTCGCCCCGGACTCGCGGAGAATGAAGCCGACCTCCTTCGGCCCGTAGAAGTGCACGATAGGGGTGACCACGGCTCCGAGCATGCACAGCGCGTAGAAGGTGGCTGCTGCTTCGACCCAGTTGGGAAGCTGGAAGGCCACCACGTCCCCGGGCCCGATCCCCCGCTGCCGGAGGCCACCGGCCACATGCGCGGCCAGAGCCCGCACATCGGCGATGGAGCCCCTGAAAGCGTGGACGTCGGACCAGACCCGTGCCGGGAGAGCGGCGTCGCGCTCCAAGTGCGCGTCGAGGAACTGGCCGAGCGTCTCGTCGGTCCACCAGCCCTCGGCACGATAGCGCGCTGCCTCCCCGGCGCTTGCCGGGCGCAGGTGGCTCCAACGCGATCCTGCGGGCACGTCGGCAGACGCGTAGGCGGGTACGTCGGCGGGCACGGAGCTCGGCACCTCAGGCCGGGTTCAAGACGAGCCGGGCCAGACGGCGGCGTTGCGACGCCTGGTTGCCGAGGAGCAGGTCGTCCTGCTTCGCCCGCTTGTAGAAGAAATGAGCGTCGCATGCCCAGGTGAAACCGACGCCGCCGTGGACCTGAATGGAGTCGCCGGTGACGTGGATCGCAGCCTCGGCGGCGTAGGACTTGGCCATCGCAACCGCCCGCTCACGCTCGGGATCCTCGGTGTCCGACGCCCACGCGGCGAAGTGGGTCCCGGCCCTCGCCATCTCGACCATGTTGTACATGTCAACGAGCTTGTGCTTGATCGCCTGGAACGAGGCTATCGGCCGGTCGAAGGCCACCCGCCCCTTCGCGTACTCGACCGCCAGCCGGTACGCCTGGTCGGCGACACCCACCAGCTCTGCTGCGATAGCGACCGCCGCGTCGTCCACCACCCTCCGCCAGATCGCTGTGTGGTCCCCGGGCGGTCCGAGCGGCGTGACCACACGCCCGGTGAGGTCCACCCGGGCAATCTTGCGCGTCGGGTCCAGGCTCGGCACGTGGACGCCACCGGGCTCCTCGAGGAGGAACGAACCGAGACCGTGCTCCGTCCTCGCGACGAGGATGGCGAAGTCGGCGCTGTGGCCGTCGAGCACGACGGGCTCGAGACCGCTGGCTACGAAGTGGCCTCCCCTCCTCTCGACCCTGGCGCGCACCCGGTCGACGGGATCGCCGCTGCCGGCCTCCTCGATGGCCACCGTGGCGCGCCTCTGGCCGCTCGCAAGGTCTCCGAGCAACGCGTCCTCGCCGAGATACCTGGCTGCGAGGGTGGCGAGGACAGCCGATGAGAAGTACGGCCCCGGGAGCGGCACCCGGCCCATCTCCTCCATCACCACCGCGGCCTCCACCAGGCCGAGCCCGAGCCCCCCCGCGGCTTCGGGCACCAGAAGGCCAGTCCAGCCCATCTGCACCATCGCGTCCCAGAGCTCGTCGGTGAAGCCGCGCTCGCCGTCGGCAAGCTGCCTCAGCTCCTCGCCGGTCATATGGTCGGCGAGGAAACCTGCCACAGCCTGGCGCAGCGCCTCCTGGTCCTCCGTAAGCGTGAAGTCCACGAACCTTCCTTCCCTCTGACACACCCCGAGCAGGCGCGTGCCACTCGTAATTCACTCGTCATCCACGAAACCTGACACGAACGTTAGTCTTCGCGCGCACCTCGGCGCTATGGTGGCGCCCGTGGATTTCGCCTATACCAAAGAAGACGAGGAGTTCCGCCACGAGCTTTCCTCGTGGCTCGACGACAACCTGCCTGCCTTCCTCGCTAAGCACGACGCGGGAATCGACGACGACGACCGCCAGATGGCAGGCGAGCGCTCCCAGGAACGCCGGCGAGCCTGGCAGCGCCTCCTGGCCGAAGGGGGGTGGGCGGCTGTCCACTGGCCCGCGGAATGGGGGGGGCGCGACGCCACGCCGACCCAGAGGCTCATATACACCGAGGTGATGGCCCACTACCGCACCCCGGGAATGTTCAACGCGAACGGCATCTGGCAGATCGGCCCCATGATCATCCGCTGGGGGAGCGACGAGCAGAAGCGCCGGTGGATACCGAGCATCCTCCATGCGGAGGAGCACTGGTGCCAGGGATTCTCCGAGCCCGACGCCGGCAACGACCTCGCCAACCTGCGCACGACGGCCATCCGTGACGGCGACGACTACGTGGTGAACGGCCAGAAGATCTGGATATCCACCGCCCACCTGGCGAAGTGGGGTCTCTTCCTCTTGCGCACGGACCCGACGGCGATCGCGAGGGGAGCCAAGCACGAGGGCATAACCGCCTTCATCGTGGACCTCGAGACTCCCGGCATCGAACGGAGGCCGATCCGCGACATAGCAGGCGAGGAGATGTTCAACGAGGTCTTCTTCACCGACGCACGTATCCCGGCCACCTCGCGCCTCGGTGAGGAGGGCCAGGGATGGATAGTGGCGATGGGCACCCTCGGCCACGAGCGCGTGGGCATTGCGGGGCAGGTGAGCATCCTTGCCGCCGACCTCGACGCGATGATCCAGACCGCTCGATCGGTCAACCCGGCAGTGCTCGACGAGCCCGAGATCCGAGAGCGCGTTGCACGGGTCTATACGCAGATCCAGCTTGCAAAGCTCCTCGGATATCGCGCCTTGAGCAAGGTGCTGAAGGGCGAGAAGAACTGGCCCGAGGTGCCCTTCGCCAAGCTCCAGTGGTCGTACCTGTCGCAGTCGCTGGCGGAGCTGGCGGTGGACATGTTCGGCCCGCTCGGTGCACTGGCCCGGGGAGGGCCCGACGCGGTCGACCGCGGGCGCTGGGCGAGGCTGTACTCCTTCCAGCGCTACAGCACCATCGCCGGAGGGTCGACGGAAGTGCAGAAGAACATCATCGCTGACCGGGCCATCCAGCTGCCTGGCATGGCTAGGCTCGGTTGAACAGGCCCAGTTGATCGGGCCCAGTTGATCGGGCCCAGTTGATCGGGCCCAGTTGATCGGGCCCAGTTGATCGGGCCCAGTTGATCGGGCCCGGGGAAGGAGCAACTCGCATCATGGGCACTGCGGATCCGCGCTCTTTGTGCATCATCGGCACAGGCCGGCGCACCTGGCACCAGGCCGACGTCGGCGACGCCGGAGCGCCGGAGCCCCTCGCCATGTGGGAGGAGGTCGCGCGCCTGGCCGCGTCCGACGCTGGCGAGCCCGGAATCCTCCACGCCGTGGAGAGCGTCCAGGTTCCGTACTGTCACTCGTGGCAGTACGACGATCCTCCGGGGCGCCTTGCCGAGCGCCTGGGCGCCAAGCCCGCGCACACCCACTACTCGGGCATGGCGGGCAGCACCGTGCAGGTGCTGGTCGACCAAACAGCATCGCGCATGTCGAGGGGAGAGCTCGACCTGGCGATCATCGCCGGGGGGGAGGCGCTCGCCACCAAGCGCCGCATGCGAAAGGCGGGCGCCGAACCGAACTGGAGCCACCCCCCCGAAACCCCTCCCCCGTTTCCCTGGGAGGAGCCCTTCCACCCGGCGGAGCTCTCGCACGAAGTTCTCCAGGCCTACCTGACCTTCGCACTCTTCGACACCGCCCGGCAGGGGCATCTGGGAACCCCATCCGGCGAGTACCGCCACCAGCTCGGTGCCATGATGTCCAAGCTCTCTGCAGTCGCCGCCCGAAACCCTTACGCGTGGTTTGCCGAGGAGCTGCCCCCTGACGAGATCGCCGAGCCCTCGGCAGCGAACCGGATGGTCGCGTGGCCCTACACCAAGCGCATGACCGCGATCATGGACGTCGACATGGCCGCGGGCGTGCTGCTGTCCACCCATGCCAAGGCCGACGAGCTCGGAATCCCGGCCGAGAGACGCGTCTACCTTCGGGGCTGGTGCTACGCGCACGACCCCTTCTACGTAGCCGAGAGACCCGATATGTGGCGATCTGCCGCCATGGAGAAGGTCTTCTCGGAGGCTCTCCGCTGCGCCGGTGCCGGCATCGACGAAGTGGCCCACCTCGACTTGTACGCGTGCTTCCCGGGATCGGTCAACTTCGCCCGCGACGCTCTCGGGATCGGCGAGGACGACTCCCGGGTACCGAGCGTCACCGGCGGTCTGCCGTACCACGGCGGGCCGGGCTCCAATCCGGTGACCCACGCGCTCGCGACAATGACCGAAGTGCTCCGCCAGGACCCGGGCAGCCTCGGCCTGGTGAGCGGGGTGGGCATGCACCTCTCCAAGCACTCGGCCGGTGTCTACTCGACCATACCGGGGCCGCTGCCCGTTCCCGCTGAGGAGAGAGCCCAACAGGAGGTGGACGCCGAGGGCTCCTGCCACATCGAAGAGCACTTCGAGGGGGAAGCCGTCGTGCTGGCCGGGAGCGTTGTGCACGGATCCGGCGGCGAGCCGGAATGGGGAGTCCTCGTCTGCGAGGCGCCACCCACCAGCCGGCCGGTCGCTGACCGGCAGGGCGCAGACCGGCACGGAGCTGACCGGCCGGGAGCCGGCACCCGCTGCTACGCCAAGGTGTTCGATCCCGCGATGCTCGGGCTCATCGAGGACTCGGGACGTGCCGGCCTCGCCGGCGAGACCGTCCTCCTGCGGACGGAGCCGCTCGGAGAGGAGAACGCGAACGTGTTCATTCCCGCAGGCACCCTGGTGAACGTCGCTCGCCTGGCCTGAGGCTCACCCGGAGGCTCACCCGGTGGGGCCCACCCCGAGGTTCAGGACTCGCCGCGTACAGGGCGCCAGAGGGGCATGCCTATGCCTTCGGACGCCTTGACCAAGACGGCCTCCACGGGCATGCCGATGAACACCTCCTCGACCTCGCAGCCGATGACGTTGCCCATCATGCGCGCCCCTTCGTCGAGGTCGACCATCGCCACTACGTAGGGGACCTTGTCGCGAAACGCCCTCGACAGGTTCTGCCGTACCACCGTGTAGGTATGCACGCGGCCCCGCCCCGAGGCCTCGACCCAGTCGAGCTCGCCGCCGCATGCGGGACAGAAGGGCCGCGGGTAGAACACCGATCCCGAGCACTCCCTGCAACGTTGCAGCTCCAGGCGGCCCGCGGCTGCCGCCTCGAAGAACGGGCGGGACACCGAGTCGGGAAACGGCAGCGGCCGATCTCCCCAGGCCGGCCCCGTACCCGAGCCCGTACCCGAGCCCGCACCCGAGCCCGCACCCGAGCCCGCACCCGAGCCCGGCCCCACGTCCGAATCCGGCCCCCTCCCCGGGGTGCTCATGGATGCTCCGATCCGAGCAGGGCAGCCCCCATGCACGACAGCCAGCCGCCCGAGCCGCACGCGAGCGCGATCCGGCATCCGGGAACCTGCGCCGTGCCAGCCTGCCCGCGTAGCTGGCGTACTGCTTCGGCGAGGAGGAATATCCCGCGCATGCCGGGGTGGCACGCAGAGAGCCCACCTCCGTCGGTGTTCGCCGGCAGGCGCCCCCCCGGAGCGAGCCTTCCGCTCTCCACGAAGCTGCCTCCCTCGCCCTTCGCACAGAACCCCAGATCCTCCAAGAGGAGGAGCACGGTGATGGTGAAGCTGTCGTAGAGCTGCACCACGTCGACATCCTCCGGGCGCACCCCGGCACGGGCGAAGGCCTCGGGGCCGCATCGCGCCGCGCCGGTCGTGGTGAAGTCGGGCATCTGGCTCACGTTCCAGTGGGTCATCGCCGATGCCGCACCGAGCAGGTACACGGGCGGCTGGGCGAGGTCGCCGGCCCGCTCTGCCGTGGTCACGACGAGCGCTCCACCGCCGTCGGTCACGAGGCAGCAGTCGAGCATGTGAAGCGGGTCCGCGATCATCCGGGACCCGAGCACGTCCTCCACTGTGATGGGATCCCGGTACATGGCGGCGGGGTTATGCGCTGCGTGCCCCCGGATCGCGACGGCGATCTCCGCGAGCTGCTCGGAAGTCGTGCCGTACTCGTGCATGTGGCGCATAGCAGCCATGGCGTAGGAGCCGACCAGCGTGTTACCGAAAGGGGCCTCGTAGCGCGCGGGGCCGCCGACGAGCTTCGGCCTGCGCGGCTCCTCCCCGCCCCGCGCCTTGCCGCCCTCCTTGCCGGCGGCGCTGGCCCCTTCGGAGGTGCCGAGCCCACCGGTGCCGAGGCTCCTGCCTCTCGACGAGAGCAGGTCCGAGCCGTACGTTATGAGGACGGCTTCGGCATGCCCGGCCTCGATGGCGAGCATCGCCTGCTCGGCAAAGAGCTCGAACGATGACCCACCGGTCATCGCGCCCCCGATGAAGCGAGGGCTGATGCCCAGGTACTCCGCCATGGTCACCGCCTCGTCGTAGGCGCCGGCGGTCATGTAGCCGTCGATGTCGCCCTTGGCCATGCCGCAGTCGGCCAGCGCTCGGCGAGTAGCCAGGGCGTGGTGATCGGGAGCAGAGAGGCCCGGCGCGACGGGCAGCTCGGACAGCCCTACGCCTGCTATCACCGGTGTTCGGTCAGCCATGCACGAAGTGGGCGGCGCCCGACGCCGCTGCAACTGCCTTTTGGACGGCAGCCAGCAGGTCCTCCGTCGTCACTCCCATGGATGCCTCGGCCTGGTGCACGTCAGGGGCCTCGAACACCGCAGCCAGCCGCCCCCGCAGATCGCTCGCCGCCCCGGCCTGCGCCCGCGCCCCGACGAGCGCAGCCGCGCAGCGGTCCATGACGTCCGGTGGGCTCACGTGCATGTCGCCCGCGAGCATCGCGGCGACGATCTTTCCCTCCCCGTCGATAGCGACGCCCGCCCGGCAGAGCTTCCGACCCTTATGGTTACCGAAGCCAACCCGGCTGCCCGCGGGGAGAGACGCGGCGAAGCGCTCCGAGGACACGCGCCTCAGCGCGTCCTCGCTGCCCACCTTGGCGGCCACCTTGGCAAGGCCGCGCTGCTCGCCCTCGCCGAGAGGCTCCTCGATCGCGTCGATGCCGGCTGCCTCGAGCGCCGCGAGGAACGCCCCCCGGAACTCCTCGTAGCCGAGAGGCCGGCCCCGCACCTGCTCCGCCGTCGCCACGTACTCACGCAGATCCTTCACCACCTTGTCCTTGAACTTGTCGTCGGGTATACGGACGACCTTCAGGTAGAGGTCTATGTCGGGAGGAGCCACGTTCAAGAACCCGCCGATGCTCAGGCAGACCATCACGTCCTGCGCGGCAAGCGCCCCGAGCTTGCGCCCGTTCCATCGCAGGTCGCTCGACCCCTCGAAGACCACCTCGCCGAGGCCCAGGCGGCGGAGCGCGTCGAGCACGATGGGCTGGAAGCGGGCAAGCTCCGCGTCCAGATCCTCGTGGCCCTCCTTCGGCAACAAGAACGTCCACATCACCGCGCAACCCTTGTCGTAAAAGGCGGTGCCGCCCCCGTAGACCTGGCGGCGGACCACCTGCACGCCGAGGCGACGGCAAGCCTCGAGGTCCAGGGTCGAGTCGACGTCGTCGAACCATCCGACGTTCAGGTGAGTCGCTCCCCACACGCTCGTCATCACGAGGGGGCGGCCGGCATCGGGGCGGCCGGCATCGAGCATCGAGCGGATCAGCACGGGGAGCTGCGCGGCGTTCTCGAAGGCGTCGACCGCCCCGCAGTCGACATAGCGCCACGGCTCCCCCATCAGCGGGCCTTCCCCATCACCGGGCCTCCCCCATCACCGGGCCTCCCCCATTCCCCATCAACGGCCCTGCCACACGGGGGGACGCTTCTCCGCGAAGGCGCGGGGGCCTTCCTTCGCGTCCGCGGAGGAGAACACCCTCGTCGCTATCTCCTGCTCCACCTTGTAGGCAGACTCGAGGTCCAGGGCGAGCGCCCTCATGACGCTCTCCTTGGTTGCCTGCACCGCCAGGGGGCCATTCGCGAGAATCCGGTGAGCCCAGTCCAAGGCCCGCTCCATAAGCGATTCCTCCGGCACGACCTCGTTCAGCACGCCGAGGGCGAGCGCACGCTCCGCCGGGATCGCCTCTGCTGTGAGCAGCAGCTCCATCGCTGCCGGGAACGCGATCTGGCGCGGCAGGCGAACGGTCGTGCCACCGCCCGCGAAGAGCCCGCGCCGGGGCTCGAGCACTCCGAAGGTCGAGCGGGGGGTTGCCACCCGTATGTCCACCCCGCCGAGGAGCTCCATGCCGCCCGCCACGCAGGGACCGTCGATCGCGGCGATGATCGGCTTGTAGAGCTTGACGTTGCGCAGCACCGCGTAGGTGCCGTCCGACAGGCGGCACCCGTCGATCTCGGTCACGTCGCCCGAGGCGATCTTCTTCTGCAGCTCGGTGATCTGCGGGATGTACGTCTTCAGGTCCGCGCCTGCGAAGAACGAGCCGCCGGTGCCGGTGACGATGGCCACCCAGGCCGCCGGGTCGTCCTTGAAGCGCCTCCAGGCGGCGGCGAGGTCCCGAAAGTGGTAGAGGTCGAGCGCATTGCGCTTCTCCGGGCGATCGATCCGGATGACACAGAGGTGCTCCTCGGGCTCTTCGTAGTGGATCGGCACGTCGCTCAGCCTCCCTTGCCCGCCAGCTCCGGCTCGTGGGCGATCTCCGGTGCAGACGGCATGACCCTCAGTCCTTGCCCAGGATGATCGTGCTGGCGGAGCAGAACCAGCCGCCGGTGCCGTTCACGCAGGCGAGCTCGGCGCCGGGCACCTGGCGCGGGCCGCACTCGCCGCGAAGCTGCTTCGTTGCCTCCACCATCAAGAACATCCCTCGCATCCCCGGGTGGCACGCGGACAGCCCGCCGCCGTCTGTGTTGGTGGGGAGCGCCCCTCCCACGCGTAGCTTGCCGTCCTCCACGAAGGGGCCGCCCTCGCCCTTCGCACAGAAGCCGAGGCCCTCGAGCGTGAGGAGCACCATAGGGGTGAACGCGTCGTAGAGCTGGCAGACGTCGATGTCCGCCGGGGTCACCCCTGCCCGGCCGAAGGCCTGGCGGCCCGAGCGCACGCAGGGCGACTCGGTGAAGTCCTCCCACTCGCTCATCGTGGTGTGCGAGATGGCCTCCCCGGTGCCTAGCACCCACACGGGAGGCTTGGCGCAGTCGCGCGCCCTGTCCTCGGCCACCATCACTATCGCCCCCCCGCCGTCGGAGCGCACGCAGCAGTGGTGCTTGGTGAGCGGGTCCGCTAGCGGCGCTTCCGCGAGCACCTCCTCGAGCGTGAGCGGCTCCTGGTACATGGCCTCGGGGTTGAGAGAGGCGTTGTAGCGCGCCGAGACCGCTATCTCCGCGAGCTGAGCCACGGTCGTGCCGAACTCGATCATGTGCCGGCGCGCGGCCATCGCGTACTTGGATATCAGCGTGTGCCCGAAGGGGGCGTCGAACTGCGTGGGGCCGCGGGTACCGAAGGACAGGTTGGCCGTCCGGAGGCGCTTCTTCAGGTCTGCGCGGGCAGTGGAGCCGTAGACGAGCACCACGACGTCGACCAGCCCCATCGCTATGGCTGCATAGGCGTGCTCGGCCATGAACTCCCACGTCGAACCGCCCACCCCGGTCGAGTCCGCCCACGAGGGCCTGAGCCCCAGGTACTCGGCCACCTCGACCGGAGCGAGCGTCCCGATCCCGGTGGACATGAACCCGTCCACCTCCTCACGCGAGATCCCGGCATCCGCTAGCGCCCGGGACGTCGCCTGATGGTGGAGCTCGAACGCGCTCGCGTGGTCAACGCGCCCGCAGTCCGAGAGGGCAGCGCCGACGATCGCCACCCGCCTCGCGCCGGCCGGCGGGGCCGCTTGGCTGCTTGTCATCTCCGCTCCCTGCCTGTCATCTGAGCCTCCATTCGCTGCGTTTTCCCGACGCGAACCGCTCCTGTCCCTCGGCGAGGGTATCGGGGTCGCTGCCGAGACCGACGAACGCGTAGCCGAGCGAGAGAGCCTGCGAGCGCGAAAGCTCGCGCCCTGCCCACAGCGCCCGCAGGGTTCCCTGCACGGCGATGGGAGGAGCCTCGGCAATGCGCTCGGCCACGAAGGACGCGGCCTCGTCCAGGCGCTCTATCGGGACCACCTCGGAGACGAGGCCGATCTGGTGCGCTCGGGCAGCCGACATCCGCTCCGAGCTCCCGAGCAGGCTGAGCCGGAGGATCTCCCCGAAGGGCATCTTCTGGAGCATGTGGATCGGCTCGAAGGCGGCAGTCATCCCGTAGGACACGTGCGGATCGAAGAAGGTCGCGTGCTCGGCGGCGATGATCACGTCCACCTCGCCCAAGAGGTAGAACGCGCCTCCGCAGGCCATGCCGTTCACGGCGGCCACTACCGGCTTCCACAGGTCGCAGGTCTTCGGGCCGATGCTCGATGCCGGGTCGTCGAACATGAAGCGGGTGGAGCGCGAGCCCACGCGGCGCTCCTCGGGCCCTGGCGCGTTCCCTAGGATCTCGGTGCGGTCGATGCCGGTGCAGAACGCCTTGTCCCCGGCGCCGCGCAACACCACGCACCGGACGGAATCATCGTCGCGAAGCGCTCGCCAGAGCGTGTGCAGCTCGCTCTGCATCGCAGTGTTGAACGCGTTGTGCACCTCGGGGCGCGAGAGCGTCACGCGAGCGACACCGCCCGATTCCTCGTATCCAAGCGTCTCGAAATCGTTCATCTTCGCGGCCGATCAGCCGCCGATCTGGAGTCCCGTGGGGCGGGTGTGGAAGATGCCGGCGTTCACGGCAGGGCCGATGTCCGCGGGGTTCCACTTGGCCGGTCCCTTCGGGGTCTCCACCGAGCCGCCGAGGCGCCATGGCTCGTAGTGGATGATGCTGGACCCGACCGCACGGAACACCTGGCCGCTGACGTGGAGAGACTCGTCGGAGGCAAGCCAGGCCACCATCGGAGCGGAGTTGGCCGGGTTGAGCCGGTCGAACTCCGTGTACTCCTCGGGCTCCTTCACCTGGAGGTCCTTCAGCACTGCACCCGACATGCGGGTCACCCCGCCGGGCGCCACAGCATTCGCGCGAACCCCGTACCGGGACATCTCCAGGGCGGTGATGATCGTGAGCGCCGCGATCCCGGCCTTCGCTGCGCCGTAGTTCGCCTGGCCCACGTTTCCCTGCAGGCCCGCCGAGGAGACCGTGTTCACGATCGCAGCTCGGGGCTGCTCGCCTGCCTTGGAGCGCTCCCTCCAGTAGACGCTCGCATGGCGGGTCATCGCGAAGGTGCCCTTCAGGTGGACGCGGATCACTGCGTCGAAGTCGTCCTCGGTCATGGAGAAGAGCATCTTGTCGCGCAGGATCCCGGCGTTGTTCACCACCACGTCGAGCCGGCCGAAGGCCTCCACCGCATGGGCCACCAAGCGCTCGGCACCGCCCCAGTCCGCCACGTCCTCGTAGTCGGCCACCGCCTCGCCGCCCTTGGAGCGGATGATCTCGGCCACCTCCTCGGCCGGCCGCTTGTCGGCGCCCTCGCCGCTCACCGAGCCGCCGAGGTCGTTCACGACGACCTTCGCCCCTTCGGCGCTCAGCTCGAGGGCCTCGCCCCTGCCTATGCCATGTCCTGCGCCGGTGACGATCGCCACCTTCCCGTCCAGGATTCCCATTGCTACCAGCCTTTCCTCTCTCGTATTTCTCGTATTTCTCGTATTTCTAAGTCGAATCTCCGGCGGCCGCCACGCCCCAGCCCCAGCCTCAGCCGCCCACTGCAATGTCGTAGTTGCCGTGCTCGTCGAGCCTGCAAGTGTCCCCCGGCGCAAGCACCACCACCGTGAAGGGCTCCTCCACCAACGCGGGGCCCGACAGCTGCGCGCCCGGAGCAAGCCTGGTGCCGTCGTATACGGGCGTTTCCACGAAGCCATCGCCGAAATACGCGCGCCGGGCGGAAACCTGAGCCGACTCCGCTTCCGTCTCGGTCCCAGCATGAGCCAGCGCAGGCGGTTTCGGCGTAGCGCCGCGGGCAACGAGGCGCACCCCCCTCACGAGCGGCTGCTGATTCGGGAAGGAGAAGCCCCGCGTTGCCTCGTGCTGGTGGTGGAAGCGCCCCGCCAAGTCGAGAAGGCTCTCCTCGCTGATTGCCGGACCCTCGGGGAGGGGCACGCTCATGTCGAAGTTTTGCCCCGG
>JAJYXW010000010.1 GCA_021801525.1 Actinomycetes bacterium
CTCTCGAATGCGACCCGTTGTCCGCATTCGGCGGAGTGGTGGCGTTGCCAGGCACATGCACGCTCGAGGTGGCGAGGGCTGTCGCAGAGGGTCCCCAGGCGGACGTCATCGTCGCCTCCGGCTTCGAGCGCGAAGCTCTCGAGGTGCTGGTGGCGCGCCGCAAGGCGACGAGGCTGATCGAGGGACCGCCGCCCTCGGGCCTCCCGCTCGAGGTGCGCAGCGTAGGTGCCAGCGTGCTCGTCCAGCAGCCCGACATCGTGTCGATCGATCGCTCCGCGTGGAAGGTCGTGACCAAGGCCGTACCGAGCGAGGAGGCATGGCGTGACCTCGAGCTCTCCTGGTTGGTCTGCGCCCGCACGTCCTCCAACGCCGTAGTCGTCGCGAACCGTGCCCAGGCCGTAGGAGTCGGCGCAGGCCAGCAGAGCAGGGTGGAGGCGGCGGAGATAGCCGTTCGCAAGGCAGGGGAGCGGGCTGCCAGAGGAGCGGCGGCGAGCGATGCCTTCTTCCCCTTCAGGGACGGGCTGGACGTGCTCGCGAGGGCGGGAGTGACGGCCGTGGTGCAGCCGGGCGGGTCGGTTCGCGACGCGGATGTGACGGCAGCGGCCGACGAGCACGGGATCGCCATGGTGATGACCGGCCAGCGCCACTTCAGGCACTGAGGCGAGATGAGGCGTGATGAGCGCGGGCCGTGCGATGAATGCTGCGGCCGCGCGATGACCGCCGGGGACGTGCGATGACCGCCGGGGACGTGCGATGACCGCCGGCATCTTGGACGGGGAGTCGCTGGCCGCGCGCATCCGTGCAGAGGTGTCCGAGGGCACAGCGACGCTTGCAGCAAGGGGGGTCGTGCCCGGCCTCGGGACGATCCTCGTCGGAGACGATCCCGCCAGCGCCCGCTACGTGGCGATGAAGCATGCCGACTGCGCCGAGGTGGGCATAGCGTCGGTGCACGAGCACCTGCCGGCAGGAGTGTCGCAGGACGAGCTGCTCCGGGTGGTGCGCCGGTTCAACGACGACCCCGCGGTCCACGCCTATCTGGTGCAGCTACCGCTGCCCGCCGGCCTGGACGAGGAGCAGACGCTCCTTGCCGTGGACCCGGCCAAGGACGTCGACGGGCTCCACCCGGTGAACCTGGGCCGCCTCGTCATGGGCGCGCCCGGTCCACTTCCATGCACGCCGGCGGGGATCGTGGAGCTGCTTTCCGCCTACGGCGTGCCCGTCGAGGGCCGCCATGTCGTGGTCATCGGCAGGGGCCTCACCATCGGCCGGCCGCTCGCCCTGCTGCTCGCGTCGAAGAGGCCCGGATGCAACGCGGCGGTCACGGTCGTCCACACCGGCGTACCCGACCTCGCCGATCACGTGAGGCGCGCGGACGTCGTGGTGGCCGCGGCAGGCCGCGCGGGGCTTGTGACGCCGGCCATGGTGAAACCTGGCGCCGCGGTGGTGGGAGCCGGGACGTCGTGGGAAGGGCGCAAGCTGCTCTCGGACGTGGACGAGTCGGTAGCGGAGGTCGCCGGCTGGGTCACCCCGCGCATCGGCGGCGTGGGGCCAATGACCCGGGCGATGCTGCTCAGGAACGCCCTTGCGGCTGCCGAGGCTGCAGCCGGCGCAGCCTGAGGCCCGGAAAGGCGCGGGCGATCTGATGGCCTGGATATCCGAGCTGATAGGGCGCGGGCGGTTCCTCTCTGTCGAGCTGTGGCCTCCGCGAAGCCCGGAGGCCGAGAGGCGACTCGAGCAGGTGCTCCTGGAGTTGGCCCCGCTGGCGCCGGCCTTCACCTCCATCACCTACGGTGCCGGGGGGTCCACCCGTGAACGCACGCACGAGCTCGTCGTCCGCCTGCGGGAGGAGGGGAAGACCACGCCGATGGCTCACCTCGTCTGCGCGGCGCACAGCCGGGCGGAGCTGGTGACGATCCTCGAGCGCTACCGCGACGCCGGGGTGGAGAACATCCTTGCGATAAGAGGCGATCCGCCCCTCGACTCTACCCAGGCACTTGCTCCCGGCGAGCTCGAGCACGCGGTGGACCTCGCCGCGCTGGCGAAGGACGTGGGGCCCTTCTGCGTGGCCGTCGCCGCCCACCCCGGGGGCCACCCGGACTCCCCCGACCTGCGGACCGACCGCCGCTGGTTGGCGGAGAAGATGCAGGTGGCCGACTTCGCCATCACCCAGTTCTTCTTCGAGCTCGCGGACTACCTCCGGCTGGTCGACGACCTGGCGAAGCTAGGTGTGGACAAGCTCGTGGTGCCCGGGATCATGCCCATCACCAACCCGCGCACCGTGGCGAAGATGGCGCAGCTCTCGGGGACAGAGGTTCCCCGCCGCATCGCCGAGCGTATCGAGGGGGTGGCAGACCTGCCCGACGAAGTGCGGAAGATCGGAGTCGAGGTCGCGGTGGAGCTAGGAGCGGGGCTGCTCGAGAGCGGGGCGCAGGGTATCCATCTCTACACGATGAACCAGGCGGCAGCGACGCTCGAGATAGCGGCGTCGCTCGGGCTGGGCGGCGAACCGGAGCGCTCGGGCCGGTAGCGGGTAGCCGGTTACGGTTTGCGGGTAGCGGGTAGCGGGTAGCGGGTAGCGCTGCCTACTCGCCGCGCCAGTTCGGCTTGCGCTTCTCGGCGAAGGCGACCGGGCCCTCCATCGCGTCCTTGGAGGAGAACACCACTCCGACGGCCTCGGCGTTCAGCTTCCACCCCTCGGCCTCCGGGAGGTCGGCAGCCTGGCGCATCACCTTCTTCGTCCAACGCACAGCGAGCGGGGCGTTCTCCGCAATGGTGCCCGCGAGCGACAGGGCCTCGTCCATCAGGCGCTCCGCAGGCACCACACGGTTCACAAGGCCGAGCTCGAGTGCCCGTTTCGCGTCAATGGGGTCGCCCGTGAGCCCGAGCTCGAGCGCAATGGCCATGGGAAGGCGCTTGGGAAGGCGGATGAGGCCGCCCGCTCCGGCGATAAGCCCCCTCTTAGCCTCGGGGATCCCGAAGGTGGCGTGCTCTGCAGCGACTACCAGGTCGCAGGCGAGCATGATCTCGCAGCCCCCAGCGAGGCACGAGCCGTTGACCGCAGCGATGACGGGCTTCGGGAAGTCCCGCTGGGTGATCCCGGCGAAGCCACCGCTCGCACCGATGATCGAGTTGCCCTCGCCGGACGCGAACGCCTTCAGGTCCATGCCTGCCGAGAACGCCTTGTCCCCTGCTCCGGTCAGGATGACGACCCAGGCTTCGGAGTCCTCGGCCAGCTCGTCGAAGGCGCTCGACATGGCCTTGGAGACGTCGCCGTTTATGGCATTGCGGGCCTCGGGGCGGTTGATGGTCAGTATCTCGACGTTTCCACGGCGCTCTCGCTCTACGGCAGCCATAGGTGGGCCTCCAGTTCTAGGTGTTGGCGGGCAGCTCTCTTCTTAGCCGCTCTCGAAGACCGCGGCACGTTTCGCTCTTCAGGCGAGGTGGTAGCGGGGGGGCGATCCCGACACTCTTACAGGCTCTCCCACGAGGTTCCGGCCGGCCAGAGGAGCGGGATCTTGCCCGTCGGCCAGAGCCGCGGCCACGTGCCGGCCGTCGGGGAGCCTGGCGATGAGCGGCGCGCCCGAAGCTGCGCCGTCGGGACCGTACACGACGGTCGAAGCGACCACAACGGCGACTTCGCCGGAGTCGCCGGAGAAGTCGGATCCGTCGGACACAGCCAGAGCGCTAGCGTCGATCCGGGCCTGGGCATCGGAGGTGTCTCCGAGGTGCCATCCGGACGCAGGTGGCTCGGATCCGAAGATGCCGACCGAGTGCTTCGTCGCATACCAGCCGAGCCCGGTAACGAGCCCCATGCCCCCGTGCTCCCTCAGGCGGTCGGCCGCGGTGACGATGGCGTGGAGGGTGTAGTTGTTGCCAGGCCCACCGAAGTACGGGAGGCCGCCGGTAACGGTGAGGCCCCTGGGGTCGTCCAGAGGAACTCCTATGGCTTCGGCTCCCATCTCCACCGCGCAGGGGAAGCACGAGTAGAGGTCGAAGAGCGACATATCGTCCACACCCTTGCCGGCCGCGCCGAGGGCCGCCGACGCTGCAGCGGCGATGGCCGGTGAGCTCCCCGGGTCCGGGCGCGCGGTGGGGAACCATACGTCGGTCGCCTCGGCGCCCGACCAGCAGAACACCGCGCCGGCGTCCACACCAGCGTCTTTGGCCGCGGCAAGCGAGCAGACGATGACTGCAGCTCCCTGGTCCACGCTCAAGAAGGCGCACATCCGCTTCGGATAGGGTTCGGCAACGAGCCGGTTGCCGTTGCCTGTGCCCGACAGCTCTTCAGCGGATGCCGGCTCGGGGAACCAAGCGAAGGGGTGCTTGGCGGCGACGTCGGTGAAGCGCGCCATGAGGTTGCCGAGGAAGGCGCGCTGCTCGGCGAAGCTGCGCCCTGCCTTCGCCGCTATGGCGCTCTCGAAGAGCGGGTATATGTGCACGGGCACTATCAGGTTGGCAGCCATCTCGGCGGGGCCTACCCCCGGGCGGTCGTCGCCGATCACGGGGTCGGGCGGGAGCCCGTCCTCCTCCCCCGGGGCGCCGGGTGCATGGGATGGGGCGCCGGGTGCGTGGGAGCTCCCGGCAGGGCCGGGCCCCCCTGCAGGGCCGGGCCCCCCTGCAGGGGCAATCCCTCCTGCCGCCCTCAGGGCACGGCGCTCCTTGGACGAGCGTTGCGCCTCTGCGCCGAGCACCAGAGCGACATCCAGCTCGCCGGCAGCTATGGCCCTGGCGGCGCGGTTCACGAGCAATTGCGGTGTGTTCCCGCCGATGGTGGTGGTCTCGGTCCGGGCACCCTCGATGTGGAGCCTCCGGGCGAGCTCGCCGGCGGGAGACGTGCCGACCCGTGAGAGCACGTTCACGAGGGAAACCTGCTGGACTTTCGTCCGGAGGGCCGGTGCCTTCGAGAAGGCGGCTTCGGCGGCAGACGCCGCCAGGTCGAGGGGGCCGAAAATGCCGTCGCGCTCGATAGAGTGCGCGCCTGCCACTATCACGGGGAGCCGGTCTGCCGGCGTGCTGTTCACCATGCTCTTGTCGGACCTCCTGGCGAGTGACCGCCCATCGCCCTTCCCATTGGTCTCATCGGTCGGTCCGCCGCTCGTGGGACGCGATCTGGTGTCATCAACGAGGCAAGAGCCCGTTCAGGAGAAGCGAGACCACGAAGTCCGCCACCACCCCTGCGTCGAGCCCGTCGTCGGTTATGAGGCGCCGATGCGCGATCTGACCGATCAGGGCAGCGACCGAGAATGCGACCATCCTGGCTGGCGCGTCGATGACCAAGCCGCGGCTCTGCGCGTCGACGACCATTGCCTCGATATCGCCGACGAAGCCCTCGTAGATGCCGAAAAGGTGCTTCTCGAAGCGGTCGCCGAGCGCGTACGAGTCGCGGAAGAGCAGCTTCACGAGCCCGCGGTCCGCCTCGAAGAACTCGAAGGTAGCGCGCACGGCAGCCCTGAACGGGGCATCCGGGGAGCTGGACGCTGGCGTGGCCAGCGCCTCGGTGACGTGCTTGCGCAGCTGTTGCTCCTCGCTCTCCATCAGCGCGTGGAAGAGTGCGTCCTTGGAGTCGAAGTACCAGTAGATCGACCCGTAGGAGAGCTTGGCCGACTTGGCGATGTCGGCGATGGTGGTCGCGTGGTACCCCTTCTTCGCGAACACCCGCTTGGCGGCGGCGAGGATGTCACTCCGGCGCTCGCCCTTCTCCGCTTCGCTCATCGCGCGCCGGATGGTGCGTGTAGGGCGTCCCGACCCGTTGGCTGGGGCGATACTGGGCATACCCAACCTTAGCAGGCCCGATCAACTTACTCGACTGATATGTCAGTCAAGAGCTTCCTGGCTGCGATCGGTCTCAGCCGAGTCAGCCGTCCTGGTTTCTCGGGAGCGCTCGGGCTCCGGCGCGCCTGCCGAGGTGGATCCACAGGGGGTACAGGGCGAACAGGGCCGCCGCTGCGGCGTGGGTTCCCACGCCCGCCTCCTCGTAGTCGAGGCGGAGCACGCCGGAGTTGAGCATCCAGTCGCGGCCCGAGCGGGCTCGGCAGAGCTTCCAGAGCCACTTCGTCCAGCCGAGGTCCAAGTAGAGCGAGATGGACGTGACCAGGAACACGGCTAGGACGCCGATCTCCACCTTGCGCTTGGCCTCCTCGTCGGGTATCGCAGCTTCGATGGCAGCTCCGGCGCCGACGAGCAACGGGGGATCCGCTAAGAAGCTCATGTGTACCTCCTGTGGTAGAGCACGCGCATCGCCATCCTCGCCATGCGCCCGAGCTGGCTGGGAAGGGGAAGCCACTGCGGCTCGCGACGCAGGCGGGAGCGGTCGGTGGCGACGGACTTGACCTGGGTCATCTCGCGTAGGCCCTCCGGGCCGTGGGAGCGCCCGAGGCCCGAGCTCTTCACCCCGCCGAAGGGAAGCCCGGGTATCGCGTAGGAGACCATCACGTCGTTCACGCACACGTTGCCCGAGGCAAGCCCGGCGACGAGCTTCTCCAGCTTGGCCTTGTCCCGGCCGAAAACAGAGGCGTTCAGGCCGTAAGGCGAGTCGTTGGCGAGTGCCAGTGCCTCGTCCTCGTCGCGAACACGCATCACGGGGAGGATGGGCCCGAAGGTCTCCTCGCGCATCACGGCCATGGTGTGGTCGACGTCGAGCAGCACGGTCGGCTCGAGCGAGGGGCGCCCGCCAACGTCGACGCGCCTTCCCCCGGCGGCCACCTTCGCCCCGCGCTCCAGAGCGTCTGCGAGGTGCGCCTCGATCACCCGGAGCTGTCCTTCGTGGGTGACCGCCCCGAGGTCGGCATCGGCGCCGGATCCCTGGTTCAGCCGGCCGGTGAGCTCGACTACCTGCGCCACGAAGTCGTCGTAGACGCTCTCCACCACGTAGACGCGCTCCGTCGCCATGCAGGTTTGGCCGCAGTTGGTGAAGGCCCCCCATACGGCGCCGCGCGCAGCGCGCCCGATGTCGGCGTCCGAGCAGACGATGAGCGGGTCCTTGCCTCCCAGCTCGAGCAGCACCGGGGTGAGCGCGTCGGCAGCGGCCCGCATGACGGCCTTGCCGGTGCGGACCGATCCGGTGAACACGATCTTGTCCACGCCCGAGCGCACGAGCGCCTCGCCCACCGGCCCACTGCCAGTCACGACCTGGACTATCGCCGGGTGACTGCCGCTGCCGGCCTCGGCGAAGATCTCCCCGACCAGCAACCCAACCTTCGGAGTGATCTCCGACGGCTTGAGGACAACGGTGTTCCCTGCGAAAAGGGCTGTGACGACAGGTCCCATGGAGAGCACGAGCGGGTAGTTCCAAGGACTGATGACCCCTATGACACCGTAGGGCTCGTAGCGCTTCTCTGCCGTCTTGTGGCGTAGAAGGCCCGGGGAGACCCTCTCGGGGCGCAGCAGCCCAGGTGCGTGCTTGGCATACCATCCGATCAGCTCGCAGGTGACGAGCACCTCGTTCACCACGACCTCGGTCGCGATCTTTCCGGTCTCGGCCACTATGGTCTCGACCACGTCGTCCAGCCGCTCGAGCAGCCGTGATCGCACTGCCAGCATGTGCCTCGAGCGCGCGCTCGGATCGAGTCCGCTCCAGGCCGGGAATGCTCCGCGAGCCCGCTCGAGCGCACCGGCCACCTCGGCAACCTCGGCTGCGGGGCCGGCACTCGGCGGTGTCACGGCCGGGTACCTACTTCGGCATGGGCCGAATGGTGAAGTGTCCACACGTGCTCAGTCTCCCACCTCGAGCGGCGGTGCTCCAGAACGATCTCCGCGTCCGCGATCTCGCTGTTGGTGCAAGTTGCGGTCGACCCATCGGGGTCGACGTAGCCAACGGCGACAGAGGACTCCTCGGGGATCGTCACGCTCACCCGGATGCGCCAGCGGCCTACGCTCCCACGGACCTCCCAGTCGGGCAAGCCGAGCCGGCAGCGCATCAAGGGGGCCGCTACGAGCGGGTCCCTGGGCCAGTCGTGGCCACCTAACCGCAGTTGCACGAAAGGCATTGGCGGCAAGCGATCGAGGCCGGCATGGCGGCTCGTTGCGGCCACGATCTCGAGCACGTCGCCACCGCCGAGCTCGGCATGCAGCCATCCCCACCTCTCGGCGCTCCCGCGCCCGTAGATGTGGGCGAGGTTGCCCCGGGCCTGTGGCGAGAGCTCGACCTTCTCCGGTCCAGCCCCAAGGGTGCCCGTGCAGGCAGCGCTCGGCACCGGGAGCACCTGCGCCCCTGGAAGCGCCTCGCGTTCCCAAGCCCAGGCGGGGAAGGTGAACAGGGGAGCCTGCGTCGCATCTGCATCGAGCCGCACGTCCCAGCTGAGCTTCCCGGCTCTGCCGGTCACGTCGAGCGGCCCGAGGGCAGAGCCGCGGGGGGCCGGCAGGGTAGTCGCAGGGCGGGCTGCAGGCAGGGGCTCAGGTGCCATGCGCTCCAGCTGGGGCTGCTTCCCGGCCCGGAAGATCGCCGCCCAACCGTGAACGTAGGGTTCGCCTTCGTCGGGAGCCACGACCTCGTGGTGGACCCACAGCCCCGACTTGGTCAGGGGGTCCGAGACGGTGGCGTACCAGACCTCGAGCCGTCCTGCCTGCCCGCGCCAGCGCGCCGAGAGCGCGTCCGGCCAGGGGGATGCTGACTCTTCAAAGGCTCCAGCCCCTCCAGCCCCTCCTGGCGCGCTGGTCTCGGGCGGTGCCGGGCTGGCCTGTGCCTTCCGGCGCGAAGCCTGGCGCGCATTCGGGCGGGGTGTTCGGGGGGTCATGGGCGAAGGGGGATCATGGCAGGGGTCGTGCTCCTCGGAGCCTCAGGCTGCTCGGTCGGTGCCCCGTCGCACGGAGAGGGGCCCGATGCCGGCGGAGACGATACGCGGCATGATCCCGAGGAGGTCTACACGCTCGATGGTGGCCAGGGGGCCCACCCCGATCATCTCGAGACGGCGCAGGTAGCCGGCCGCCAGAGCGGACACGAGCTCATGAGGGCGCCCGAGGGCCAAGAATGCGAGGAACGACGGCCCTGATGCCGGGCCACTTCGCGCCATGCGGGTGAGCATGCGTGCAGCGCCCCTCGATGCGCGGCGGCGCCCATCGGGGTAGTCGGCGATGAGACGCTTTACCTCGACTGCGGCGCGGGCCTCGTGGCCCACCTCGTCGGCTATCACCGTGTCGATGAACGCGGCCGTGTCAGGGTCCGCGACCTTGCGCAGCCAGGCGAGCAGATCCGCGGCGATGCCTTCTCCGAGCAAGTCGCAAACGGCGCCCGCCACCTCGTCGTCCTCGCCGGGGAGCCCGTGATAGTGGTCGAGCGAGGAGCGGTACGGGCGCATGGCACGCTCGGGGTCTGCACCGAGCGCGCCGAGCCGGCGTACGAAGCCCTTGTGGTGGCGCAGCTCCTCTGCGGCGATGGTCTTCCAGACCTTGCGCTCCCCCTCGCTCGGCGCGTCCGCAGCGCGCTCCCTGGCGCCGTTGTAGGCCTTCAGCTCTCCGTATGCCACGGCGCCGAGCACCTGCACCAGGGCCCTGCGTTTGCCAGGCAGTGCCTCCGCGGCAGGTGAGGCCGCCCGGGATCGCCGGTCTTCTGGCATGGCTCGTTCTGGCATGGCTTCCTCTCCTGGCTCTTCTGGGCTCTCGAGGTCCCGCAGGTCGTGTCGCGCTCGATCATGCCCGGCGCTGCCCGCCGCAAGGCGGCCCACCCGACTGATACGTCACCCGACTGATACGTCAATCTCCGAGCTTAGAGGCTCAGCGGCAGGGCGCGCCGGGCCGCGTGCCATGCTGTGGCATGACCAGCGTGTTGCCCGACGGGTTTTGCTTCGGGGTAGCCATGTCCGGCTTCCAGGTGGAGGGCGGCTTCAACGGACCTGGCGAGCCCGCCAACAACTGGTGCTGGTGGGAGCGCTCCGGCCGGGTGGAGCCATCAGGAATCGGCGTGGACTTCTGGAACCGTTACGAGGAGCACCTCGACCGGGCTGCCGAGACCGGCTGCGACATGGTGCGCATCGGGGTGGAGTGGGCTCGCGTCGAGCCGTCGGAAGGAGTGGTCGACTCCTCGGCGCTGGACCGCTACGAGGCGATCCTCGGTGCCGTGCGGGACCGGGCGATGCAGCCGATGGTCACCCTCCATCACTTCACCCACCCCGCATGGCTTGGCGACGACTTCTGGATCGCGCCGGACGCTTCGGATCGCTTCGCCGCCTGGGCCGAGGTGGCCGTAGGGCGACTCGCGCCTCTTTGCAGGCACTGGGTGACCCTGAACGAGATCAACGTCATGGCGATGGGCGGCTATCTCTTCGGCCTGATGCCGCCCGGCCGGCGCGCGTCGCCGATCGAGGCGGCGATTGCCGCTGACAACATGCTCGCTGCTCACGTGCGGGCCTACGAAGTGGTCCACCGGGCCCGCCCGGACGCGGTGGTGACCACGAACAACGCGTCGGTGAGCGTGTACGAGCTCGACCGCATGCTCGTCGACACTCTGTTGGCACGCAGCGCCGGTGTGGGAAGGGAAGACATCGACGCATGGCTCGCCGAGCGCCGCGACCGGTGGTACCGCGAGATCGCGGCCCCGAGCATCGCGGAGCGTGCGGTGCGCCTCCTTACGCGCAAGGCCGCCCCCCGAGCGTCGGCCGCCTCGCCCTCGCCGCAAAGCGAGCTTCCGGGCAGAGCCCTGGAGGCTGTCTACTCGAGTGCCCACCCCCTCACCCTCGACGTAGTGGGCATTGACTACTACGACCCTGTCGCCACCCACCACGTGAGGCTCCCAGGCCGCCGAACTGCCGGGGGCAGGTCGTGGATGTTCGCCCGCGAGCTGTGGGACGACCCTCCGTACCCCGAGGGCCTGGTCTCCTACTGCCGCGCGAACGCCGCCCAGGAGGTCCCGGTCTGGGTGATCGAGAACGGCATGTGCAACAGGGTCCGCAACGGCCGCTCCTACGTGCGCTCCGACGGCTGGGACCGCCCGCGCTACCTGAGAGAGAACGTCGCAGCGGTGGTGGCCGCCATCGATGCGGGCTGGCCTGTAGGCGGCTACCTGCACTGGTCGCTGGTGGACAACTACGAGTGGGGCAGCTACGAGCCCCGTTTCGGCATATACGGCGTGGATCGTGAGCGGGGGCTGCGCGTCAGGCAGACCGACTCGATGGGTTTCGACGCCGCGGGCGAGTACCGGCGCATTATCGAGGGCTTGCGCACGGGGGACAGGTCGGTGCTGGCTGCGCGTCGCTAGCGGGCTGCGCCTCGCTAGCTCGCAATGCCTGCCGAAATGGCGAGCGCAAGGGCCATTATCGATACCTGGGGGTTCACCTCGGGGCAGGTGGGAAGCACCGAGGCGTCGGTCACCCATACTCCCGACACGCCGCGCAGCGCTCCGGTGGGGTCCACGGGGAAGCGCTCGGGGTCGGAACCCGCTCTGGCCGTGCCGACGGGGTGGAAGGCCGCGACGTGGAGCCAGCGCGGGTCGGCCCGATCCACCGCCTCGTCGAGCTCGTCGGAGCTCCTAACCCTGGCGGATCCGGGGATCCCCGTCAGGACCTCGCTCGCGCCCGCGGCGAAGAGCACCCGGCCCATCACGCGTATCGCCTCGACCAGCCGCCTCCCGTCACGACGGGTGAGGTCGTAGCGGATGAGAGCCCGACGCGTGCCGTGCACTCGGCCCGCCGGCAGGTCGGCCACCATCGCGCCGAGGGTCGCGAGGTGGTCTGCGGCGTCGATCTCTGCCACGAGCTCCCTGCCGAAGCCGGGCAGCACCATCGACCCCATGCCCGGCGGCGTCGACGTTGCCTCCACGAGGATCCCGTGGCTCTGGTGGAACTCGTCCACCCCTGCGCTCTGGAGAACGCCGTGCCAGGCTACGACCGGCTCCTCGAATCGCCCCGCTGTGCCGACTGCCGGGTGCAGGGCCAGGTTGCGCCCCAGATGGTGATGGCTCCCGAGCCCGCTTCGCCTCAGCAGAGGAGGTGTCTCGCTCGCTCCGGCGGCCACGATCACGTGCTCGGCGCGGATGGTGACGCTCGACCCGTCATTCCTCCTGGCCTCGATGCCCGTCGCCCGCCCGCCTTCGGTAAGCACCCGCTCCACCCTTGCCTCGGATACGATCTTCGCCCCGGCAGCACATGCCTCGGGCAGCGCGTTCAGGTGCACGCCGAACTTCGCGTTACGAGGGCAGCCGATGGCGCACTGGCAGCAGCCGCCACATCCTGGCGCGTTGCGCTCCAGGGGAGCAGACCTCCATCCGAGTGCCTCTGCTCCTGCCAGCGCGAGCATGCCGTTTCGCCCCATCACGTCGAGGGGGACCGGTGCCACCTGAAGCATGCGCCAGACCTCGTCGAGGTACGGGGCGAACGTATCGGGGTCTGCCAGCCCGAGCCCCGCCTCGTCGCGCCATCGCTCGAGCACGGCCTGCGGCGTGCGGAAGCAGGTACCGGAGTTCACGAGAGTGGTTCCGCCTACGCCTCGCCCTATGGGCAGCACGACGGGGGGGCGCCCGAGTGCCCCCGTAGTGCCGCCATCGCGGTACAAGGTGGCGAAGCGCTGCAGGGGATGGCTGTTGCGAAGCTCGTCCACGCCGTGGCGCCTTCCCTCCTCCACGATCGCCACCGACATGCCCGCCCGTGCCAGAGTGCGTGCTGCCATCGCGCCCCCGGCTCCCGAGCCGACCACGACTGCGTCGAAGCGGCTCGTAGAGGGCCACGCGGCCGAGGGAGTCACGTCGAGCTCGGCATCAGGGCGCGCAGGTGGAGATCGCCGGGCAGAGCCGATCGACTCCCCAGCGAAGCGCTCGGCACCGGCCACCAACAGGACGAGGGCTTTCAGCCCGTCCAAGGCTGCCGAACCGACCTGGCTGGCGGTCAGCCGCCTGAGGAGCGCTTCGCGTGTGGCCGGCGGTAGGGACTCGAGGCGCCGCCGGGCGAGGAGAGCCGAGGCCGTGTCGAGACAGGCGGCACCGGCGACAACGGCTGGTCGCACGTAGCGCGGCTGGCTCTCGAGGAACCGGAGAACCTCTTGCGACAGCTCGCCCGGGTCCGGGCCGCCCGCTTCGGGGGGGAGCAGGGCGGAGCAGAGGCCGCGAAGGGCTCGTTGGGCGACTGGCACGGGTCGATGCTAGTGCTCCGTCCCGGAAGTAACGTGAATGCGGCTACGTAGCGTGGTGTTGTTGGATCGCGGAGTGGAATGTTGTATTGTGACACCCCAGGGTGCCCGCCGCGGCCAGGCTGATCAGGCTGATATCGCAACGGTGCCCCGCTCCATCGATCGCCCGCTCAGCCCGCAGCTCGGTTAGCCCCTCGTTCGGTTAGTTTGGCGAACGGCTGTTAGCTTGGCGAACGGCTGTGCGAGGTGGAGCCGCAAGTCCGGGGATTGCACGCTCGAGGGGGGTGCATGGCAGCAGCAGGGTGGGACGAGGGGACTATCGACGCTTCTG
>JAJYXW010000095.1 GCA_021801525.1 Actinomycetes bacterium
AGGGTCATTCGCCGTGATCTCGATGCCCCGCTCGACCCACGAAAGGGCCTCTTCCGGCTTGCGCCTCGCGATGAGCATTCTGGCGACGGCATGGCAGTCCTTCGCGCTCAGACCCGTCTGCTGCGCGAGCGCGACGTAGGCCGCAACGTCCTTCTGTCCGACGTGCAGCGCGCGCAGCACCTCGGCCCAGCGTCGCTGCTTGTAGCCGGTGCTGCGTCCATCCGGCCCGTCTGCCGGCTCGTCCGGAGTGGCAAAGCGCTCGCGGACTTGGGCAACGAGGGCGGCCAACCCCGCCTTGTCGAGCACCGATGCCACCTTGGTCTCCAGGCCGTAGCAGAAGCCGTAGGGGTCGTCGTCCATCCATGCAAGGAGGCGAGACGCCGTCTCCTCTGGGGCCGCCCCGGCCGCCTGGCGGGCCTTCACCCACCCGCAGAACAGATCCTCGACGAACATGCCGAACGTGCCGCTCGAATCGTCGAGCTCCTCCACCTTCTCGTAGCAGCCGGCAAGAAACGCCTCGTAGAGCGCTACCGCCCGATCAGGTGCGCTCTCGAGGAGCGCTGCGATGTCGCTCTCGACCTCCTCGAGGTCGCTCACGAAGGAAAAGCACGAGCGGTCACCGACGAAGCGACCCGGGTCGAGCGCCGCCTCGATCTCCCGTTCGAGCGGATCACGCGGCCCACGTGCGACCTTCTTGGTCACCGTCGGTCCCGTGAAGCACCCCGGGCGTTCTTTGCCTTCGGTCGCGCCTCGTCGTCCGGCTCCGCACGGAAGCCAGAGTCGTCGCCCAGGTGGAAGTAGATGTGACCGCGCAGCGAGCCGTCGTCTTCCTGCACCGCCCAGCCACGGCCGCTTGCATGGTCGCAGTCGTCGTGACCCTCCCACGAGAACTCGACAGCGGGGCGCCCGTCGCGAGAGGTCTCCCGCCAGTCGACGCCGCCCTCGACAGCGATGAAACCAAGGCTGCCCGTGTAGTCTCGGTCGAACGCGATGAAGCCAGGCCCGACCAGGTCGACGTCTTCTTGCGCCCAGAGCTCCATCTCTGCGATCCGCCACCTGCCCACGAGGCTCATCATTGTTCCCCTCGCACGCTGCCTGGACCGTCGATGAGGCCAGCGTGCTCTCGCCCGGCCTGCTCCTGCGCCCGGCGCTCAGCAGCAAGGCGCGCTCGCTGCTCGCGGTGTTGGCGCGCCGCGTCCTCGAGCTCGGCCACTGAGCGGCTTCCCTTCTCATCCGCGGAGCCATCGCGTCCGCCGCGGAAGCGCCGCGCCAGCTCCATGCCGAGGTGCGGGTCGCCGCTCGCGAGACGAGCGAGCAACGCATCCTTCTCTTCTGCGGGACGGCGGGTTACCCAGCCGGTCAGCTCGGCGGCGGAGGGCTCTATCGGGTCCAGCGGCTTGCTCGCCTCGGCCGCCACCGACAGCAGGTCCTCGTCGAGGCGCAGGAACTCAGCGAAACTCTGCAGCGCCGCGCTCAAAGTCGCGAGACCCGGCGGGACGGCCGGCTCCAGCTGGTTGTCCTCCGACTCGCCCGCGTCCACGGAGAGCAGCCACGCCAGGTACAAGAGCCTCCGGTCTCCGCCGGCCAGCTCGGAGCGCACCGGGATGATCGAGCTGAGCGAGTCCTCGCCGCCTTCCTCCCAGTACTCATCCTCCTTCTCGCTCGTCAGCTGGACGATCACGTGGTCCCCTGCCGTCCACGCACACGCCGAGTCGGTCGCGGCGTAACGAGACGCAGCCTCGAAGTCGAGCAGTGACGTCGGCAGCCGGAACATCAGCTGGCGGGTCCCCCAGTTGGCGAGGTACAAGAACGCGTCGAAGTACCGGGACATCAGCAGCCGAGGGTCGCCCTTGAAGTCGCCCCAGTGGTAGGTGTTGACAAAGCGCGTCGCAGTGATCCGAGCCCGCGTGGACAGCGCCCGCAGCTCCTGTTGCTGGCGAGCGTCGAGCGGCCGGTCGATGGCGAGGAACTCGTAGTACTGGTACTCGCTCACCGGCTGGTGACCTCCTCCTTCGAGCGGCTCGTGACGACCATAGACGCCTTCAGCGCGAGCCCGGGGACTTCGGTGGTCAACGGGCAACGACCGCCCCGAGCCGGCTGCCGGCACACGACCACGATCCGGCACTCGGGTCCGAGGACAGTCCTCTCGCGCTGCCCGAAACGGCAGGGTCGGCGAACGCGACGACCGCCGAGACCACTTCGGTAAACGGCGGTCACAACAGGACTTCGAGCGCCTGGCGCAGCGCGGGCTCGGCGCGGGGGAACTTTCGGGCGAGCTCGACCAGCTGTGCGGGACTCCGGCCTGGGCGGTCGAGCCAGCGCCGCAGCGCCTCCCAGGCGACATCACTCCCTTCGAGATGGCGGAGCCGGACGGCATCGACCAGGGACCGTTCTGCCGAGTACAGCCCGATGGGCCGGCGGGCACCGACGTGCAGCTCTTCGCGCCCCAGGTCGAAGGTACCGGGGTCGAACTGGTGGATGCGAGACGGCGCTTGGAGCGCTGGGCGAGTGCTTCCTCGGGGGATGGCGATGTCGATGGCGGCCGGAATGGCGTCGAGCAGGCCGTGGCGAGCGAGCGCGGTCTCCAGGCACAGCGTGGCGTGCGGGACTCGCTCGGCGATCTCGATCAGGTCGGAGTCGGCGGGCGGCGCGTCGGCCCAGCGGTAGACGCCGCCGCCGAGCGAGATGATCTCTCCGCTGTCGCGCAAGGCGTACAGACGCCTGTCACCGACACCAGCCTGCTTGGCCTCGCCGTAGGTAAACGTGTCACCCAGTTGGTCTCGGAGACCCGAGGTCTCGACCGTCATCATCGCAGGAAATCATACTCACATCACGACTCTCTGGGTACGATTTCCTCCAGCCCGCAACCGAACGGGTCTCGTCAGGCCAGCTCGAGCCGCCGGCTCAGCCGCACGGCCCGTCGGAGGACTGGCCCGGCTCCTGCCGAGGGCGCTCACGCGATGGAGTCCCATGACGACCTCGCCTCGACGAGGAGGCCGTCATCACCTGACGATACGGTGGTGTTATGACCGCTTCGGTCCCCGCCCGGGTGGCCCCCCGGCTGCTCGTATGGGCACGCGAGCGATCTGGGCTCAGCGTCGACGACCTGACCCGCAAGTTCCCGAAGCTCACCGAGTGGGAGCGCGGTGAGCGGGCGCCGACGCTGAAGCAGCTCGAAGACTTCGCCCGAGCCACGCATACGCCGATCGGCTTCCTCTTCCTCCCCGAACCGCCCGAGGAGCAGGTGCCGATCCCCGACTACCGGACCATGGGCGTGGTCATCAGCGATTTGCCCGCGCTGTCATTGTCAGCACCCTCGAAGGCCAGACCCTGCACCGCGACGCCTTCCAGATGCTGGGGCTGAAGAAGCTGTCGACCTTCGAGGAGCTGGTCAGCCGACTCGGGACCGGCTGATGGCCTACCTGCTCGACACGAACGTCTTCATCGAGGCCAAGAACCGCCACTACGGCTTCGACTTCTGCCCCGCGTTCTGGGACTGGATCGACCATGCCGACCAGGCGGGGAGGGTCTTCAGCATCGACAAGGTCGCCATCGAGCTCGATGTCGACGACGACCTCGCCGGCTGGGCCAGCGAGCGACCCCAGGCCTTCTTCCTCGAAGCCGACGCCGCCGTGGTGCCGAGCCTGCAGGCCACCAGCACCTGGGCGACAGGTCGGGGACTGGTGTAGAGCAAGACCGTCTACCTCACGCTCACCCGCGATCGCCGGAGCCTTCAGTTCTCCAAGTGTGCCAACCCTGACATCGAGCGTGCGTACCGGACGAGCTGGGTCTCGCCTGTGCTCTGCGAAGCGAAGCGGCGCTGCCTGGCGGAGCGCCAGAGCTGGCCCGCCGACTTGGTGGGCGCTGGTTCCAACAATACGAACCGCTTCGCCGTGATCGCCGGCTCCGTGATCGATCTCGACCGTGGGTGATCTTCGTCAGAGCCTGAGGTCTCCTCGGCCAAGGGCGATCGGGCTATTCGTCGACTCGTACCCACTTCGTCCCCCGGCCTACACCGCTCGGACTGACAAGCCCCTCGTTCTTCAGCTCTCGGAGCACGAGACGAACGGTCTGATCGCTCACTCCTGGTACTGCTCGCCTCACGTCGGCCATCTCGAAGGAGGCTCCGGCATGGTTCACCACGTAGTTCCGCACCCGGTCCTGCTTGGTAGTTCCCGACCGGTGGTCGGCGGCACGCGCCGCGAACGCCTCGTACGCATCGGCGACCACGTCAACAAAGAAACTGAGCCATGGCCAGGGGTCGTGCGTACCTTCTTGCCAGCCGGCCGTCGATGCGCCAAGAGCACCGTAATAAGCGTCTCGCCGTTGGTAGATGACTCCCTCGAGGGAGACGTAACGCCCGACGCCGTAGCCGACCTGGGAGAGCAGATGCGTGCTGAGTAGGCGAGAGAGCCGCCCGTTGCCGTCGACGAAGGGGTGGATGGTGAGGAAATCGAGCGCAAGTAGCCCGACAAGAAGCACACGGTGGTGGCGTCCGGTCCCCTGCTCTACGCAGTATCGATCGACAAGCTCGGAGGTGAAGAAAGGCGTGTCGCGCTGCGAGGTCGGGACGAACCGAACACTCGAGGTCCCGTCCGCGTGTCGGTCCACGACGAGGTTGTCGACGGTCTTGAACTGCCCCCCTCCGCCACCGGTTCGACCGAAGAGAAGTCGGTGGAGATGAAGGATGAGACCAACGGATAGATCGCCAGGGTCGTTCTGGAACAGGTAGTCGAGGGCATCGCGATACCCGGCGAGCTCCTTCTCGTTGCGGACGCGGAGCCGCTGGTCGGCGCCGCGGACGATGCGTTCAGCTCGGGCCTGCTCGACGACGATGCCTTCGATCGCTGACGAGGCGATCACCGACTCGACCCTCGCGGCATCGGCCAGTTCTTTCAGGAGCCCCGGGAGCTGGTCGGTATAGAGTGCCTCTGAGCCGCGTCCAGCGTCGACAACGCTCAGGCGCGTGACAACCCCCCCTGGTACCGTACCGATGAGGGTGTCGAGGTTTGCGAAGCTCCGCATCTGCCAATCTTCCGTTAAACATGCTAATCCACACTCAGATTAGCAGTTTATTCGGTCCAGCGGTCTCCGGTGGTGGCTGTGCCTCCTGCAGCAACGATCTCCAGCGTAGACGGCAACCTGACCTCCACTTCAGACCGGACTCGGTCGCCGGATGGCTCCACGCCGCCTAGCGCGCCGGACGGGTCCGTGGGCGGGGGTACGTCGAGGTGAACGAAGAGGCCAGCGAGATCCTCGAAGAACTGCTCCAGCCGGAGCTCGACGACCTCACCCGGCGAGCCGCGCCGGGCCTCCACGACGGGCACGCCAGTTGGCACTCGGATTATTCCGCGGTCTCGCCCACTGCCAGCACAACGCCGAAGACGGCACGGTGCTTGCCTGCGTCGGCCCTGACGTCACCGACGATCTCGCCTGGTCTGTCCGCGACACGCTCGTCGAAGCCGACGTCGACCTGCCAGACGACATGCTCGAGGACCCGTCGCCCGACTCAGAAGACTGATGCCAGACCAAGCTCCCATCTGGCACCGCTCCGGTTCGTAGGGCGTTAACAACGATCCGCGTTGTTGCTGGTCAGGGGTGCCAGTCTACGTGTGTGGGCCTTGGGTCACACAATACGAACCGCTCCCCGATCATCGAGGGTCCGGTCGTCGGCCTGAGGTGATGACGGCCGGCAATTGCATCGATTCGACCTGTCGGTGGCTCCGCCCCGCCGTCGTTACATGCACCCCGTAGCCTCCGATCCTGGTCGATGCTCAACTTTTGGGATGATTCCGGCTTGCCGTGGAGCTTCCTCGACGGGGCTACGGATCCGGCGCTCATCTGCGAAGGGGCCTGGCCGGTGGTCGGCGAGGGAACCGTGCGAGCAGTCGCCCAGGTGACAGAGGTCGAAGGCGATGTCGTTCGCGTCCGTCCCCTTCCCGGTACGGTAGACGAGCATCGTCACCTACTGTCTCACCGGGTTGCCTGAGGCGATACCGAGGCAGCTAGCTCGCCGCATGCGGTTCGCGCACGTTCCGATCGACGGCGTGAACGTGCACGTCAGCGACCCCGGTAGGCCGTTGGCACTCGTATTCGAACTTCGACGACGTGCGACTTCGGATCGCCCAGTCGCTCTCTGCCTGATGGATCCCGGGTGGCTCCAGGCGCGGCTCCGCATTGAGGATGCGCCGCCACCAGGTAAAGAGATCCCTCGTGCTACGCAGCCGATCCGAAGAATCCGGCATCCCCGAAGGAGAAAACCCCGCCGTCCGCGCCGACGAGCCAGTAGCCCTTGCTATCGGGGGTGAGCGTCATGCCGGTGATCGGTGCAGCCGGCGCAATCCCGAGGCCAGGGAGCGAGCCGTAGAACTTGGCACTCCCAAATGCGAACACCCCGCCGTCGGTGCCGACCTCCCAGAAGCCCTGGTCGTTAGGGGTGAGGGCGCCGCCTGCAAGTAGCGTGGGTAGAGAGGGCCCTGAGGCTCCAAGCGAGGGAGCGTCGCCAAAGGAGGCGACGCTCCCCGCAGCCTCGGCGAAAGCCACCACGTACCCCCCACCGTCACGGGTCGGCAGCAACGCTGTCGCCCCGCCGCGACCGCCGCCGGTCGCCGATCCGAAGAAGTGGGCGTCCCCGAAGGCAAAGACCCCGCCGTCGGCACCGACTAGCCAGTAGCCCTTGCCGTCGGGGGTGCTCGCGATGCCGGTGATCACTCCGTATGGCTTGAGTTGGATACCCGGCAGTGAGCCGTAGAAGCCGGCGTCCCCGAAGGCGAAGACCCCGCCGTCGGCACCGACAAGCCAGTAGCCCTTGCCGTCGGGGGTGCTCGCGATGCCGGTAATCGGCGCTGCCGGGGTGATCCCGAGGCCAGGGAGCGAGCCGTAGAACCCCGCGTCTCCGTAGCTGAAGACCCCGCCGCCCGCTTGGGCCAACCAGTAACCGTTGCCCTCGGGAGTCGGGGCCATGCCCACGAAGCGTGAAGGCGGCGGGGTGGTGCTCGTGACGGTGAACGCCACGCTGAGCAGCGGCCCGAGTGGGTGGCAGGACTCGGGGGTTACGAAGTCCCAGGTACCGGTCGTCAAGTCTCCGGCTCGGCGCGTGGCAGCGCCTCCCACGTAGGGCGGGACAACAAAGGTTGCCGACCACGATCCGTCGGAGCCCGGCGCCTGTGCGACTCCTTCCTCAGGTCCGTACGGCGAAGGGCTCTCAAAGGTCACTCCGAAGGTGTTCTGGCTCGTGCAGCCCGGGCCGAAGACGCCTGAAAGGTGCACGACCGTTCCGACAGGACCCGAGGTCGGGCTGACTGTGAGCGTGCCGGCCTGCTGGGCAGATGCAGGTGGCACTTCGATTCCTAGGCTCATCCCGATGGCGAGGAGAAGCGCCCACCCGCCCACCATCAACCGCCCGCTTCGACATCCGACCCACCACACACGCCGCCCTGCTGGCGCTGTCAGAGAGGCCCACCTCATGGCTTGGCCACGTACCAGCCGAACTGCTGTTCATGTGCCCAGGCAGCTTCGGGGTCGCCGTAACCTCCACCGCAATAGCCCTGGTTGTCACATACGGAGGTGGGCGTCCCGATGTACCAGAAGCCCCACATGATCTGGGTCCACGCATTGTTCTGCCAGGCGTACGTGTATCCGGACTGAGGAGGGGGGCACGGCGGCACTCCCCCTCCGGTGTCGCACATTCTGCTCGCGGGGAGTGCCTGCGGGATACCGTAGGCACCAGAACTCGGGTTCTGAGCGTTCCATTGCCACCCGCTCTCCTGATTCCAAAGTGGAAGCAGCCCGTCACACCACTGACCGCTCTGTCCGTTCGGGTTGGGACACGAGTAGGTCTCGCCACTGGTGAACACCTCGCCCCAGTCGCCCTGGGGCAGCATAAGGAAGCCGATCTGCTGGGCGTAGCTGCTCCCGAGCTCCGAGGAGACTGACGCGTTGCCCTCGAAGGGCAGGTTGAAGCTGAAGGTTCCGCCGTCGGCCCCAACCACGTCGTATCCGGCGGTGCCGTAGCCGCTGACCCCGTCGATCGGTCCCCACGGGATACCTACCGCCGAGTTCACGCTGCCCTCGTACTGGGCAGTGCCGTAGGTATAGGTGTGACCCTCGCGGTCTACCATCCAAAAGCCGTTGGCGGCACCGGGCCAGTTCGCCGCCCCGATCGCGACGGCCGGATCGGTATAGATGTTGAAGCTACCTCCTGGGGCGGTCGATCCCGAGCCCGACGAAGTGAAAGTGTAGACGGTGCCATCGGCGAGCAGCATGGCATACCCGTTGCCCCAGTTCGTCGCCGACACCACCTCGAGCGTGCTCACCCCGAGGCCGGGAAGAGAGCCGTAGAAGGGTGCGTCACCATAGGCGAAGACCCCGCCGTCGGCGTCGATCTCCCAGTAGCCGCCACCATCGGGGCTCGAAACGATCGCAACCGTCTGGGGACCACCACTGCCGCCGCTGCCGTGGATCGAGCCGTAGAAGCCAGCATTCCCGAACGCGAACACCCCGCCGTCGGCACCCACCTCCCAGTACCCGCCGCCGCTCGGCGTGGCAGCCATTCCCGCCATGGGGGCGGCGAGGCTTTGGCCACCCATGGAACCATAGAACGGGGCGTTGAAGGCGAACACCCCACCGTCGCTCGCTACCTCCCAGTAGCCGCTCCCACTCGTCGCGGGGTCCACGGCCACACCCACGACCGAGGCGTTGGAAGCAACCGAGTTTGGCGTGGGGCCCACGCCATAGCACAGCTGGCCGACACATCCTTGGGCTGACGATCCGTTGTCGACCACAGCAGCACCTGCCGCCTGTGGTACGCCAAGGTAGATGACAAGGAACGCGAGCACCGCACAGGCAGTGGCTACCCCACCGACCCTTCGGTTCCGCACTTGGAAACGAATGCTCATCGCGACTCCCTTCTCATGGTGGCTACATCTCCCGGTTGGACATCACAGGCGTGCTGCAATGAACGCTGCGTAGGTCCGGCAGCGCCTGTCAAGGCAACAATGAGTGCAATAGTCTGGATACGGAGACTCCTCATAGAGCAGGTGCTGCTGGCGCAATGCTCGCTATTGCGTCCTGGCTACAACTTGGATTGCCCAAGTCACTGTTACCAGCCGTACACCGCGCCGTATGTTCCACTTGGTTTCGATCAGTAGTTACCGCAGACAGTGCCATAGGAGTACCAGGGGCCGCTTGGTGGGTTGCTGTCCCACCACCACGTGGATGTCCAGGTTGCAGAGAAGTCGCGTGGTCCCCAGACGACTTCGTTGTATTGTCCGTAGGTAAGGGTGGACTCGCTTGCGTCGGCGATGTAGGCGCCTGTGGAGCACCCGGAGCCGCCGGGGTTGTCGCCGAGCTCTGTGTGTCCGGTGTTGCTTCCGCCGCTCATGTAGGTGTAAGCCGCGGCCATGTAGTTCGGGTTGCCGTTGACGGTGGCAGTGCCGACGCAGGCGACGCCGTCGGTGATGGCTCCGTAGTTGTAGTAGATCATGTACGGGCAGTACGCGGCGGTCGCTGGGGTCGTCGAGGTCTCAGGGGCAGCGTTCGAGCTCGTGGTGCTCGCGGCGCTGGACATGCAGCTCCCGGTGAGCGACACGCTGTCGGTGGTGATGCCTGCTGGGATGGGGGTTCCACCGGTGGAGGTGGTTGCCACAATGCTCACCGAGGCGATGCTGCAACCCCTCTGGCGCAGTGCCGTGCGCCAGTTTGTGTTCTCGATCCCGGCGCGCTGCTCAGAAGCCCACTGCTGCCAAGTGCTCGTCGATGCCCCGGGAGGCGGCGGCGGGGGGATTGTCGCTGCGCTGGCCGCTGCGGCGGTGGCGCTGCTGGCGAAGAGCGCCACTGGGGCAGTAGCAACCAAGAGAGCCACCGCTGCAGCAAGCAGCTTCTTTCGACCAACGCCGCCCTGGGGATCCTCAGACAAGGCTCTGGGGGCTCGCCACCAGTGTTCGTGCCCTTGGCGTTGCTGCACGGAGTACCTCCTGGTCGACATCTGCACCGGACTGTAGTGTACTCTACTATACAGAGTACTACTCGTCAAGATGCTCCTGTTATCGCAGAGCGTAGGGTACCCTGGAGGTTCGATGGCGCGGCTCGGCCCAAGGTCCTTCGTGCAACGTGACACGTACCGGAGCGCACTGGTCCACGACGACCAGGTGGCAGCCGCCTTTGTCGCGCTCTTCGAGGTGCGACGCGTGTCGCGCCGGGTGCGAGCCCTGAGAGCCCAGGCGTGGGTGCCCCTGGTTGTGTTCGGCACCACCCTGCTTGGCGGGGTTGCCGTCCTTGGTCGAGAGCCGCCCCGTGCTCTTCATGTTTACTGTGGCAGATTTGCCGCAGCGAACGTCGTGTGGGCACGGTGCGCTACGACAGGCGGCATTGCACCGCAAGTCGCGTCGGCAGCGAGCCGCTCGTCGCCGCACACGCTGACTCTCACCGGTGGGGTTCCCCTGGCGTTGTCCCTCGGCGACCACTGGTGGTACTGGAGCGCTGCTATGGGTGTCGCTTTGGCGATGCTGGGCGTGCTTCGGGCCCTGGCCAGGCCGTACGCACCCATGGCTCTGCGCTGGTATGCCGTGGCCTTGCTCAGCGCCCTGGTCAGCCAGCAAGCCGCGGTGCACGCCGGATGGACGACGACAAGCGCCGGGGTCTTCGCTGCCGGTAGCGGCCTTGCAGTTCTCGCCGCGCTAGATCGCTGTCGGGTCCTACTCGTTGCCGGCGGAGCCCTGCTCGGCGCATCCGCCTTGTTGCGAGTCCTCCCTGCGGTGTCCGCATCGCTTCCGTTGCCGACAACCCTCCCGCCAACGTCCGCTGCGCAGCTGGCACTCGGGATTGGTCTGGTCGCGGCTGCCAGCGTGACCTGGTGGCGATCAGCTCCCCGAGAGCGGTGGCGGATTCGTCACCGTGACCTCACGCCCAGGGCTTGCGATGTCTGAACCACGGGAGGTGAGCGTCAGCACAGCTGCCCTTCAGTCTCTCTCCGATGTCGTTCACCAACGCAGCCGTCTCTCCGTGCTGGCCACACTCTACGAGGTGGGCCGATGCGACTTCGCCTTTCTGTCGCAGGTGACCGGCCTCACCGACGGAAACCTGTCGCGCCACCTGCAAATCCTCGAAGAAGGCGGCCTTGTGAAAATCGACAAGGTCTTCGTCGGCAAGCGGCCGCGCACGCTCCTCGAGCTCGCACCACAAGGCGTCCGCGCCTTCGAGCACGAGTTGAGCGTGCTACGAGATCTCGTGGAGGCGGCACGGCCCGCGCGACGCGGCCGATCGGCAGCGGCACGGAAACGGATCACAAGCACAATCCCACCGGTTGTCGAGCCCGACACCACCTGACGGCCCTGGCGCTCTCGAATACGTAAAGAAAGTTTGAAATACGTAAAGAAAGTTTGAACGCGCTGCCGGTCGCTCGAATACGTAAAGAAAGTTTGAACGCGCTGCCGGTCGCTCGAATACGTAAAGAAAGTTTGAACGCGCTGCCGGTCGCTCGAATACGTAAAGAAAGTTTGAACGCGCTGCCGGTCGCTCGCGGTTGGGGCAGGTGCCGGGCGACGAAGGAGTGAGGCGCCTGCCCCAACCTAGTCATTCCCTCTGGAACGGGGACTTGCAGACAAACAAGCAGGTCACGGCTGTGTTCGTCTTCGCTTCGCGTTGGTTGTCACGTGCCTGAGCACAGCGATCTCCAGCATCGCCCTGGCGATCATCTGGCCGATCCTGTGCGGTGAGGACTGTCGGTGTCACAGCGATCGACCACACTGGGGAGGACGTCACTTCCGTCGCATCCAAGACCATCGACGGGGCAACCTGAACAGCCCCATTGGCGGAGCGGTCAAGCAAGCTCGACACGAGGAGCACCACATGAGGATCGCCACCTACACCCGGATCTCGACCGACGAGGTGAACCAGCCCTACTCCCTCGGTGCGCAGTCCGAACGCCTCGATGCCTACATCAGAAGCCAGGATGGCTGGGAGCTCGCCGGATCCTTCACCGATCAGATCTCTGGTGCGAAGCTCGAACGCCCTGGCCTAAGAAGCGCACTCAGAGCCGCTGAGGCCGGGCGCTTCGATCTCCTCCTCGTCTACCGGGTGGATCGGCTATCGCGCTCGGTGCGCGGCCTCGCCGAAGTGCTCGAAACCCTGGACAAGGCAGGCGTCGGGTTCCGCTCTGCGACCGAGCCCTTCGACACCACCGCACCAGCTGGGCGGATGATGGTCCAGATGCTAGCTGTGTTTGCCGAATTCGAGCGCTCGACGATTATCGACCGGGTGATCGCTGGCATGGAGCGAAAGGCTGCCCAGGGTGGCTGGTGCGGGGGCCATGAGCCCTTCGGCTACAAATCGGTGAAGGGCGAGGGACGCCTGGAGGTAGACGAAGCAGAGGCTCCACTCGTCCCGGTCATCTTCGATCTCTACGCGAACAAGCGCCTCGGCTCCCACGCGATCGCGAACTGGCTCTCCGATACCGGGCTCACTACCCGGTCAGGCAAGGCGTGGTCCTACAAGTCGGTGCTCACCGTGTTACGGAACCGCACCTACCTCGGCCAGGTCCACTTCCGGGGCACCTGGAGTGACTCCAGGCATCCCCCACTCGTGGATGTGGGCCTCTTCGATGCCGCCCAGGCCATACTCACTGAACGCGGCGAGGACGTCTCCAAGCGAGCCACGAACTCCTCCGAGTACCTGTTGAGCGGCTTGGTCGTCTGGGGGGCCTGTGGGAGCCACTTCAGCGGCACTGCGGCCACCGGGCGCAGTGCCACCTACCGGTACTACACCTGTGGCGCCCGACAGCGCTACGGCAGGAAGACCTGCTCGGCTGACCGGTTGCCGGCAGAAGCCCTGGACGAAGCGGTGCTCGGATCGCTGCTTGCCGCCTACGACCGTGTCGAGCTGTTCGCAGACGCACTGGAGGAAGCCCAGAAACGGGCTCGTCTAGGACAAGACCGCCACCAAGGCGAGCTTGGTGCCATCGAGGCTGAGCTCGCGAAGGTCGACGCCGGCATCGAGCGCTACCTCCGAGCCTTCGAGACAGGCGCCATGCCCGAAACGTTGTGCGGGGAACGGGTGAAGGCACTTGGCGCCCAGGCAGCTGCCCTTCGAGCCCGGCGAGAGCAGCTGGCAGACGAGATGGAGGAGGCAGACCTCAGGCCACCTACGCCAGAGGAGCTCTCAGCGCTCCGTGAACGGGTGGCCGAGGCGGTCGCGAAGGGATCACGAGGCCAGGTGAAGGCCTTACTCCAAGCCCTGATCCACGAGATCCGGGTGGACAGCCGCCACGCCATCCACCCGACCTTCCGTGTTCCTCTGGGCGGGGACCACCACC
>JAJYXW010000076.1 GCA_021801525.1 Actinomycetes bacterium
TCCCTTGCTCGACTACGAAGGGCTCCTCTCCGAGGAGCACTTCAAGAGCTGCGGTTTGACTGCCCGTGCCGAGCACCCGGCGGTCGGCACGATCACGACGGTACGCGGACCGGTTCGTTTCTCGAGTTCGCGCGCCGAGGTGCGGGAGTGCACGCCGGCGATCGCCGGGGAGCACACCAGGGAGGTCCTAGCCGATGCGGGTCTCGACGAGGGGGAGATAGCGGGTCTTCTCACCAGCGGTGCCGTCTTCGTCCCCGAGGCCGGCGTGGCCGGCTCGGCTGCCGAGGCCGGCGGGGAGGCAGGGGACGGGGGGCGCTCGTAGCGCCGAGGAAGCCGAGCGAGATCCGAGCAGGATCCGAGCAGGACGCGAGAGATGTCGACCACGACCAGGAGGCAGGTGCGGTGATGGGTTCAGAGGTGAGAGCAGGCGATGGTCAGCCAGGTGACGCGCAGCCCGTGGAGCAACCCGTGCTCTTCGAGCAGCAGGGGGCGGTCGGTCTGCTCACGCTCAACAGGCCGCAGGCGTTGAACGCGATGAACGTCGAGATGTTGGAGGCGCTTCTCGCCTTGCAGGGCAAGCTCCAAGGGGACCGGAGCATCCGGGTGGTGGTGCTCCGGGCGAGCGGGGAGAAGGCGTTCTGCGTGGGAGCCGACCTGAAGGGCCGGGCACAGGAGTACGACTCCGAGTCCTCCGAGGATCCGCTCGGCGTGCTGGTGCGCAGGGCTTTCCGGGGCTTCGAGTTGCTCGATACCCCCGTGATCGCGATGGTACAGGGGTACGCGCTCGGCGGGGGGATGGAGCTCGCGCTTGCCTGCGACCTGCGGATCGCGTCGGACAAGGCGAGGTTCGGCTTTCCCGAGTCCAAGGTCGGCAGCATGCCGGGCGCGGGCGGTACACAGCGTCTGACCCGCCTGGTGGGTGCTGGGTGGGCGAAGGAGCTCATGTTCCTCGGGGGACAGATCGACGCCGCAGAGGCGATGCGCATAGGGCTCGTCAACCGGGTCGTGCCGGACGCTTCCCTGACGGAGGAGACCCTGACGCTGGCTGGGGAGATTGCGCAGCGCGCGCCCCTCTCGCTCGCTCGGATCAAGGCCGCTGTGGACCGTGCGCTCGACGCGGACCTCGACACCGGGCTCGCCTTCGAGTCGGAGTGCCATGCGATGCTGCGAGCCAGCGAGGATCGCAAGGAAGGGGTGAGGGCGTTCGTCGAGAAGCGCCCGCCGGAGTTCAAGGGATGTTGAGGAAGGAGGCACCATGCAGGTGAGCAACCGTGTCGCAGTGGTGACCGGCTCCGGGCAGGGGATCGGAGCCGGGGTCGCCCGAGGGCTGGCGCTTGCCGGCGCGAAGGTCGTCTTGAATGACATCGTTCCCGACAAGGTCGCGCAGGTCGCGCAAGAGCTCGAGGCGGCGGGCGCCGTCGGGTTCCCGGTGGTCGCCGACGTGAGCTCGAAGGAGGGAGCCGAAGCGCTGATCGCACAGAGCGTCGAGCACTTCGGGCGGGTCGACATCCTCGTGAACAACGTGGGGATCGCCCGGGACAAGTGGATCACCAAGATGACCGACGAGGATTGGGACTCGGTCATGCTGGTGAACCTGAAGTCGCAGTTCCTCTGCTGCAGGGCGCTGGTGCCCCACCTGCGCGAGCAGAGCTACGGCAGGATCGTGAACATCTCCTCGCGGGCCTGGCTCGGTGGCGCGGGCCAGGCGAACTATGCGGCGTCAAAAGGCGGGGTGGTCAGCCTCACCCGGACACTCGCACTGGAGCTTGCCAAGTTCGGGATCACCGTGAACTGCGTGGCTCCCGCCCTCGTGGACACGCCGCTGTTCCAGACCCTCGGAGAGGAGACCAAGGACCGGCTGGCCGGCACCGTGCCGATGGGGAGGGTAGGGACGCCGGCCGACATCGCGGAGGCCGTGCTGTTCTTCGCTTCCGACGAAGCCTCGTACATCACGGGCCAGCTCCTCTACGTATGCGGCGGACGATCGCTCGGCTCCGCGTGAGCGGCGTGTCGGTTTCCGGGCGAGGGTATGGAGCGACGGGCGCACCGCATGATCTCGTGAAAGGCTGGTGGCCGGGATGGGAATGACGCTTGCGGAGAAGATCTTGGCGCGCGCGTCGGGGAAGGACCGGGTGGCCGCCGGAGAGTTCGTCGTCGCCGAGGTGGACCTGGCGATGACCCACGACATCTTCGCCGCCCAGGTCTTCGACCATCTCGTGAACGCCGGCGTGACCCAGGTGTTCGATCGGGAGCACACGGTGGTGGTGATGGACCACCTGGTTCCTCCCTCCACCGAGGCTGCCGCCGAGCAGCACAAGAGGATCCGCGAGCACGTTGCCCGGTTCGGGATCGACAACTTCTACGACGCGGGCAGCGGGATCTGCCACCAGCTACTCCCCGAGCGTGGGCACGTCTGGCCGGGGATGCTCGTGGTGGGGACCGACTCGCATACCACCACACACGGAGCGCTCGGCGCGGCGGGCACCGGGATCGGTACGTCGGAGATGGCCTACGTGCTGGCGACCGGCACGCTCTGGTTCCGGGTTCCCGAGACGATCCGGTTCGACCTCGAAGGATCGCTCGGGGAGCAGGTGGCGTGGAAGGACGTCATCTTGTGGATCGCCGGGCGCTTTGGCTCCGATGTCGCCCAGTACCGTTCGATCGAGTTTGCCGGGCCGGCTGCTTCGCAGGTCAGCGTCTCGAGCCGGCTCACCATCTCCAACATGGCAGTCGAGATCGGAGCGAAGTTCGGCATGTTCGCGCCCGACGAGGTAACCGCGGAGTACCTGGCCGGCCTCGAGAGCTCGGGTGTGGTCGAAGGGTGGCAGCAGCGCTTCGCCGAGAAGCGCGTGGAGGCCGACTCAGACGCGTCCTATCTCGCTCTGCACGAGGTTCCGCTGGAGCAGATCGGACCGCAGGTGGCGCTGCCGAGCGCTGTGGAGCGCGTGGTGCCTGTGGGTGATGCGGTCGGTACCGTGATCCAGCAGGCCTTCATCGGCTCGTGCACCAACGGGAGGCTCGAAGACCTCGCGGCAGCCGCCGCCGTGCTCGAGGGCCGCCAGGTGGATCCGGGGGTCCGGCTCATCGTGGCGCCTGCCTCGCGTTGGGTCTTCCAGGAAGCACTCCGCCAGGGGATAATCGAGATCCTCGCCGATGCCGGGGCCTCGGTGCTGCCGTCGGGGTGCGGTCCTTGTTTCGGTGGCCACGGGGGCCTGCTGGCGGCGGGGGAGCGTTGCATCGGGACTCATAACCGGAATTTCGTCGGACGCATGGGGAGTGCCAAGGCAGAGATATTCCTCGCCTCGCCCCAGACGGTGGCCGCTTCTGCGGTGGCGGGTCACATCGCAGACCCCCGAGAGCTGCTTCCGCGGAGCGTGCGATCCGGAGCGCCGCGGCGCCGAGCGAGGGAGGACAAGAGTGTCTACACAGCCAGCCAGCCAGGGTGAGCCCGTCGAGATCAGGGCTGGCAAGGGTGGACCGATCAAAGGTCGCGCCTGGTGCTTCGGAGATGGGATAAGCACTGACCTGCTCTCGCCGGGGCAGTATGCGGTGGACTCCCTCGAGGTGCGCAAGCAGCACACCCTCGAGTCCGTCGACCCGCGCTTTGCTGCAGAGGTGAAGCCAGGTGACGTCGTCGTCGCCGGGCGCGATTTCGGCTGCGGTTCGAGCCGCGAGACTGCGCCCGAGGGCCTGAAGGCGCTCGGAGTTGCCTGCGTGGTTGCCGACTCCTTCGCACGGCTGTTCTTGCGTAACGCAGTCGCGATCGGCCTGCCTGTGCTGCCTTGCCCGGGCGCCTCGAGCGCGTTCTCGCCGGGTGACGGCATCGAGGTCGACCTTGCGACCGGGGAGGTGCGCAACGTCGGTCTGGGCGTCGTCTTGCGCAGCGAGCCGCTCCCGGAGTCGATGCGCAAGATCCTGAGCGCAGGCGGGATGCTCGCCGTCCTCGCGTCGGGTCGCCTTGGTAGGCTCGGTGCCGAGGATGATGGATCACGGGCAGGAGCTTCGTAGCACGGGGGGGGGTGTGCCGGGCGCGCGGGCGCTGCGGGCCGAACCGCGGGCGGTCAGCTACCTGGTCGACGTCCTCTCTCATACCGCCGACGGGATGGTCGCCATCGACACGGGCGGGTGTATCCTCGGATGGAATGCCGCGGCCGAGGGGCTGTTCGGGTACGGGGCCCCTCAGGTTATCGGGCGGCCATGCAACGAGGTGCTCGCCTTCGAGGACCGCTGCGGCAACGCAGTGTGCGATGGCGAGTGCGCTCTTCACGGGGTGTCGCGCGGCGATGGCAACTGGGTCGTGCCCACCCGCGAGGTGCTCGGCCGTGCAGAGTCGGGTCGGCGGCTGTGGTTGAGCCTCACCACGGTCCTCGTCCCCCCGGCGGCCGGCGAGCGCTGCAGCCGCATCCACCTGATGAGAGAGGTGGGGGTGACACCCGAGCTCGAGGTCGCGATCCTCGAGCGTCTGGCCCAGCCGAAGCGAGGCGAGGTGGACTCATCTGTGATCGACCAGCTCACCCCCCGCGAGAGGGACGTCCTACGCCTGCTCGCGGAGGGGCTCGGTACTCAGGAGATCGCTGATCGGCTGTTCGTGTCATCGGCAACCGCGCGCAACCACGTCCAGCACATCTTGAACAAGCTGAACGTCCACAGCCGCTTGGAAGCTGTCGCGCTCGCCCTGCGCAATCAAATCTAACTAAGGGCACATCTAACTAAGGGCACATCTAACTACCCTTCCCAGGTGGAGCGCCTCACGAAGGCGTAGCCCTCGGCGAGGCGTCGCGCGGTGCGGGCGTAGGCGGCCCGCTCCACGACGCGATTGCCGTCCCCGCCGACCACGCGCGCCCAGACGGGCATGGTCCCGCTCGGATGGCCGATGGTTAGAGTGTCCCCATCGCTCGGCGCGGTCACCTCTGCGACGACGGTACCCGGGATGCGGGCAGCCACCGCGGTGCAGACCCCTGCGGTACCAGGGTATGCCTTGTGCATCGCCAAGGGCCTTCCTCCAACGACGCGAGCGAGGAGCGACATCTGGTCGGAGCCCACGGCTCTTCCGCTGCCGAAGGCGGTGTAGGAAGCCGGAGCAGCGACCGCGACCGGGATCGGCACGAGCCCACCGGTGGGCATCCCGAGGCTGCGGGCTGCGGCGTCCTGGATCGCGCCCACCGCTGCGATCTGGTCGCCGGTGAGGGTGGAGGCACTCTCGAGACCCGTCATGCCGGCACCCGCGGCGGGGAAGAACACGCAGAGGTTCCCGATGTCGACCAAGCTCACCTCCACCGTGCTGGAAAGCTCGGGGATGTCGAGGGAGTCGCTCTCGTGCCCGGTGGGCAGCAGGGCGCCTGTCGCCCCACCGGCTGTGTGCTGGTAGTCGAGGAGGATGGGAGCTCCGCTCCCGGGGACGCCGTCCATCTGGAAGTCGCCTGCCACGGCGGCTGCGCCGCCGACGACGGGCACGTCTGCGAGTAGGACGCGCTCTGTGTTGGTGTTGTGGATCCGTACGCGGGCCTGGTCACCGGCCGGCTCGACGAACCCTTCGTCGACCGCGTAGGCACCGACGCCGGCAGAGATGTTGCCGCAGTTCATGTCGTAGCTGACCAGACTCTCGGTGATGCTCACCTGGCCGAAGGTGTAGTCGAGATCGGCGTCGATGGTGGCGGCCCCGATGATCGCGAGCTTGCTCGTCAAGATGTCGGCACCCCCGAGGCCGTCGACCTGCCGGGAGTCGGGGCTCCCGAAGAGCTCCAGGATCACCCGGTCCCGGAGCACCGGGTCTGCCGGCAGCTCGTGGCGCCTCAAGAAGACGGCCTTGCTCGTGCCGCCTCGGATGAGAACGAAACGGATCCTCACTTGCTCGCTCATGTTCGTCGTCGCTCCATCTTGGTTGTCTTTTCCGAGACCGTCAGAACGCGGGTGCTCGGCGGCAGCGCTTCAGCGCACGAGGACCTGGACGGTGCATGCTGCACCCTCGACCCCGGCAGCCTTGCCACCCCGGCAGTGGGCGACGCCGACACGCGGGGAGTCGATCTGGCGCTGGCCGGCCTCGCCGCGCAGCTGCCGCACGACCTCTACGACTTGAGCGGCGCCTGTAGCCCCGAGGGGATGGCCCTTGCCTAGGAGCCCTCCGCTCGGGTTGATCGGGAGCCGGCCGCCGATCTGCGCCTCGCCGCGTTCGACTGCCAGCAGGTAGGTGCCCTGCTCGAAGAGCCCGAGCCCCTCCACTCGCAAGGCCTCGGCGATGCTGAAGCAGTCATGCACCTCGGCGAAGTCCACGTCCTCGGGCCCGATCCCGGCCACCTCGTACGCAGCGTTGGCCGTGTCGCGGGTGAGCGGCTCGAAGGTCATCGACGAGGGCTCGGACTCGACCTTGCCCGAGCGGAGGGCTGACGCGGCGAGGCGTATGGCGCGGCCCTTTCCGAGCTGGCGGGCCTTGTCGCCGGTCATGAGGATCACGGCCGCGGCACCATCGCTGACCGGGGAGCACTCGAGGAGGTTCAGCGGTTCGGCGATCGGGCGCGAGGCGAGGACCTCCTCCAAGGTGACGGTCTTCTGGTACTGGGCGAAGGGGTTCATCGCGGCGTTCGCCTTGTTCTTCACTGCGACCATCCCGAGCTGTGCATGGGTGAGCCCGAAGTCCGCGAGGTAGCGCCTGGCCCGCATGGCATAGACCCCCGGCATGGTGAGCCCCACTGCTCCCTCGACGTCGCCCTCCTCTGGGGCGAGCGCTCCGCGGAACTTCGAGCTGAGGTGCTCGAGGCCGACTGCGAGGACGACGTCGTGCTCACCGGCTCTGATGGCGATCTGGGCTTCTCTGACGGCGGTCGCGCCGCTCGAGCAGACGTTCTCGACATTGGTGACGGGGATCCCGGAGATGCCGATGTGCCCCGTCACGCGCTGCCCAGCGTTCATGCCCTGGTAGACGTGCCCGAAGTACGCCCCGTCGATCATGCGGGGGTCGATGTCGGCGTCTTTGATGGCGGCGAGCGCCGCCTCCGCCCCGAGATCGAAGGCATCGCGGTCCGGGTACTTCCCGAAGCGCGTCATCCCGACCCCGACTGCGTAGACATCTGTCATGGCTGCTCCTTTCCGGTGGGCGGCTTTCCGGTGGGCGGCACTGGTGGCCCGCTGGCCGCAGCTTCGGGCCGGAAGCGGAACCAGAGCACCTGCTTGCCTTCACCGACTTCGCCGCTTTGGAGCGGCTGGCTGGCGAGAGTCTGGCTGGCGAGAGGCTCGACCTGGAGCGTCAGCCGCATCCCCAGCTCGACTGCATCGGCTTCCACGTCGACGAGCTGGCCGGCGACGCGGACGTTGTCGTCGAGGTCGACGTAGCCGAGGATGTAGGGCGTCTCGAACTGCGGTAGCGACTGATGGATAACGGTGTAGGTGTAGAGGGTGCCCGAGCTACCGAGTGGCACACGCTCTAGGTCACCGCGGAGGCAGCGAGAGCAGACGCTACGCGCGGGAAAATAAGACGCCCCGCAGCCAGGACAATGAGCGCCGACGAGGTGGCCTTTCCCGTCAGGGCCGACCTCGAGGACCCCGGGCACGAAGGGCATTCCAGCTTGCGACATCTCGGCACTCGTAGTTGTCATCATCAGCCTTTCGTTGGTTCCCGGTGCCGGCGTTGGTTCGCGGCGTTGGTTCGCGGCGTTGGTTCCCGGCTCTAGTTCCCGATCCGCGTCTCGTGGCCGCTCCAGAACGGTTCGCGCAGCTGGCGCTTGAGAATCTTGCCGGCTCCAGACTTCGGCAGGGGATCGCTAGTCACGGTGATGTGCTTGGGGATCTTGAAGTCGGAGATCCGGCCCCTGCAATAGTCCATGAGCTCTTCGGCGGTCACCTGGTCTCGGGGAACCACCACCGCGAAGAGGCTTTCCCCCCAACGCTCGTCGGGGATTCCGAAGACCGCCGCCTCGGCGACCTGGGGGTGTGAGTAGAGGACGTCCTCGACCTCCACCGTGTAGACGTTCTCCCCGCCGGTGACGACCATGTCCTTCAGGCGGTCGACGAGGTACAAGCGGCACTCGTCATCGAGGTAGCCGAGGTCGCCCGTGTGGTACCAGCCATCACGCAGGACGGCCGCGGTCTCGTCGGGCGCGTTCCAGTATCCCTTGGTCACGTTCGCACCCCGGATCACGACCTCTCCGACCTCTCCGGGTTGGAGTATGGCTCCGTCGAGGTCGAGCACCCTTACCTGCACCCCAAGTGCCGGGTACCCGCACGAGCGGGCGACGGGCGTTTCGAGGAGGTCCTGTTCGTTGGGCAGGGTCGTTGCGATAGGCGAGGTCTCCGTAGTGCCGTAGAGATGCAGGAGCTCCGCGTCGGGGAATGCCTTCGCTGCGCGCCGCAGGATCTCCCTGGCGACAGGAGAGGCCCCATGGCTCAAGAGCCTGAGGGAGCTCACGTCGCGGGGTCGCGCGAGCTGCTCGTCAGATGCGGCCGCGAGCATCGTAGGGACGGCGAGGGTGGAGGTCACCCGCTCGTGCTCGATGAGGTCGAGCACGCCGTCGGGGCTGAACGAAGGGAGGATGACCTGAGTCCCTGTGACCCAGGTGGTGGCGAGCACCGAGCAGGAACCGGCCGCGTGGAAGAGGGGGGCCATCACGAGCCAGCGGTCGTCGCTCGTGAGGCGTGCCCAGCTCAGCGCAGTCCAGGTATTGGCCATCAGGTTCCTGTGGGTGAGCATTACACCCTTGGCCCTGCCCGTCGTTCCCCCGGTGTAGAAGATCCCCGCGAGGTCGCCCTCGTGGATGTCGGCGCCGTGGTTGTCGATGCCGAGCGTGGCCGGCTCGGCCCCGGCGATGGCGACCTCGTAGGCGTCGGGCCAGCGGACCACGTGCTCGAAGAGCGAGTCGAGGGGGCTCGGCTCCCTGTCGGTCAACAAGACCCGTGCCTGGGAGTCGGCGGCAGCGTACTCGAGCTCGGCGAGAGCACTACGCGTGTTGAGGGGGACGATCACGTAGCCGGCCGCGGGCAGTGCCAGATAGGCCTCGATGTAGCGGTGGCAGTTGAACGCGACGATCGCGACCCGGTCACCAGGCTGCAGGCCGAGGCTGGCCAAGTAGCCTGCTAGCCGTCGGCACCGGGACCAGAGCGAGTAGTAGTCGAGCCGGTCCGCGCCGCACACGATCGCTTCCTTGTGAGCTGCCGTGTGCCTCGCATGCTCGAGTGGCTCGGCCATGGTCTGCATCGTGATCTCCCCCGTCAGTTCCCAGGGCATGCGTAGCGCAATTTCCTACAGCTTGTTCCTACAGCTTGCCCCTATACGATCAAGCATAGCTTCCGCCTCCCGGTGTCATGCGCCGGGAGGCGGAAGCTATGCTCGCACCGGAGGTATCCGTAATGGCCCATTACAAGCGGGATGCCCTCGGTCGACCTGGCGCTGGCAGGCAGGCTGGGCCAGCTGGACGCGGAGGGGCCGATGCGGCTGCGTGACCGCCTCACCGAGCACGATGGGCGCTTCTACTTCTCGGGGTCTCAGGCGTTGGTGCGCCTGGTGCTCGATCAGATGCGCCGTGACGCCACTGCGGGCACGAGGACCGGCGCCTATGTCACCGGCTACCCAGGCTCGCCACTGGCTGGGCTCGACATCGCGTTCCAGCGCGAGGGCTCGCTCATGAGCGAGCACGGGATAGTCGTGGCGCCGGCCGGCAGCGAGGAGCGCGCCGTCACAGCGCTCATGGGCACCCAGATGCTCGACCTCCACCCCCACGAGCGCTGCGACGGCGTGGTCGGGGTGTTCTATGGCAAGGGGCCGGGTGTCGACCGCAGCGGTGACGCGCTCCGGCACGCCAACTTCGCCGGTACGAGCAAGCATGGCTCGGTGGTGGTCCTCTCCGGCGAGGATCACGAGGCGAAGAGCTCCACCATGCCCTTCCAGGAGGAGTTCGCTTTCATGAGCGCGGGTATCCCGGTGCTCTACCCGTCCTCGGTGGCGGAGTTCTACTCGCTCGGGCTCCATGCCTTCGCGCTGTCTCGCTTCTCGGGCTGCTGGATCGCGTTGAAGCTCGTGACGCCGCTCTGCGATGGTGGCCAGACCATGTCGCTCAACTCGGCTGCTCCGACGATCGTCCTCCCTGCGCTCGAGATCGATGGCGCTCCGTTCTCCAAGCGCGCCGACTTCACGTTCTTTCCCGGCCAGAACATCGATCTGGAGCGCCACCTCTACCGCGAACGTCACGAGGCGGTCTTTGCCTACGCGCGAGCCAACGCGCTGGATCGCGTCGAAGTCCAGAGCCCCGGGGACCGCACGGCGGTGATGGCGAGTGGGAAGAACTTCGCCGACGTCCGCCAGGCGCTCGTCGACATGGGAGTGGACGATGCCGATCTGCGTCGAGCGGGAGTTCGCCTGGTAAAGATCGGCCTGCTCTACCCGTTGGACCGCGCCTTCGCCCGCGCTGCCGCGGCGGGTGTGGAGCAGGTGATCGTGGTCGAGGAGAAGCGCCCGGTGCTCGAGGACCAGGTGCGAGCAGCCCTGTCCGGGACGAGCACGCGGGTGCTGGGAAAGGACGACGAGCATGGGCATCCGCTCTTCCCGGTGGAGGGAGCGCTCGATCCCGATCGGGTCGCCGAGCTGCTGGGCCCGCTGCTTACGCCGCTGCTCGCTGGCTCCGGGGGTGTCGAAGCGCGCCTCGACGAGCTTCGGGCGATCTGGGCAGGGCGCGATGTGGAGGAGTGGCTGAACCGGACGCCCAACTACTGCTCGGGCTGCCCCCACAGCCTCTCGACGCGCCTGCCCGAGGGGGCCATCGCCTGGGGAAGTCCGGGCTGCCACAGCTTCGCCTCGCTGATGGAGCAGCCGGAGCGGCACGTGGAGGCGATGACGCAATACGGCGGCGAGGGGCTTCCCTGGATCGGCCTCGCTCCCTTCACCGAGCGCGCCCACATGGTGCAGAATGTCGGCGACGGCTCGCTGTTCCACTCGAGCTACGAGAACATCCGCTCGTGTGTCGACGCAGGTGTGAACATCACCTTCAAGATCCTCTTCAACCAGGCGGTCGCAAACACCGGGGCACAGCGGCCCGTCGGTGGGCGCAGTGTGGCCGAGCTGTGCGGGCTGCTCGACCTCGAGGGCGTGCGACGCGTCGCTCTGGTCACCAAGCAGCCCAGGGCCTACCGGCGCCTGCCCAGGACGACTACCCTCCACAAGCCCTACGAGGTGGTGTCGGTCCAGCGGGAGCTGGCCGAGATGCCGGGCGTCACGGTGCTCATCTACGACGAGAGCTGCGCCAACGAGCGTCGCCGGCGTCAGCGCCGGGGCCAGCTCGCGCCGTCGCAGCGCTTCGTGGTCGTGAACGAGCGGCTCTGCGAGCACTGTGGAGACTGTGGTCGGGCATCGAACTGCATGTCCCTGCAGTCCGTCGAGACCGCGTTCGGTCCGAAGACCCAGGTGAACCCCTCCTCGTGCAACCAGGACGAATCGTGTCTCGAGGGCGACTGCCCCTCGTTCGTGACGATCGAGGCCGCTCCGGGCACCGGGTACCGCCGGCGCGAACCCTTCTCCGTCGGTGCCGGGGCGATCGTTGCAGGGGCTATTGCTGCGGGGGCGCTGCCCGAGCCATTGCATCCCGCGTCGCCGGTGGGGACCTATCGCATCTACGCCCCGGGGGTTGGAGGCACGGGGGTCATCACCGTCAATGCGATCCTCGCGGTCGCTGCGTCCATCGACGGCCTCGAGGTGCGCACCTACGACCAGACGGGCGCGGCCCAGAAGTGGGGGCCGGTCGTGTCGAGCCTGGTAGTGGCGCCCTCGGGCAGCGCCCTTCACTCGAACCTCGTCGGTCGTGGTCAGGCCGACCTGCTGCTGGCCCTCGATCTCGTCGGGGCGGTTGGCCGGGACAGCCTCGAGCGCTGTGACCCCGGGCGCAGCGCGATAGTGGTGAACACCGACGTGTTCCCGACTGGCGAGATGGTTCGCGACCTCGACGTGAGGCCCGACTCCGAGGGGATGCTCGCGAGCCTCGAGCGCCATGGCGTGGGAAGCGCCACGGTGCGGGTTCCGGCTCGCACCATCGCGACCTCGCTGCTCGGCGATGATCTGTTCACGAACATGGTGGTCGTGGGATCGGCCTACCAAGCCGGCCACCTCCCGCTCTCGCCTTCGAGCATCGAGCAGGCGATCGAATTGAACGCCACCGAGGTGGAGCGCAATCTCCAGGCATTCCGTTGCGGCAGGCTATGGGTGGCTGACCCAGCTGTGCTGTCCGGCGCGCTGGCCCAGAGCGCGTCGCAGTGGTCAGGCTACGGCGGGACGACGCTCGCCGAGGTTGGTATCGCACTCCGGCGCGCGGGCTACGAGGGTAGTGTTGGTGCTGCGCCTGCAACCGGGGACTCAGCAATCGGGGACTCAGCCACCGGGGACTCAGCCACGAGAGCCGAGGCGGCGATCGTGCACGGCCAAGGGTCTGCAGCTCCTCGGGGCGTTGCCGGCCGCCGTCTGGTGTCGTCCAAGGCGGCCAGGGCGCTCCTTATGGAGGCCAGGGCGCTCGACCCTCGTGTAGCCGAGGCCGTCGCGCTGCGGGTTGGCGACCTCATCGGCTACCAGGGCCCGGGGTACGCCGGCCGCTACCTCGAACGAGTGCGGGCTGTAGCGGCAGCAGAGGCGAGGCTCGGTAATGCCAAAAGGGCACCGCTGCTGACCGAGGCGGTCGCTCGGAACCTGCACCACCTGATGGCCTACAAGGACGAGTACGAGGTGGCCCGCCTCTCCCTCGACGGTGAGCTCGACAGGCGGATCGCGGCGACCTTCGACAGACCGGTTCGGGTGCGATATCAGCTGCACCCGCCCTTGCTGCGCGCCTTGGGCTTGCAGCACAAGGTCGCTCTTGGGCCTTGGTTCCGCGGGTGCTTCTGGGTGCTGCGGTCGATGCGGCGCCTTCGTGGGACGCGTGCCGACCCCTTCGGCTATACAAAGGCCCGCCGGGACGAGCGCGATCTCGTCAAGTGGTACGAAGCTCTGGTCGACGAGCTGGTGAACACGCTCAGCCTCGAGGGCTACCCGCTGGCAGTCGCGGTAGCCGAGACTGCGGACGCGATACGTGGCTACGAGCACGTGAAGCTGAGCAGGTCAGCATCGGCGAGGGAGAGAGCTGCGGTGCTCATGGGCCAGCTCCGTGACTGTGAGCTGCCTGCGGGCGACGAAGTCCCTACAGGGAAGACGATCCTCTCGGCGCCGAAGATGATGCATAGATGACACGTACGGCTCATTGAGCGAGCACCAAGCGCCTGGCTAGCATTGTCGAAGTGCTCTGGTGCACGGAACGCAATCGGTACCAGCGG
>JAJYXW010000060.1 GCA_021801525.1 Actinomycetes bacterium
GCCGTGCGACGCCGAGAACAAGTACATCGTGCAGTTCCCCGAGACCCGGGAGATCTGGTCCTACGGGTCCGGCTACGGCGGCAACGCGCTGCTCGGCAAGAAGTGCTTCGCCCTTCGCATCGCCTCCGTGATGGCGAGAGACGACGGGTGGCTGGCTGAGCACATGCTGATCTTGAAGCTGACCGCTCCCGACGGCGAGGTCCACTACGTGGCGGGGGCGTTCCCATCGGCCTGCGGCAAGACGAACCTAGCCATGCTGGTGCCGACCCTGCCCGGATGGCGCGTCGAGACCGTCGGCGACGACATCTGCTGGATGAAGTTCGGGCCCGACGGCCGCCTCTGGGCGATCAACCCCGAAGCCGGCTTCTTCGGCGTGGCTCCGGGGACCAACACGATCACCAACCCGAATGCCATGGCAACGCTGTCGGGCAACTGCATCTTCACCAACACCGCGCTCGCGGACGACGGCGACGTGTGGTGGGAGGGGATGACCGAGGACCCGCCCGCGCATCTCACCGACTGGCAGGGCGAGGACTGGACGCCCGAGGTGAAGGCCCCTGCCGCGCACCCGAACGCACGCTTCACGGTCCCCGCCGTGCAAAACCCGGCATGCGCGCCGGAGTGGGACGATCCCCTGGGCGTTCCCATCTCGGCCATCCTCTTCGGCGGGCGTAGGCGCGACAGCGTGCCTCTCGTCACCGAGTCCTTCGACTGGGCGCACGGCGTGTTCCTCGGCTCGATCATGGCCTCCGAGACGACCGCCGCCGCCGCCGGAGCGGTGGGCAAGCTCCGGCGCGACCCGTTCGCCATGCTCCCCTTCTGCGGCTACAACATGGCCGACTACTTCGCTCACTGGCTCCGCATCGGCCGCTCGGCAGACCCTGCGAAGCTCCCGAAGCTCTTCTACGTCAACTGGTTCCGCCGCGACTCCGCAGGCCGCTTCCTCTGGCCGGGATATGGAGAGAACTCCCGGGTGCTCGCCTGGATCGTGGACAGGGTGCGGGGGAAGGCCGGTGCCGCGCGCACCCCGATCGGCAACCTGCCCCTGCTCGGATCCATCGACACGAACGGCCTCGACGTCCCCGAGGCGGACATGGCCGAGCTGCTCCGCGTGGACGAGGCCGCCTGGCGGGACGAGATCTCGCTGATCGAGGAGCACTACGCGATCTTCGGCGATCGCCTGCCAAGTGAGCTCTCCGACCAGCTCTCGGCGCTGAAGGAGCGCCTGGGCTGAGGGTGTGGCGAGTTGGCCGGCCGAGCCCCCACTCCCGCCTTCGGCGGCAGGCCGGGTCTCGGCCGGACCGGCAGTGCCGGCGGAGCCGTCACTGCCGGGAGAGCGCCCGTTTCGGTGAGCCTCTGAGCAAGCTCAGCCGGCTCGCGGGCGATGCCTGAGCGCACGGCGTCCCGTCAGGTAGGACAGTCCCGCCACGCCTGCTACGGCGGCGACGATTATGTCGCCGGCCTCCAGGGGCAGCGCGGTCACGACCGGCAGCAGGCCGCCGATCACCCACACGAGCTGCAGGCGCGTCTCGAAGCGGGCGAAGGAGCGCCCCTGGGCCCAGTCCGGCACGAAGCGCTGGACGAGCGCGTCGAAGGACGGCTTTGCCGCTCCTGCCGCGAGACCTATCGCGAAGGCGAGTAGCGCCTGGACTGCCATGTCACCGGCAAGACCGGCCGCCACGGCGACAACAGCCACTGCCCACATCAAGGTGGAGATAAGCGCTTGCTCTGTGGCGAAGCGCCTTGCCCTCGGCACGAGGAGCACCCCCGAGAGCGAGCCGGCGGCGGAGGCAACGAGCATGATCCCGAACCACCAGGTCGCCGCGTGCTCCCGCCGCAGGGCGAAGGCGAGGAAGAACGTGAGGAAGCCCACGAGGCCGCGGATCACCGACATGGCCGAGACAGCGAGCAGCACCTCCGGGTGGGTCACCGCACGCGGGCCCAGAGCTTCGAGGGGGCCGCCCGCATGCCCGAAGCCGCGCTCCGAGGCACGCCCCTTCACGCGCCCCGCGCTCGGCCCCGAGGCGCGCCCCGAGGCGCGCCCCGAGCCCCGCCCGCGTGCCTGAGACCCGGCTGCGCTCCCGCGGGCCATGGCTCGGGCAATCGGTATCCGAAGGGCCGACAGGGCCCCAGCTGCAAACACGAAGGCATCCATCCGCAGGACCCACGCAGCGCCGCCCAGCTTCAGCACGGCGACGGCCGGCACTGCGGCGGCGAAGCCCGCAAGAGACGCGAGCAGCGCCAGGCGGGCATTGGTGGTCGCCAGGCCATCCCTTCCACCACTGCCGCTGCTGCCGGCTCCGCTGCCTCCACCAGCTCCGCTACCTCCACCGGCTCCGGCTCCGCTGCCGGCTCCGGCTCCGCTGCCGGTTCCTCCCCCACTGGCGCTGCCTCCACCGGCTCCGCCTGCGGGCTCGCCTGCCACTGCCGGAGCGGCCCGCGGCGGGGCCCCGGGAAGGCGCTCGGGCAGGAGGGGGACGAGGGAGGCCTTGGTCACCAGGTAGAGCTTCGAGAGCACGAGCATCGTGAAGGCCTCCGGGAACACGAGCAGGCTCTTCAGGCCCACCGCCATCACGATGCACATTGCCGCCCGGCAGGCTCCCGAGACGACGATCAGCACGCGGCGCGCGCCCCGGCTCGTGTCGACGAGCGGGCCGAGGACGGGAGCCACCACTGCGAATGGCGCCATCGTGAGGAGCAGGTACAAGAGCACCTTCCCCTTGGCGGCCTCCGGCGAGATGGAGAAGAACAGGGATCCCGCCAGCGAGATCGTGACCATCGTGTCCCCGGCGATGAGCAGGACATGGCTGAGCGCCAGGCGGCCGAAGGGGGTGTCCTGGTCTAGGAGCGCCGCGAGCGAGTCCCTGACGAGCTGCCCGGCGCGCGCCAGGGCTTGTCTCACGGGTGGCGGCACCCGGCCATCGTAGGGCGGGGCCGGGCAGGCGGGGCCGGACAGGCGGGGCCGGGCAGGCGGGGCCGGGCAGGCCGGAGCCCGGTAGCATGGGCGCCATCAGACCGGGCGGCCGAGCCCCGGTCGCGTCTCCGAGGAGGCAAAGTGGCTGTAGCGGCATACGTGCTCATCCAGACCGAAGTGGGCAAGGCGGCGTATGTGGCAACCAAGGCCGCCGCCATCGAGGGCGTGGTGTCGGCCGAGGACGTGACCGGCCCCTATGACGTGATCGTCCGGGCCGACGCCGCCTCGGTAGACGAGCTCGGGCGCATGGTCGTGAGCAAGATCCAGCTGATCGAGGGGATAACCCGCACCGTCACCTGCCCCGTCGTGAACCTCTGACCCGGCCCGAGCGCAGACGTAGGGAGGCCATAGAGCAGGCGCAGGGCAGAACCCATCCTCGGAACACCCGAGAAGGTTCGGCACGAGGGATATCGTCGCGAAGGCCGATGTCTTGATTGACGATACTATCTGTGTCACGTATACAATCGCTCAACGACGAGCAAGGTGATGGTTCTCGCAGTTTTCCGGTCGGATAGGCCGGCGGCTCGGGTCCATAACGTTGCGCATCGACGCTGGCTCGGGCGCCCCTGGCGCTGAGCTCACCGTGGCCCCGTCACCGAAAGCCGGGGATCTGTTCAGGGACGCGAAGCTGCGGGAACACCGTCGGACATGCCTGGGACCGTCATCACCCACCGTCACGTGGAAGCCGCCGAGCCAGAGGTGGGGAGCCGGGTCGGCCAGGGGTCGTCCCGTAGCGCGATCCGTCAGCGGACGCGATTCCCAGTGGATCAGCTCCGGTAGGCATCCGACCGGTGTCGGATGGCCGTGACCTCCACGATCCGGTGGCTGTCGTCAACGACGTAGAGAATGCGATAGGTGCCGCGGCGGGCAGTCCAGGCTGGGGCCATCGGTGGGTCAAGGGGCTTGCCCAATCGGTGGGGGTCATCGAGCAGCGGTCCAGTGATGAGCTCGTAGGCCGCGATGGCAACCTTGTCTGGGAGCATCCCGCTAAGGGCTCGGGCTACCGGCCGAGCTATGCGCAGCCGGTAGCGTTCGCTCACCGAGGCAGGCGTCCGGCTTCGCGCATCGCGTGGGCCAGCTGGTCGGCGTCGAGAAAGTCACCGGCGTCGATGGCCGCTCGGCCTTGGGCGTGGGCGGTGAGCAGCTCAGGGTCGGAGAGCACGGCGATGGTGTCCTGCAGGATGTCGTAGTCATCTGCGGAGAGCAAAACGGCGGCCCGGTGTCCGTTGCGGGTGATCTCGAAGCGCTCATGGGTACTCGTCGCCTCGTCGATCAACCGCGACAGTTGGGCTCGGGCATCGGCGACTGGAAGCGTTGCCATGTACGTAATTCTAGCGCAATCAGAGGAACCGTACGTGTCTTGCTAAGCCGTCCGCAGGTGGATCCCGTTGTGGGACGGGGTCAGGGCAGTCGTCCAGCAGTGTCCGGGAGGGAATGGACCCTGCCTCCCTCGGCGCGGACCAGGCTTGCGAGCGCCGGATCGGCCGTGGCCAACGCGCACTCGGTCGATAGCGCAGCGGCCGCGGCGACGCAATCAGCGAGACTGACCGCCATCCGCTCTCGGTGGTAGTGGCGTGCCCGCAGCCGCCCCGCAAGCACTCCGGTGTCAGCCGACACGGCTGCCAGCTCCATCCCGGTATGCGCGAGCATGACCAAATCGGCATGCACGTCGTCGGGGTCCTGGCCGTAGACCCGCACCAACTGGTCCACCACCTCGGCCGCGTTGACCGCGGCAAGCATCGTCGGGCCACTCAGGAGCTCGCCAACTTCCTCAGCTGCCCGCTCGTCGCGCAGGTAGGCGAGCACCGCGTAGGCATCCAGCACGATCACCGTCTAGAGGACTGCTCTTCGCGCTCCCGCTCAGTAGCACGCTCAGCGGCGCGGGCCTGCTCTAGGGCCGGCCCCGGCCCCGCATGCGAACCGCGCAAACTCGCCAATGGATCGGTCGGGATCGGTCGGACGATCGCGTAGTCGCCGCGGTCGATCACCAGGACCGAGCCAGCGGCCCACCGACGCCGAAGTTCGGCGGGCAACGACACCTGCCCGTTGCGCGTCACCTTGGCGCGGATGGCATCCATACAGTCATCATACAGCGTACCGAGCACATCGTATGGACCCACCAGTCCATCGTATAGGCTGTGTCGCGGTGACTGACAGACCAAGAGGGCCACGTAGAGGCAGAAGCCAAGGGCGTCGAGGCGAGTGTCGCTCTTGAGCGTGAGCGGCGCTGCCTCGATCACTCCCTTGAACGTGGCGTGGCGGCGTTCGAGGCGCGGCTGGAACTTGTAGATGCGGAGCAGCTCGGCTGGAGGCAGCGTCTCGTTGGTGACGAAGGGGAAACAGCCGTCGGAGGCGGCGTCGTAGGCGACCGCCTCCTGGTCGACCTCTGAGGCGACCGAGAAGCGATGGTGCTCGATGCGTCGGTAGCGGGTGCTCTTCCCCGGCCGTCCCCTCTTCTCCTGGCGATGCTCGTAGGTGACGGTGTCGGTGACCTTGGCACGGACCCACCGGCTGGCACCGGCCTCCTTGGTCGTCACTGCAGCGGTGTCTTCGACGGCGGCGAGCGACTTGAGGCGCGAGCGTGCCGAGGCGAGGTCTTCCTCCAAGGACCTGAGCGCGCAAAGGGCCCGCTCGATGCGCTGGCGCCGGCTCTCTGCGTCTCGGGCGCGCTTGTCCGAGGAGCGGATCCACACGATCCGGTAGCCCTCGGCCGAGGGACTCGGGGCCTCGGCCGCCCAGTAGACCTCGTCGGGGTCGTGCTTGCGCTTGCCTGGCTTGCGGGCGATTTCCACCCACGAGGCGCCGCCTCGAGCGATCCACGCCCGTCCGGCAGCGTCCTCCTTGCGGGTGCGGGGCAAGATGGTGAGGAAGCGACCACCACGGCGCGCGATGTGGTCCATGTTGTCGCGCGTGGCCAGCTTGCAGTCGGCCACGTAGCAGAAATTGCTGTGGCCGAGCATGCAGACGAGCTGGTCCCAGGTCTCTTCGTGGGTCGTCGAGTCCTCGGTCGAGCCGTCCGCCAGGCGGTTGGCCATGGGCACCGCCCCGTCCGAGGCGATGGTGAGGATGTCGACGAGTTGCAACAGGTCCCCGCGATGATCCTTTGAGAACCCGTGTTCGGGGACCGGCGGGCGCACGCCTGCTCTGGGCGTCCCGTCGGCCGAGCGATAGGCGCCGTAGAGCGTGATCGAGGTGGAGTCGTTGTGCAGCTCTTTCACCTCGACGCCGAAGCGGCGGATCACCCGGAGGCTGAGGGCGGTCATGAGGCTGGACCTGTCGGCCAAGAACAACTCGTCGAGCGCCCGCCCTACCCGGTCGTCGTTCAAGCGCCCGGCCTGGCCGCCAGAGAGGCCGAGTGCTGCCGGGTCGTAGCGCTCTGCCCAGGCCCCGAGCGCGTAGAGCGGCCGGCGGCAGACGGCGAGGTTGCGCACGAGCACGCCAATTGCCCTGGCCGGGGCGATCGCGCAGCGCGGATCGGGCTCGGGCAGGTAGTCGCCGAGCAGTTCGTCGAAGCCCAGGCGCGACAGCACGGCGTTCACCACCGGCAACGCCCCGATGCCCACAGCTTCGACCTGGAGCTTGTCTGGGTCCACCTCCACCATTGCCCACAGTCTGCTACTGTGGGCTACGACAGTGGTGGATGGTCGGGCAAGATGGCCCCGGAGGACAGATGGCCGAGCCGAACCAAGCCGAGAGAAGGACCCAGTCGCAGATCGCCGCCCGCCTCGGCCAGGCGGGCTTCGCGCTTCCCGGATCGCTCATCGAGCGCCGCGCGCTCTGCGGTAAGGCCAACTGTGCGTGCAAGGCGGACCCACCGCGTCTTCACGGCCCGTATCACCAGTGGACCCGCAAGATCGACGGCAAGACCCTCACCGTCAACCTCAGCGACGAGCAACTCCGATGCTACGGCCCCTGGCTGGCCGAAGCCCAACGCCTTCGGAGCCTGCTTGCTGAGCTCGAGGCCCTCAGCCTTGGGATCGCCGGGCGAGGCGAGAACTGGCCCTCAAATTCGACTTGAAGGGCGAAGCCGACCTGCGGAACGTAGGATGAATGAAACGGATAACGTTATGAACGACAAGCGTTATCTCTCACCTCCTCGGCCGCCTCCCTGCCCGTGAGCCGAGCCCTCGGCGGGGACGCAGCTCCGGACAGGTGCGCTGATGGCCGTCCCGTAAGAGCCGCCTCGAAACGAATCGCGAAACGGCGCGCCAACTGCAACGGCTAGGGCGAACGGCTTAGGCGATCGCCCCCTGCTCCCTGAGCGAAGCGATGCGCTCCGGCGCGACCCCCCAGGCGAGTAGCCCCTCATCGGTGTCGGCGCCGGCCACAGACGGGGGCTTGCTGATGGCGCTGGGCGTGCGGCTGAAGCGAGGGGCTGGGGCAGGCTGGCGAACACCCCCGACCTCTACGAAGGTCTCCCGGACCTCGTTGTGCGGGTGCTCGTGCGCCTCCCACGGGGAGAGGACCGGAGCTCCGCAGGCGTCGGTCCCCTCGAATGCCTTCGCCCACTCATCACGGGTGCGCGTCTTGAAGATTGCGCCAAAGCGCTCCTTCATCGCCGGCCACTGGCTCCGGTCCATCTGGGCGGGCAGGTCCTTCGCGTCGAGCTCGAGCACCGCGAGCAGCTCGGCGTAGAACTGGGGCTCGATGGCCCCCACGGCGAACCACTTGGAATCGGCTGTCTCGTAGACCTCGTAGAAGTGGGCGCCGGTGTCGAGGATGTTCGAGCCCCGCTCCTCGGTCCACCAGCCGAGCTGGCGGAACGCGAACGTCATGGTCATGAGCGAGGCCGCGCCGTCCACCATCGCCGCGTCCACCACCTGGCCGTTGCCGGAGGCCCTCGCCTCGATGAGCGCCGCGCACACCCCGAAGGCGAGCAGCAGCCCGCCGCCCCCGAAGTCGCCCACGAGGTTGAGGGGAGGCACCGGGCGCTCGCCCTTGCGCCCCACCGACCACAGCGCCCCTGACAGGGCGATGTAGTCGATGTCGTGGCCGGCTGATTGGGCGAGGGGGCCGTCTTGGCCCCAGCCGGTCATGCGCCCGTAGACGAGGCGGGGGTTCCTGGCCAGGCACTCATCCGGCCCGAGGCCGAGGCGCTCGGCTACTCCGGGCCGCCAGCCCTCCACGAGCGCGTCGGCCTTCTCCACGAGGTCTAGCACCAAGGCGGCGCCTTCGGTGCTCTTCAGGTCCACCGCCACCGACGGCCTGCTGCGGTTCAGGATGTCCCAATGAGCGCCGCTCGTCGCAGGCGGGGCGCCGCTCTTGGCAGGCGGGGCGCCGCTGCCGTTGGGCGGGGCGCCGCCGGAGTGCCGGTCTACCCGGAGCACGTCCGCGCCCGCGTCCGCGAGCATCATGGCGGCGTATGGGCCAGGCCCTATGCCCGCCAGCTCCACCACCTTTACCCCGCTGAGCGGCCCGCTCATCGCTGCTCCCAGCCCGCCGGTCCCGTTGGCTCGTTCGTATCGACACAGTGGTCTCGCATTCCCGGCATGGTAGCCAACCGGCTGGCAGGTGCCGGCGCCCGCCAGGACGATCGGCGGCGCAACAGGCAATGGCGGTGTATGACTTGCACTTGAAGCCTCCCGGCCCTACGGGGCCAGGATTCCGTGTCGACGCCCTGTCTTCTGCCGATACTGCTGGCAGGCCGTAGGGAGCGCCTGGTTCCCGGGGCATGTTGTTCATGCCGCCACCGATGTAGCTGTGGTGGCGTGGTCCGGTACCGGATTGCTGCCGAACACCTCTGTCGCACTACGACTGCGCCGCTTGTGACGGGCTGTGATGCGCGCCGCTGAGCGCCGGGCGCGCATTGCCGGCCAGCTGGGCCAAGGCTGAGCACCGCAGCGCCACCTGCAATCGAGGAGCCGGGATGCCTACGGTCGGCCGAGAGCGAGTCGACCCCTCCTTGCTCGACGCTCGCGACTGGCTGACAGCCGACGAGGTCATGGTGCCTGAGACGCCCCGGGCGGCACCCGAGGCGGGAGCGGCTCGATGCGTGGCAAGCTCTGGCGCATGATCGACCGGAAATCGGGATCCTCGCTCCTGCCGGATGGCTTCCGCTTCGGGGTCGCGACTGCAGGATTCCAGGTAGAGGGCGGCTTCAACGGCCCCGGGGAGCCGGCGAACAACTGGGCCGCATGGGAGGCCGAGGGCCGGGTGGAGCCCTCTGGCATCGCCCTCGACTTCTGGAGCCGCTACGAAGAGCACCTCGACCGGGTCGCGGCGATGGGCTGTGACAGCTTCCGCATGTCGGTCGAATGGGCGAGGGTCGAGCCCGAGGAAGGGAAGGTCGACGCCGAGGCGCTTGCCCGCTACCTCGCGATCCTCCAGGCCTGCCGAGCACGGGGGATCGAGCCGCTCGTGACCCTGCACCACTTCACCCACCCGGCGTGGCTCGGCCCCGACCTCTGGCTGCGACCCGACTCTCCCGAGCGCTTCCGTCACTGGGCGGGCGTTGCCGTGGAAGCCCTGGCTCCGGCCTGCTCCAACTGGGTGACGATCAACGAGCTGAACGTCCTCGCGCTCGAGAGCTACCTGATCGGCACCTTCCCACCTGGGCGCCTGGGTGACCTCCGCTCTGCCGAACGCGCCCTCGACAACCTGCTCACCGCCCACATCGCCGCGTACGGCGAGGTGCACCGGATCCAGCCCTCGGCATGCGTCTCCACCAACAACTACACGCTCTCGCTCTACGAGCTCGACCGCCTGCCCGCGGATCTGCTCGCGGCGCCCGGCGCAGGCGTGACGAGGGACGATCTGGCTGCCTGGCTCGCCTCGCGGCGCGAGTCCTACTACGCCGCGCTGCCCGAGCCGTCGGGGGGGCCGGGCACGCGGACCTTCGAGCGGGTGATGCGCTCCTTCGCGGGCCGCGTCGGCGCCCGCCGGCCCGGGCTCGACGCCGCGTTCCCCCGGGCTGCCGCAGCCCTCTACGCCTCGGGACACGAGCGGGTCCTCGACGTGGTGCAGGTCGACTACTACGACCCGTTCGCGGCTCATCACATCCGGCTCCCGGGCCACAAGAGCGCGGGGGGACGGACGTGGCTGCCGGGGAGGATGCTCTGGGACGACCTCCCCTGCCCAGGGGACATGCGGGCGTTCCTCGAGACGAGCCGCCAGGTGGGCCTCGAGCTCTGGGTGGTGGAGAACGGCATGGGCAGCCGGGTGCGCCGCGGGCGCGCCTGGCCGCGTCTCGACCGCTACGACCGCCCCCGCTACCTGCGCGAGCACCTGGGGGAGATCGTGCGCCTGGTCGAGGCGGGTCTCCCACTTACCGGGTACTGGCACTGGACCCTCGCCGACAACTACGAGTGGGGAAGCTACGAGCCTCGATTCGGCATCTTCGGCGTGGACCGCGAGCGAGGCGTGCGCTGGCTCGACACCGACTCGCTCGGCCACGACACCGCCGGGGCCTACCGGCGCCTGATCGAGGGCCTCCGAGCCGGCGATGCCTCCGTCCTCTACTGAGAGCGATGGTGGCTGCTCCGGGCCCAGCACAGGCGGGGTGGACCGGGTAGACACCCATCCACCGAGCGACGTCATAGCCAGGGATGCAATGGCACTTGAGGAGACCGCGCGCGCATAGCAGCAGGCGCCTTACTCACATGCGCTCTCCGCTATACTCTATAGCATGACTAGCCGTACTCGGGCCGACGACTTGTTCCCGACCAGCCGCCCGGTTCCCGAGGCAATGATCGGCCGGAGCAAGGATGTCGCGGAGCTGACGCTCCTCCTCGGAAACGGCTTGCACCAAGTCCTCGCGGGAGCACGCAAGGAGGGCAAGAGCACGGTCTGTCGTGCTGCGACCGCCCGCCTCCGGGAGTCTGGTACGTATGTGGTCGAGGCCGACCTCATGTACCTACCCAGCCTCGTAGCCCTCGCCGGGGCACTCGTCGAGGAGGCGATATCGAACAGATCGGCACCGAAGCGAGCAGTGCATGCCGCCACGAAGACGGCTCGCAGCGCCCTGTCGGCGCTCAGCCTCGTCGCTGTAAGTCGCTTGAAGCACGACCTCGGCACCGATCTGGAGGTTGTCCTCGAACCTGCCCTCGCTCGCCGGGACCCGTGGTCCTACTTCGACAAGGCCATGCGGATGCTGCAACGGATCTGCGAGGTCGACGACACCCATCTCGTGCTCTTTCTCGACGAGTTCCAGGAGCTAGGTGCGCCCCGCCACTCCTACGGAGATCCCGACGAGGTCATGAACCTGATGCGCGCCGTCCTCCAGGACTCGCCGCGCGTCACGTGCCTCTTCACCGGCAGCGTCCATCACATGATGCGCGACCTTTTCGGCCAATCGCATCGAGCGTTCTACAAATGGGGAGCGTGGTACTCCCTGAGCGAGATCGAGAGCGAGGAATGGAAGGCGGGCCTCACTGCTCGTCTCGAAGGATCTCCGATCTCCTTTCACGAGCCGGCTCTCGACCATCTCCTGGAGCTGAGTGAAGGGCACGCACGGACCACCATGCTCGTTGCCCAGCAGGCATATCTCGCCGCGTTGACCGACGGGGCAGCCCTCGTGGACGCCGTTCTCGTCGATGCCGCCTTCGAGATGGCTGAGCGCGTCGACGCTGGTGAGCACGAGCTTCATCTGAGAGAGCTGCGCGGGCTCGGCCGCCACGCGCTCGACGTGGCGATCCGGATCGCAGCGGGACAGCCGCCTTACAGGGCAGCCGGTGCCCGTTCGGTCCAGCGGGCAATCGAGGCTGTCGCAGGCGTGGGCATGATCGAGCAGCGCGGGGTACACGGCCGGGGCGGTTGGGTGGTCACCGACCCGCTCCTGCGGAGGTTCCTGGCCCGATTGTGGGTGGGCTGATGCCCGCGTCGTCATTGCCGGCACGTGCGACAGCGATGGCGCAGGTGAGGGCGTGGAGCCCGGGACGGGTCAACCTCATAGGCGAGCACACCGACTACAACGGCGGCCTCGCGATGCCGATGGCGATCGACCTGGGCACCGAGGCCACCTTCAGCGCCGACTCAGATGAGCGTGGCTTGCCCGCTCAGGGGAATCCCGGCGTGATCGAGGTCGCGTCCGCGGACGCGCACGGCGTGCTCAGGGTGCCTGTCGACGTCCCGGCCGACCCTGACATGCTCCGCTCGCTCGAGCCCAGCTGGGCGCGCTATGCGGCAGGCATAGTGGCCATGGTGCGCCCCGAGCGTGGCGGGCAGGTGAATGTGTCCTCGACTCTCCCGATCGCAGCGGGGCTCTCCTCGAGCGCGGCGCTCGAAGTCGCTCTTGCGCTCGCGCTCGGCTTCGAGGGAAGCTCCCGCGAGCTCGCCCTCACCTGCCAGATGGCCGAGCAGGCGGCGAGCGGCGTGCCCTCGGGGGTGATGGACCAGCTTTGCGTGGCGAGCGGCATCGAGGGGGCGGCGCTCCTGATCGACTTCTCCGATCTCTCCGTGGAGCCCGTCCTCCTGCCCGAAGGCGCCGAGGTGGTCGTCGTCCACTCCGGTGAAGCGCGTCTCCTCGACCGTTCGGCCTACGCTTCGAGGCGCGCCGAGTGCGAGGCGGCGAGCTTCCACCTCGGGCCCCTCGGGAGCCTCTCGCCTGGCGAGGTGTCGGGGCTCCCCGATCCGCTCCTTCGCCGGCGTGCCCGCCATGTGACGACCGAGTGCGAGCGGGTCCGGGCCCTGGCGGAGGCCTTCCGCCGTGGCGACTTGGTGGAGGCCGGGCGGATCATGTCAGAGAGCCACGAGAGCCTGGCGAAGGACTTCGAGGTCTCGACCCCGCGCCTCGACGAGCTGGTGGGGCGCCTGGCTCACTCCCCTGGCGTCTACGGTGCGCGCCTCACCGGGGCCGGCTTCGGGGGCTGCGCCGTAGCGCTGTGCGAGCCAGGCGCGCTCGACCCGGCGGTCTTCCCCGACGGCACCTGGCGCGTGAAGCCCTCTGCCGGCGCGACGATCGTCGGCCGCTGATTCCCTATGGAGGATCCCGCTGGCAAGGGTCCGCAACTGCTCCGCAAACTATCACTGACTATGTGCGAACGTATGTATTAGACTGTCAGTGTGAGGTTGTCTGAGTGGGCGAAGCAAGAGGGGGTGCATTACCAGACCGCCTGGCGGTGGTTCCGTGATGGCCAACTCCCCGTCCCCGCTACCCGCACAGCGACAGGGACGATCTTGGT
>JAJYXW010000029.1 GCA_021801525.1 Actinomycetes bacterium
GTTCATCCAGACGAGCAGGGCAAGGCGGAGGAGGAAGGGCAGGCTGGAGTGCCTGTCCGACGACGACAACGCCGCAATGCGAAGTCTGGGGGACGGCAAGCCCGGCATCCCTATCCGCTGAGCCTCTAAGGTTCTCCCAGGACCAATGACCCTGGCGGAGAGCCTTCTCGCGGGCAATGCTGTAACCGTGCGTACGCGACATCCGGGCGAGGTCCACCGGAAGACCACCAGATGGGCATCCACCAGGTGAGCATCAGGGTGTTCCTCCTCGACGACCACGAGATCGTACGCGAGGGCCTGAGGATGCTGCTCGAGGCGGCCGGAGACATAGAGGTGGTGGGCGAGGCCTCCAACGCCGCCGAGGCGCTGAGGCGTGTGGGGGCGGCCGACCCCGACGTCGCCGTTCTGGACGTGAGGCTCCCGGACGGAAGCGGCGTGGAGGTCTGCCGGGACATCCGCTCGGCGAGGCCGGAGATCGCCTGCATCATGCTCACGAGCTTCGCTGACGACGAGGCCCTCGTCGCGGCGATCGTGGCCGGGGCGGCAGGCTACGTGCTCAAGCAGATCCGCGGCAACGACCTGGTGGAGGCGGTTCGCGAGGCCGCTCGGGGCAAGTCCCTCATCGATCCCGGCCTGGCCGAGCGAGTGCGGCGGCGCCTGCGCTCCAGCCCAGCCGAAGACGAGCGCCTTGCCCGCCTCACCCCGCAGGAGCGCCGGATACTGGACCTCCTAGCGGAAGGGATGACCAACAGGCAGATAGGGGAGACCATGTACCTGGCTGAGAAGACGGTCAAGAACTACGTCTCGAACCTGCTCGCCAAGCTGGGCATGCAGCGGCGCACCGAGGCTGCCGTATACGCGACGCGCGTGGCCCAGCGATCGCCACGCCCGACGATCTGACCGCGAGAACCGCTCCGAACACCCCGCGTCACGTATCGTCGTGCGTGAACTTGCCCTCGGGCATCGTGGGAGCCGCCTGCGGTCCAGCGAACCCGCCCGGACCCGGAGCGCCGGGCGCGCCGGGCGCGCCGGGCGCGCCGGATGTGCCGGATGTGCCCGGCGTCAAGTCGATCGGTCCCTCCTCGGCGGCAAAGGCGTCGAGTGCTCCAAGAGCGTCGAGAACCGCCTGATTCGCCCCACCCCGCCTCTGCTCAGCGTAGACAGCCGCCCCGAGATCGCGGAGCAGCGCGTCGGTGTGGCGCTTGGACTGCATCTGGTCGAGCTTCGCCTGGCCCTGGGCCATCCCCTGCTGCGCCTTGGTCATGGCCTGCTCGGCCTGGGCCTTCACCTTGTCGAGTAGTCCCACCTCGATACCTCCTTGCTCGTCTCGACCAAATCCTCGGTTGGCAAATCCTCGGTTGGCATTTCCTCGGTTGGCATGAACAAAGTGCGCCTCAAGCGTCGGGCGGGGCTCCTTCCGGCTCGCCGAGCGCACGCAGGGCGCCGCCAAGCACCACAGCCGAGAGCACGATACCTCCCCAGCACCCGGCGGACAGGTAGCTCGGGTGAAGGTGCAGGAGGAACTTCAGCACGACGAAGCCGGCCGCCACGCTGGCGGCTGCCACGCGCGCCTGGGGCCAGGTTATCGGCAGAACAGGCAGCTCGACCCGCGTGAGCTTCGCGAGGATCACATGGGCCGCGATCCCAGCGGCGAGAAGGAACGCGAGCACGCCGAGGAAGCTGTCGGGTGCCCCGACGCCCGTGTCGCTCGCCGACACGAAGCCAAGGCTGATGCTCCACCACGGCAGAACCAGCAGGTCCAAGGCAAGCAACACGCTTCCGACCCCGACGATCCAGTCAGCCCGGGTCAGCTTGTCGATCCCTACGCCATCAGTTCCCATTTTCAACCTCCGCCGGCTGGCTCTATCTGGGCCGGTGCTCTGACGGGAGCGCCCAATGGAGCACCCGCTCTGCACCGGGTGAATGGTATCGAAGTCCGTGCCTCCACGCATCGGGAAGCTGCCCTATTGCTACATTGCTACTAGGTCGTGGCGCGCTGCACCATGCTTTAGGGTGCTCGTGAAGCCCTTCAGGGTGGTCGTGAAGGGGGTGGATGCGGCGCCGGGCGGGGCGCCCGGCCGCGCCGTCACGAGCGCCCCCTGGCCTGAACTTGCGACGGTTAGGCTGGCCGGATGGGAGGTAGCGGGCAGGGTAGGCAGGTCGGAGCCACCAGCACTGGTGGCCCCGGAGGACAGACCGATCAGATCGAGCACCGCGGCCGGGGCGTCCGGTTGCTCGGCGCCGCTGGCGCCTCAGCTGCTGCGTTCCACCTGCTTCCTAGCGCGTTGGCTCTGGGCACCTGGACTTCACTGCGGCGTGCGCCGGGGGGACTCTGCCATTGGCGATTGGCGCGCGCCGAGAGCGGATCGGACGGCGAGAGGGGTCGCTCCATTGCCCTGACGTTCGACGACGGGCCCTCCGAGGACTCCACTCCCCACATCCTCGACCGCCTGGATCGCCTGGGCCTGAGCGCAACCTTCTTCTGCCTCGGCTCGATGGTCGACTGCTCGCCCGAGCTCGTAGGCGAGATAGCAAGGCGCGGTCACAGCATCGCGACCCACGGATACAGCCACGAGCCTCACCTGCTCAGAAGCCCTCTATGGGTAACACGCGACCTGGCAGCCGCCAAGGGCTCGATGGCTACAGCCGGTGCAGGCGTACGCTGGTTCAGGCCGCCCTACGGAGTCGTGAGCGGAACGACGATCCTTGCATCTCGCCGTCTCGGCATGGGAATAGTGCTGTGGTCGGCTTGGGGACGCGAGTGGGCCGACCCGGAACCTCGGGCCGTCGCCGAGCGCATATGCCGCCGGCTCGAGCCCGGAGCGATAGTGCTGCTCCACGACGCGGACTCGACCAGCCCGCCAGGCACGTGGAAGGTGACCTTCGAAGCCCTGGGCCACATAGCCGACGAGATCCACGCACGGGGCCTCGAGACGGTGAGCGTAGACGCGCTGGCGGATTCTCCGGCGTGACCCGGGCGCTCCTCTTAAGCGGCTCCATCGGACATGGGCACGACTCCGTGGCCGACGCGTGCGTCGAGGCGCTCGGCGCCGCCGGAGTCGAGGTCCGCGTCCGGGACTGCATGAAGCTCCTCGGCACGCTGCGCCGCTCCTTCGGAGTCCACGCCTACAGGCGCATCCTGTCCTTCCCGGGCGTATTCGACGCGTTCCACTTCGCGCAGCTCCGCGACGGCGGGCGCTTAGCCGATCGTGCCGACCACGCAGCTTCGCGCGTGCTGGCCGAGCGCCTGGCCCAAGACCTCGCATGGGTTGGCGACGGCATGGTGATCTCGGTGTTCGCCACCGGAGCCGGTGCAGCCGCGCTCGCCAAGTCGAAGGGCTTGCCTGCACGGTCGATCGCCATGGTGACCGACGCGACGGCGCACCGCCTCTGGGTGCACGAGGAGACCGACTTGTTCCTCGTGGGCTCGCATCTGACGGCAACGACCGTCCGCCAGCACAGGCCGCTGGCCCCTATAGCCATCCTCCCCCCTGCGGTGCGCTCGGGCTTCTACCGCGCGCCGTCCCGGGAAGACGCTCGGCGCGCCCTCGGCCTTCCCGAAAGCGCCCAGGTGGCCCTTCTCATGACCAGCGGGTGGGGAATCGGCCCCCTGGTCGAGTCTGCCTCCGAGCTCACCCGCGAGGGGTGGTGGGTGCTAGGCGTGGCAGGGTCGAACCGACGGGTCGAGCGCCGCCTGTGGCGCCTCGCACGTACCCTGCACCAGGACCCGAGTGCCAAGGGGGGCCTCGTGCCCTTCGGATTCACCCGGCGCGTCCCCGAGCTGATGGCAGCCTGCGACGTCGTGATCACCTCGTCGGGGCAGGCCTGCCACGAGGCGAGGGTCGTAGGAAGGCCCATGGTGCTCCTCGACATCGTCCCGGGCCACGGGAGGGAGAACATGCTCCACGAGCTCGAGCAGGGGGGAGCCATGGCCTGCCTCGGCAACGCCCGCTCGGTCGCCGCTGCCGCCGACGCCTCGCTCGCGCTGCCCGGCGATGCCGAACCGTGGCCGCTGAGCACGGCAGCAGAGTGGTCGGAGCGCTTCGCAGCTTCCCTCGCCGAAGCCGGGGTGGAGCTCTGAGCGCGCCCTCACAGCTCTCCTCAGAAGCCGCGGTTCTCTGCCTGGGGCGCGACGGGCCCGCCGCGCCTATCCGCTGAGCCTCTCAGCCGAGTCTGCCGAGCAGCATCATCCAGCTGTGTAGTAACCCACCACGTCCACGAGCACGTTGGTGGAGCCGGCCTGGTTGTAGACGCTCATCGACCCGTTGGATGCGAGCCCCGTGAGAACGAGGTTCGCCACGGTGTCGCCCGGCGGCCAGTTGAGGTCGGATGTCGCCGGGCGCGGAACCGATCCGCCGGGCCACACGGTCAGGTAGCCGCCCGAGGTCGGCCCGACGACGGTGACGTTGGCCACCACCGCTGCCACACCGCTCGACGGGAGCCCAGCGACCCCGGCAACCTGGACTACCAGGGTGGAGCCGCTCTGGAGAGTCTGACCGCCGCATTGTGCCGCGCCGCCACTCAGCCCGGAAGGGTTCCCCGGCCTGGTGTCGCATATCCTCGTGGGCACCACCGGCACGAACAGGTCACCCATAGTGGAGGACGTGGAGCTGGCTATCCACCCGCCGACGTCGACAATCACGTCGAGCGACGACGAAGAGCCGTTGTAGAGGGAGATCTGGCCGGTGGAGGAAACGGGAACGACCACCCGGTTCGGCACAGTCTCGCCAGGCGACCAGTTGAGGTTCGACACCGTGGCGCGGGGTTGGCCTTCGGGCCAGACGCTCAGGTAGCCGCCCGCAGCGTCACCGGTCACTGTGACGTTCAGCACCACTGCAGCCACTCCGGACGCCGGGACACCGCCCACGCCGGTCACAGTCACGTTGGCGGTCGCTTGCGCCGCGAGCGGCCCGACACCGGCATTCGCTGCCGGAAGGTTCTCGCCCGCGCAGTAAGACGGGGCCGGGCTCGCGGCGCAGCGGGTGTCGACCAAGCGGGCCGGAGTGATCGGGTTGTACGTCCCTGCAACGCTTGGCGTGCTCGAAGCAGCGCTGTAGTAACCCTCGACGTCGACAGTCAAGTTGGTCGTGCCGCCGGACCCGTTGTAGATGGAGACCTGGCCCGACGATGGGACGGCCACGGTCACCAGGTTGGGGATCGCCCCTTGGAAGTTGGAGGACTGCCAGTTGAGTATGGAGGTGGTCGGTCGAGCGCTCCCGGCCGGGAACACGCTCAGGTACCCGCCAGGCGCGCTAGACCCTGCATAGGTGACGTTCAGCACAACGGCCGTCACCCCGGTCGCGGGAACGTTGCCCACGCCGGTGACGGTCACGTTCTCGGTCGAAAGGGCTGCCAGCGGTCCCACCCCGGCGTTCGCCGCCGGAAGGTTCTCGCCCGCGCAGTAGGACGGGGCCGGGCTCGCGACACAGCGGGTGTCGACCAGGCGGGCAGGGGTGAGCGGCGTGTAGGAGCTCGGGGTGGCAGGGGGCGGGGTGGACACCGTTCCCTCGTTGGTGGTCGCGTCCATGAACACGGAGCCGTTCTGGCCCGGGAAGCTGCCGCTGGCCGGCATGGGAGGCATCCCCCCCGCTGCAAAGCAATCGGCCGTGGTCGGGCACGCAAGGCCGGACACCGGCGGAGGGGGCTGGGTTGTGGACGAAGCAGGGGCGGGCAACGACTGGCTGCCCCAACTCGTCCCGCCATCGACCGTGGCACTTGCAGCCTGGGTGTTGTTGGCTGCCACGCATTCGGAAGTGGTCGGGCAGGCGATCACGGCGTTCTCGGCCTGCGGGCTACCGCTGGTCGGGCTCCAGGTACTGCCCCCGTCGGTAGTCACGAGAACCGCAGACGAGGATGCGGAAGGAACCCCCGCTGCGTAGCACGTGGAAGCGCTCGGGCAGGCGACCGACGCGAGCATCGACTCAGAAGTGGCCTGTTGGGCGGCCCAGGTGGATCCCCCATCGGAGGTGGTGAGTATCTCCGCCACCTGGGTGGTCCCGCTGCCCGGGTATGCCACCATGCTGTTGTCGCCCACCGCTACGCAGGCAGCGGTGCTCGTGCAGGCTACCGAGTTGACGCCTATGCCCGAAGCCGCGCTCGGCGCGGGCTCGGCGCTCCAGGTGGATCCCCCATCGGAGGTGGAGTAGATGGCCGGGGACTCGCTCATCGTCCCTGTGCTGGACGGTGCCAACACAAAACCCACCGCGACGCAGGCGGTCGCTGTGGCACACGAAATGCTCCTGAGCTGTACCTCGCTAGTGGACGAGGAGCTCGACGCGGGCAGGCTCTGGAGCGTCCACGACTGGCCGGCGTCAGTGGAGACCGCTGCGATCGGCACCGGCATGGAGTTGGTACCCGTGGTGTTGCCGGCGGCGAAGCAGGTCGTGCTCGTCGGACAGGCCACTGCGGTTAGGGATGCACCCGAGGGAGCCGTGCCAGTAGCCCATGCCTGACCGCCGTTTGTGCTGAGCAGCACCTCGGCGCCGGTGATCATGACGCCAGAACCGCCTGAAGGAGCGGGAGCGTAGGTGCTCCCTACGGCCACACAGTCGGTGGCGCTGGGGCATGAGATGCCCTGGAGCATGTAGCCGCTCTGGCTCGGCGTCGTCGACGTAGGAGGCGGTATCGTCTGGGAGACCCAGGTAGCGGTCGGGGTCGCCGCGGATGCCGGCAACGACCCTGCCAGGGCGGCCAGTGGCGCGGTTACCAACAAGAGGGCCGCTGTGGCAAAGGCGACCCTCCCCGATGAGCGAAGGGCGCTTCGAGGCTGCTGGCGAGCGTGCACGGGTTTTCCTCCTGTCATCGGCGCTCGCCAGGCGCCGCGTACTGGGAAAGTTCCCCGCTGGCTGGGCGGGTGCTCCAACTCGACCACCGGCAGGATGTGCCGGTTACCGCTGCAACCACTTCCACCGCATCCATCACCGCATCCACCACTGCCTTCCGCAGGTCTCCGAGGAGCCCGTGTCGGCGCAGCCTACACTCCGCGCGCCCTGCGTGCACTTGCCGGCATGGGCGGTGAGCCCGGCATGCCTTCCGGCCGTTGCAGCCGAGTGAGCAGCAGTGAGCTCCTCATGCCGCAGCTCGTGACCCGGCACCGGCGGCGCGAAGGGCTGGCATCACCACGGGTGCTACCAGCTCTCCGCCAAGGGCGGTCACGTGGACGCCCTCGGCCCAGCGGGCCACGACTCCCCCGACCACGAGAGACCAGTGCCCGCCCGGATCGAGGAGGGCGTTCAGGTCGAGAAAGCTCACAACTCCAGGGTAGAGACGCGGGAGCACGCTCAGGAGGCTGTTGATCTCGTCCACGCGGATCGGGTTCGTCTCGGGGAACAGCCCGGCAGCGGGATCCCCTCCGAGCTGGTAATAAGGGGCGGACAGCAGCACGACCCGGGCTCCGCCGCTCGAAGCAATACCGATCGCCTGCTCCAAAGAGGCGGCGAGCAGGGAATCGAAGGCGGCCTTCCCGACATGAGACCACCTGCCGCCCACCTGGCGGTCTACGGCCTCCCAGCGGCCGATGAGCAAGGCCACCACGTCGGGGTGCTGCGACGCGACGTCCGCTCGCCATATCGCGGGCCATCGCCTGCAAAGAGGCGTTGCGGGGTAGGTGACGCCCGAGTTGACGATGGCCCCCGTGGCAAGGACTCCGCAACCGAGGACACCGTCGTCCTCCACCCTCGACCCGTACGAAGCCCCCACCTCCGCAAGCCCGGTGCCAAGAGTGAGAGCGACGGAGTCCCCCATCACGGCTACTTCGAGCGTCCCCCCGGACTTCACGCCGGAACCCGAGCTCGCCGAGGTGACACCAGGCGGAGGTGAGAGGCCGCCGGCAGCCTCGGGCAGGCTGAGGCTCGGTGCCGCGAGCACCTTGGGCACGGGCAGGACGGGCGGGAGCGCTGCCCAGCGGGCCTTCTGGCCCACGTCGAGGCCGGCCAGTGGATCGGTGACCTTGCGAACCCGGCCGTTGCCGCCATCGGCGATGTAGAGGTTTCCGCGGGGTCCCAGCGCCACCCCGGTCGGCTGGTCGAGCACTGCACGGCGCGGTACGCCACCGCCGCTGGCGTACCCGAGCGCCCCGGTGCCTGCGACCGTGACGCCCGCCACGGTCGCCGCAACGCGTCCCCCGTGAGCGACGAGCACCTGGACGCGGTTGGCGTCCTTGTCCGCGACGAAGAGGTCCCCGGTGCTCCCGACCGCCACCCCCCAGGGAAACGCCAGCGGTGTGGCCGTGCCCGGGCCGGCAACGGTCGCAACCCTGCCGGTTCGCAGGTCGACTGCCTGCACGCGGTTCGCGAGCATGTCGGCTATGTAGAGCACGTGGCCGTCAGGGGAGACCGCCACGCCCGTCGGGTCGTCGAGGCTCCCCCGCTTCGCAAGAGCGCCGCCTCCGGGGCAACCCGCCACGTTGCCTGCGACGGTGGAGATCCTCCCCGTCGCCAAGTCGACTGCCAGCACGAGGTTGCTGCCGCTGTCCGCTATGTAGAGCACGTGGCCGTCAGGGGAGACCGCCACGCCCGTCGGGTCGTCGAGGTTCGCCCGGCTGGCCAGACCGGAGCCTCCGGAGCAACCCGCCACACCGTTGCCCGCGACGGTGTGGATCCTCCCCGTGGCGAGGTCGACCGCCATCACCCTCTGACCGAGCTCGTCTGCGACGTAGAGGGTGTGGCCACGAGGAGACAGGGCGACGCCGGCGGGAGCTTGGAGGCGCGCCCGCTTCGCAAGGTCGCCACCTCCTGCGTAGCCCGCCACCCCGCCCCCTGCGACGGTGGAGATCCTGCCGTTGGCCAGGTCCACCGAGCGCACGCGCCCGTTGCCGGTGTCCGCGACGTAGAGCGTGCCGCCTGGCGATACTGCCACGGAGGAAGGGACGGCGAGCTGGGCCCTGGTCGCCGGACCCCCGTCGCCGGAGAAATCGATGCTGCCGTTGCCAGCCACGGTGCTCACCATCCCCGTGACGAGGTCGACGGAACGAAGGCGTAGGTTGCCAGTATCGGCGACGAGCAGCCGGACCGGCGGGGACGAAGAGCTGCGCACGGCCGGGGCCGGGTTGCCAGGTACAAGAGCGAGCCCAGTCGGGTCGTCGAACGCAGCGAGGGTCGCCGGACCCCCCTCGCCGGAGTAGCCGAGCACCCCCGTCCCGGCAAGGGTGGTGATGATCCCCGTCGAGAGGTCCACGGCGCGCACTGCGCCGTTGTCGTGATCGGCGATGTAGAGGAACCCGCCGCCAAGCGCGAGGCCTGCCGGAAAGGAGAGCCTCGCGTGCCTGGCAGGCCCCCCGTTGCCCGAATAGCCTGCCAGCCCGTCACCGGCGACCGTGGTGATGATCCCCGTAGCGAGGTCCACCGCGCGCACGACACTGTTGTCCGTGTCGGCTATGTAGAGAGTGCCTGCGGAGACAGCCACTGCCTCGGGGAACGAGAGCGAGGCGCTGGTCGCAGGACCCCCGTCGCCCGAATAGCCGTGGGAGCCGTTGCCGGCGACCGTGGTGATGATCCCCGTAGCGAGGTCCACGGCGCGCACCTGGTTGCCGAGGGTGTCGGCGATGTAAAGAGTGTGGCCCCCAGGCGAGAGCGCCACGCCGTCTGGCGATCCGAGCGAGGCATCCACGGCCGGACCCCCGTCGCCCGAGGAGCCGACCTGGCCACCTCCGGCGACCGTGGTGATGATCCCCGTAGCGAGGTCCACCCGCTGCACCCGGTTGTTGCCGCTGTCTGCGATGTAGAGCGATGGACCGGGCCCAGCAGCCAAGCCCATCGGCATGTTCAGCTCTGCCGCTCGCGCAGGTCCTCCGTCTCCCGACCAGCCCGCCACCCCGGTCCCGGCTACCCGAGTCTCGGCACCTGTCGAAAGGCTCACCGCCCACACGATGTCGTTGGCGGAGTCCGACACGTACGCGACGCCACCCAGCACTGCGACCCCGCTCGGACGCTGGCCGATCGACCTCGCGGGCGCGCTCGACGGCCCAGCACCACCGGCGACGGTGGAGATCCGAGCCGGCGCGTCCGCCGGAGGTGTGCCCGGAGCCGACCCGGAACGAGAGCCGTGGCTCGTACGGGACGAAGCGAGCACTCCGACACCGGTGCCGGCCGCAGCGAGAGCGACTGCCAGCACCACGACGGTCAGCTTCGCCCGAGCGTCCTGCTCGGATTCGCGCCCCGGTCCGGGACCGGGTACGCATCCCGGCTCGGATCCCGGTCCGGGTACGCATACGGGTCCATCTCGATGGTGCAGGTACCGGCGAGCCCCCACGCACGAGAACGCTAGTGGCCCGTCCCGCAAATGGCGTGACGTTGGCCGCCGAGCCAGGGGCGTCATCTGGCAAGGCCGAGGACGAAGGCGTAGCTGGAGCTACGGCGAGGACGAGAACGCCGCCAGGGGCGTCATCTGGCCGGCGGAAGCCCAAGATCATTTGCGGGACGGACCACTAGTGGCCTTGCCCTGGAGACCAGGCTGCAGCAGCCGACAATGCGGCTGACGCGGCGCCGGCCAGCGACGTTTCGTCCGTGTCGAGGACACGCACCTGCCCACATTCGGGCCAGATTCCCACCACCCTGCCGGGCAGCGCTCTCGGACCACGCCGCATCCCTGTGACGAGCGCCGGAAAGGCCAGCTCCACCCCCCAGGTGCCCGGCGGCAGCCCTGAGCAGACGACGAGAGCCGAGGAGTGCTCACCAACTCGCCCGGCGGTGCCATTACCGAGGCGCATGACGACGTCGGCCCTGCCCTTCAGTGCGACCCTTCGGTTGGGGGGGACGTCCCACCACTCGTAGCCGCCCATCGAGGGCACGCCGCCGATCACCTGCCAGTCGACGGCGCTCCACGCGGCGCTGGCCCACCGGGATGCCTCTGCCAGCACCACCGACTTTGCCCATGGATCGAGAGACACGTACCAGGGGCCCCACCAGAACGCACCGGAGCCGTACGCCGGGTCCCCAATGGCCGAGCCATCCTCGACTTCGGCCAGCAGCTCCGCTACAGCGTCCGCGGGCGCCATCGGAGGCCGGCGCTTGACGGCGCGAGACAGCGCCAGGATGCCGATGGCTCGCCGCACCAGGGCGGGGTTCGGATGGAACTCGTCCTCGGTGCCGGCGCACTGGTCCGGACAGGAAAGCGCTCTTCCCAGCTTGTAGACGTCGATCACCAGCGAGGGGCCTGGCTCCGACATCCCCGGCAAAGCGGAGACCCCGGCAACGAGGCGCTCGCGGATGCGCTCGAGCTTCTCCGCGGAGATGTCGTGCGAACGGGGCTCCATGAGAACCGCCGTCACCTCCGACGCACGCGGCAGTGACACACCGATGGTCACCCCCATGACGCCTCCGCGCCCGGTGAGGCTCCTAGGCCCGGGGCTTCCTCGCGAGCCGCGATGCTCTTCTGGCCCGGAGCGCAGGTGGCGAGCTCGGAGCACCACGGGCACAGCGGATTGGGTGTGCGCTCGGGCTCGGAGCCCGCAGCCAACCTGCAGAGCCGGAGAGTGCCGTCGATGACGCGGCGCACGGTAGCCGTCAAGATGTCCTCGGAGATCGCCTCTACGTCGAGATCGCCGCCCGAGGTGTAGAAGGTGGCGACGCGAAACGGTGGGGCGCCGGAGCGCAGCGTCTCGAGCAGCGCGTAGAAGTGGAGGTCGGCCCGGTGCTCGACGCGCCGCTTCCCCGACTTGACCTCCACTATGCACACTGACGCCAGCTCGGCGGCCGGGGCGCCGAGGACCAGGTCGAACGTGCCTGCCAGCGTCACCCGTCCCCCGGCGAAGGGCAACCTCACCCGATCCTGCGTGCGAGGCAGCCAGGCACCGGGCAGGCGCTGCCAGTGGCGTTCCACGATTGCGCTGTGAGCAGCTACCTCCACCGCGAGAGCGTCGCGCTCGCGGCGCGTAAGCGACGCCACGAGGGCCACCACCTCGGAATCCCTACGCTCCCCCGACACCGCCAAAGCGGCAAGCGGGCCTGCAAGAGGATCGTCACCTGCACACGAAAGCCCTGAGGTCACCTGGGCACGGAAGGCCACGTCGACGAGCGACCCGAGAGCTATCTCGCGAGTCACCGGCTGGGGGTCCGTTCGCAAGGCGAGCGTATGTGCCTCGCAAAGCAGCACGGAAGTAAGCGGCCCCTTTGCCACGCTCACCCGTGGAACGGAAGGAGGAAGCTCCGCAACCGCGTCCGCCAGCTCGTCCTCTATCCACTCGCGCAAGCCCCCGGCCAGCGCGGGGTCGACCGGCGGGCGCTCGCAACTGCGAAGGCGCTCGAGAACGCTCGCAGGAGCGCTGATGCTCGCAGGAGCGCTGACGGTCGGAGGAGCGTCAACAGTCGGAGAAGCGTCAACAGTCGGAGAAGCGTCAGGAGCGTCGGTGATCTTCATCACCCGCATCATCCCAGAGGGGTGTAACGGCGAGCCGTGTGCAGGAGGGCCACGGCAGCGTTCTGGTACTTTCGGCGTCGAACAGCGGTGTATCGTTCACGGTTCGGGGTAGGGGGCTCGAGTGAACCGACCGAAAAGCATCTCATCGACCGCTGCCCAACCGGCGCCCTTGCTCAGACGATCTCGCGGGATTCGCTCAGGCGGGCACCTGGTGGTCTCGGCGTCGCTGCTGATGGCGGGACTGACCAGCCTCTTCCCCCGAACCTCGATCCTCCCCCACATGTCGCCTCGGCCCTACGCTTCACCCAGCGCCGCTTCACTCCAGGGCATCTCCTGCCCCTCTGCCTCCACCTGCACGGCGGTTGGAAGCGGAGGAACCGTGCTGGGCACAACCGACGGAGGATCTGACTGGCTGGACGAGCCGTCGGGAACAAGCGCCCTGCTGCACGCGGTCTCCTGCCCCGACGCTTCGAGCTGCTTGTCCGTGGGCAGCAGCGGCGTAGTCCTGGCCACGACCAACGGGGGGAAGACTTGGCGGGACGAAAGCTCCGGAACCGACCAGTCCCTCTGGGGGGTCGCCTGCGCGTCCACCTCCTCGTGTGTTGCGGTGGGCGACGGTGGGACGATAATCCGCAGCGACAACTTCGGTATCTCATGGGTTCCCGAGCGCTCCGGCACGACCGACCTGCTGACCGGCATCTCGTGCCCGAGCTCCACTGACTGCGTGACGGTGGGCAACGACCTCGAGGCTCTGGCAAGCAGCGACGGCGGATCGACCTGGAAAGCTGCACCTACCGGCACGTCGGCCTTCCTGGCGGCGATCTCCTGCCCGGTTGCCGGCACCTGCCTGGCAGCGGGGAACTCCATGACGGTCGACCTGACCACAGACCAGGGTGCCGCCTGGTCCCCCTTCGAAGTGACCGGCCATTCCCAGATCGCCCTCTGGGGCGTGTCCTGCCCTTCCACGACATTCTGCGTCGCCGTGGGCAGCGCCGGGACCATCGTCGTGGGTAACGTCAGCGCGCAGGGCAGTTCCGGGATCGAGCGCTCCGGCACGAGCGAGGACCTCCACGGGGTCGACTGCCCAACGGTCCTGGTCTGCTACGCGCTGGGAGCGTCGGGGACCATTCTCGCCAGCTCTGACGGCGGGAGGATCTGGACCTCCGTGGGCCATAGCCTCAACGGCGTCTCCCCGGTGAAGGTTCTAGTCACGGGAGACTCCGTGAGCATGACGCTAGGGTTCGGACTCGCGAGCGTCGCAGGCGACTACGGAGTCCAGATCACCAACGACGCCATACTGGGCTGTGGCGTTACGGACGGAGGGCCCATTGAGGTCCAGGGCCAGGTGATACCGGCCGCATACATCGCCTCCGCTTGCAACGGCCTGCCAGGCAGCGAGCAGTGGCCGCAGATCTATGCGCAGGACGTCGCAGCTACGAACCCTGACGTCGCCCTGTTGCTCGTAGGGCGCTGGGAAACGGTGAACCGCTACCACGACGGCCAGTGGAGCTGGCCGGGCCAGCCCGCTTACGACGCCTACTTGGAGTCCCAGCTCGAAACCGCTGTGCGAATCCTCTCAGCACGTGGAGCGCGAGTCGCCCTGCTCACTTCTCCCTATTTCGACGAGCAGCCGCCGCCGCCCGGAGGTGGAACATGGCCCGAGGACCAGCCAGCCAGGGTCCAGGCTGTCAACAGCATCATCTACCAAGTCGCCGCGCAGTTCCCCGGCACAGCTACCGTCATCGACCTGAACGCCAAGCTCGACCCCGGAGGTGCTTACGCGAGCGTCATCGACGGCGTGACCGTTCGCACCTCCGACGGGGTGCACATAACCCTTGCAGGAGGCGTGTGGCTCGCTCCCTGGCTCCTCCCCAAGCTGGTGGCGCTCGCAGCCGGACGCCCAGGTGCCAGCAGCTACTGGGAGGAGGGTGCGGACGGAGGCGTCTACTCCTTCGGGGACACGGGATTCTTCGGCTCCATTCCGGGACTCCCGCAAACGAGCAAGCCGGCCAGCCCGGTCGTCGGCATGGCCGCCACCCCTGATGGGGGCGGCTACTGGGAGGTGACCGCCGCAGGCGGGGTGTACGCGTTCGGGGACGCCCCCTTCGAGGGGTCGATGGCCGGCTCGCGGCTCGCCGCGCCCGTGGTGGGCATGGCCGCCACGCCTGACGGGGGCGGCTACTGGCTCGTAGGCGCCGACGGCGGGGTCTTCGCCTTCGGGGACGCCCCCTTCTACGGCTCGCTGCCCGGCCTGCCTCCACAGGCCAGACCCACCACTGCTGCCGTCGCGCTCGTACCCACACCTAACGGGGGCGGCTACTGGGAGGTGACCGCCGCAGGCGGGGTGTACGCGTTCGGGGACGCCCCCTTCGAGGGGTCGATGGCCGGCTCGCGGCTCGCCGCGCCCGTGGTGGGCATGGCCGCCACGCCTGACGGGGACGGCTACTGGCTCGTAGGCGCCGACGGCGGGATCTTCGCCTTCGGGGACGCCCCCTTCGAGGGGTCGATGGCCGGCTCGCAGCTCGCCGCGCCCGTGGTGGGGATCACGAGGATCTAGCGCTCCGCCCCCGAAGCAGATGACGGCGTTCGCGCAGGGGCCAATCAGCGGAATGCCCAGGGACACCACGCCTCGCCTCGCCCACCTCGAGCAGCTTGGCAGCGAAAGCGACGCTTGAAGTACTCGACGCTCAGCCAGCCCTGGCGGGTCAGCGGCTCGGCTCAGGAAACCGGGCTCGGCCCTGTGCCGGCCAGCTCGACCGGCGGGGGCTGCAGACCCTCGACGGCCCTGAAGACGATCTCGCCGTCCTCCACGTCGACCACGACAGTCTCGCCGACCCGGAACTCCTTCCACAGGATCCGCTCGGAAAGCGGGTCCTCGATCTGCTGCTGGATCGCCCTCCTGAGCGGCCTCGCCCCGAGCGTCGGGTCGTAGCCCTTCTCCGCCAGAAGCACTTTGGCCGCGTCCGTCAGCTCGAGCGCGATCCCCTGGGACATCAGCTGGTCCGACACCCGGCGCACCATGAGGTCGACGATCTGCACTACCTCGTCACGCGAGAGCTCGTGGAAGACGATCACCTCGTCGATGCGGTTCAGGAACTCGGGGCGGAAATGGACCTTCAGGGCGTCGTGGACCTTCGCCTTCATCCGCTCGTAGCTGACGGCCTCGGATGCCTTGGCGAAGCCCACCGAGGACTTGCGCAAGTCGGCGGTGCCCAGGTTGGAGGTCATTATGAGGACCGTGTTCTTGAAGTCGACCGAGCGACCCTGCGCATCGGTAAGGCGGCCGTCCTCGAGGATCTGCAGCAGTGCGTTGAAGACATCGGGGTGCGCCTTCTCCACCTCGTCGAAGAGGACCACGGAGAAAGGCTTGCGGCGCACCGCCTCGGTGAGCTGCCCCCCCTCCTCGTAGCCGACATATCCGGGAGGCGAGCCGACGAGGCGGCTGACCGTGTGCTTCTCCATGTACTCGCTCATGTCGAGCTGGATCAGCGCGTCCTCGTCGTCGAACAGGAACTCGGCGAGCGCCTTGGCAAGCTCGGTCTTCCCCACTCCTGTCGGGCCCAGGAATATGAACGAGCCACTAGGACGCTTGGGGTCCTTGAGGCCGGCGCGCGTGCGGCGGATGGCACGCGAGAGCGCCTTGATAGCCTCTTCCTGGCCGACGACTCGCTTGTGGAGCTCCTCCTCCATGCGGAGCAGCTTCGCCGTTTCCTCCTCGGTCAGCCGGTAGACAGGGATGCCCGTCCAGTTGGCGAGCACCTCCGCTATGACCTCCTCGTCGACGATGTCGAAGAGCTCCACACCGTCGGCGCGCCACTCGGCCTCCATCGCGGCCTTGCGGTCGATGCGCTCCTTCTCCTGCTCGGCCAGCTTCTTCGCCTGGTCGAACGCCTGGCGCTCGATGGCAGCTTCCTTGTCAGACCGGATCCGCGCGATGTCCTCCTCGAGCTTCTTGTAGTCGGGAGGAGTCGTCATACGCCGGATTCGAAGACGGCTGCCCGCCTCGTCGATCAGGTCGATCGCCTTGTCGGGAAGCTGGCGATCTGCCAGGTAACGGTCGGCCAGGTTGGCCGCCGCGACCAGCGCCTGGTCGGTGATGGTCACCGAGTGGTGCGTCTCGTAGCGGTCGCGAAGCCCCTTCAGGATCTCTATGGTGTGCGCGACGGTCGGCTGCTCGACCTTGATCGGCTGGAAACGGCGCTCCAACGCGGCGTCCTTCTCCAGGTGCTTGCGGTACTCGTCGAGCGTGGTGGCCCCTATGGTCTGGAGCTCGCCACGAGCGAGCATCGGCTTCAGGATGCTCGCGGCGTCGATGGCACCCTCTGCGGCACCTGCCCCGACCAGAGTGTGAAGCTCGTCGATGAAAAGAACGATGTCTCCGCGGGTGCGGATCTCCTTCAGGACCTTCTTCAGGCGCTCCTCGAAGTCTCCGCGGTAGCGGCTGCCGGCGACAAGCGCTCCCAGGTCGAGCGTGTAGAGCTGCTTGGCCTTGAGGGTCTCGGGCACGTCGTTGGCAACTATCCGCTGGGAAAGACCCTCGACGATGGCGGTCTTGCCCACGCCCGGCTCCCCGATCAGCACGGGGTTGTTCTTCGTGCGGCGCGAGAGAACCTGCATGACGCGCTCGATCTCCTTCTCGCGCCCGATGACCGGGTCGAGCTTGCCCTCGCGCGCGAGCTGGGTCAGGTTGCGGCCGAACTGGTCGAGCACGGGTGAACCCGTCGAGGTCTCACCCGAAGAGGGCCCGACACTCGCCCCGGCAGTCTCCTTGCCCTGGTAGCCCGAAAGGAGCTGTATGACCTGCTGACGCACCCGCGCCAGGTCCGCACCCAGGCTCACCAGCACCTGGGCGGCCACTCCCTCGCCCTCGCGCACCAGGCCGAGGAGCATGTGCTCTGTGCCGATGTAGTTGTGGCCGAGCTGGAGAGCCTCGCGAAGCGACAGCTCCAGCACCTTCTTCGCCCGGGGCGTGAAGGGAGGCGACCCGCTCGGCGCAGACCCCGAGAGGCCAATGGTCTCCTCCACCTTCTCACGGACGGCCTCGAGGGAGATCCCCAGCTGCTCGAGCGCCTTGGCGGCAACTCCCTCTCCCTCGTGGATCAAGCCGAGCAGGATGTGCTCCGTGCCAATGAAGCTGTGGTTCAGCAGGCGCGCTTCCTCCTGCGCCAGCACAAGCACCCGGCGGGCCCGATCAGTAAATCGCTCAAACACCCAACCGCCTCCCTCGACGGCTCGACAATTGTGGATAGTCTACCGGCAGGGGTGTGACATGCGATACCAGGAGGAGATATTCCCTGGTAGAAGCAGCGAGATTGCTCGCAGATCCTGCCGATCTGCCCCAAGACGCGCCTCCGGGGGTGCTGGGGACCGTCCCACGGCTCCCCGAGCGCATCTCCGTGCCTCCCATCTCCGTGCCTCCCATCTCCGTGACTCGCATCTCCGTGACTCCCTTGCAGGGTCCTCCGGAAGGCTGCCATTCCCGGGCACCCTGCCGCGTGGCCTATCGTTCACTATGGTGAACGTCGCAAACGTCCTCTCCCTTCCCCTTGTCGACCAAGATCTTGCGCGCCTTGAGCCACTTTTGCGCGAATCGGTCCAATGCGGAGACCCATTCCTCGACGAAGTGGTGACCCACCTGATCTCGGCAGGAGGAAAGCGCCTCCGTCCCAGCCTGGCGCTGGCCGCCGCCACTGCGGGCGACAGGCCGGCCGAATACGACGACCTCCGGGGAGCAGTAGCCGTCGAACTGGTCCACCTGGCGTCGCTCTATCACGACGACGTGATGGACGAGGCGACGATCAGGCGCAACGTGGACAGCGTGAACGCCCGGTGGGGGAACCTGGTCGCAATAGTCGCAGGCGACTTCCTGCTCGCGCGCTCGGCGGAGATAGCGGCGTCGCTCGGAACGGAGATCGCCGGCCTGCTCGCCAGCACCCTCGGGCAGCTCTGCCAGGGGCAGATCGCCGAGGTGCAGTCCGCGTACCAAGTCGAGCGCACCGAGGAGCAGTACTTCGACGCGATCGCTGGCAAGACGGCCGCCCTCATGGCGACGTCGTGCCGGATCGGAGCGCTGACCGCAAGGCTAGGGCGCGACCAGGTAGAAGCCCTCACGACCTTCGGTCGCTCCTTCGGCATGGTCTTCCAGATCCGTGACGACGTGCTCGACGTGGTGGGCACCGAGGAGGAGCTCGGAAAGCCGGCCGGCCAGGACCTGGCCGAAGGCATCTACACGCTGCCCGTCCTCGCCGCCATGGCCGACCCGGCCGCCGGACCCGAGCTGCGCGATCTGCTCGGCTCCCCCCTTGCCCAACCCGAGCGTGACAAGGCGCGTGCCATAGTCGCCACATCGGGAGGCATAGCCAGAGCGCTGGAGCGGGCGGGCCTGTACGCCGCCGAGGCTGCCGAGGCTGCCGAGGCTGCTGCTGCGCCAAGATTGGCGAGGGCACTCGGCAATCTCGCTCACGCCATGCTCGAGGGCATAGCGGGGGATCGCTCGGGACGGCGGGCATGACCACCGAGGACCGCCCACAAGGCTCCAGCGAGAGCAACGCCCGGCGCACCGACTCCGGCATCGAGGTACGCCCCGTCTACACTCCCGCAGACGCTTCGGGGTGGGACGCGGAGACGAAGCTCGGCATGCCCGGCAAACCGCCTTACACCCGGGGCATCTACCCGACGATGTACCGAGGCCGCCCCTGGACCATGCGGCAGTACGCGGGCTTCGGGACTGCCGAAGCCACCAACGAGCGCTTCAAGTTCCTCCTCGAGGCGGGCCAGACGGGGTTGTCGTGCGCCTTCGACCTACCCACCCAGATGGGCTTCGACTCCGACCACCCCCGGGCGGAAGGCGAGGTAGGCAAGGTCGGCGTAGCCATCGACTCGCTGGCCGACATGCGCCTGCTGCTCGCAGGCCTGCCGCTCGACAAGGTGACGACGTCGATGACGATAAATGCCACCGCTGCGATCCTCCTCCTCCTCTACGAGCTCGTCGCCGAGGAGAACGGAGTGGCGCCGGAGGTGCTCGGCGGCACGATCCAGAACGACATCCTGAAGGAGTACGTGGCACGGGGCACCTACGTCTACCCCCCGCGGGCGTCGATGCGCCTCGTCACGGACACCTTCGCCTACTGCGCGGATCGCCTGCCCAGCTGGAACACGATCTCCATATCCGGTTACCACATCCGCGAGGCCGGCTCGACGGCAGTGCAGGAGATCGCCTTCACGCTGGCCAATGCCATCGCATACGTGCAAGCAGCCATCGACGCCGGGCTCGACGTGGACAGCTTCGCACCGCGCCTGTCGTTCTTCTGGAACGCCCACAACAATCTATTCGAGGAGGTGGCGAAGTTCAGGGCCGCCAGGAGAATGTGGTACCGCCTGATGGACGAGCGCTTCGCAGCGAGAGACGAGCGCTCCAAGCTGCTGCGCTTCCACACCCAGACTGGCGGCTCCACGCTCACGGCCCAGCAGCCCGAGAACAACATCGTCCGAGTCACCCTCCAGGCGTTGGCCGCGGTCCTGGGCGGCACCCAGAGCCTCCACACGAACGGCTTCGACGAGGCGCTGGGACTGCCGACGGCAAAGGCCGCGAAGACTGCGCTCCGGACCCAGCAGGTCATCGCCCACGAGTCGGGTGTGGTCGACACCGCGGACCCCCTCGGAGGGTCATGGTTCGTCGAGTCGCTGACCGACGAGGTGGAGAGAGCGGCGTGGGCCTACATCGAGCGCATAGACAAGTCAGGCGGCGCCGTAGCTGCGATCGAGGCGGGCTTCATGCAGGCGGAGATCGAGCAGGCTGCATATGCGTACGCGAAGGCGGTGGACGACGGCGAGAAGCTGATCGTCGGGATGAACCGCTTCGTCGAGGAAGATGGTGGGGCAACCGAGGTGTTCCCTATCGACCCGGCGCTCCAGAAGGCCCAGATGGAGCGCACCAGGAAGGTCCGCGCAGCGCGCGACCAGGCCGCCGTCGAGGCTGCACTGGCCGACGTCGAGGCTGCCGCACGGGGAACGCAGAACCTCCTCGTCCCGATGCGCGCCGCCCTTGCAGCGATGGCGACACTGGGGGAGGTGTCCGACGCGCTCCGGAACGTCTTCGGCGTCTACCAGCCAGGGCGCTGAAGACGGCGCCGCTCCCGCACGCCCCTCCCGCACGCCGCTCCCCGACCGTTCCCACAGGCCGATCGCGTGTCGGCCAGCCGGGGATGCCAACCGGTTTCAGCCAGGCAGCGGAGCCGGGCCCCCGGCCAGCAGGCGCGTCCGAAGCGCGGTGTCCGTAGCGGCGTCTATGACCGTCCAAGCCATCGCCAGGGCGCCGTCGTAGAGCGCCTTCGCTGCGGACTCCCCTACGCAGGCGGCGGTGAAGGCAGGTTGATGGTTCACGGCTCCCCTGGCATCTATCCCGATCAGCGGGTGGATGGACGGTATCGCCAGGGAGACGTTTGCCATGTCCGTGGACAGCGTCGGAGGCGGCTCACCCGAGTCGTCCAACTCGTAGCTGCGGCCCAGCGCCTCGGCGTTTCGCCGCCATGCCTCGAGCAGAGGCCCGTCGCTCAGCATGTGGGAATAGGTCGGGGAGAGCTCCTCCACTTGGAGGGTCGCCCCGGTCGCCAGTGCGCCTGCTTCGAAGCAGCGTTCCACAGCTTTCCTCACTCGGGAAAGGGATTGGAGCTCCGGCGCCCTCACCATGAAGCTACCCGCTGCTGCTCCCGGCACGACGTTGGGCGCATCGCCTCCGTGGGTGACTATCCCGTGCACCTGGTCGCCTGGGTGCAAGTGCTGGCGGAGCAGGCCTATGGCGACCTGGGCCACGACGAGAGCGTCCGCGGCGTTCACACCCTCCCAGGGCGCGGCGGAGGCATGGGCGCTGCGCCCGCTGTAGCGAACTGCAAGGTGGTCGACGGCCAGGCAGGCCGCAGCGAGGCGATCGACCGGCCAGGGGTGGACCATCATCGCTGCGTGGGCTCCGTGGAACCCACCGCGCTCGAGCAGGAGGATCTTCCCGCCGCCTCCCTCCTCTGCCGGCGTGCCGACCACCAGCACTCTCACGCCGATGCTCCCGGCCACGCTCGCGAGCGCCATCCCGGCTCCCACCGCCGACGCCGCTATCAGGTTGTGCCCGCAGGCATGGCCTATCCCCGGGAGCGCGTCGTACTCGGCGCACAGCGCGACGGTGAGGGGGCCGCTCCCCACCTCGGCCCTCAGCGCCGTGTCGAGGCCGCACACGCCTCGTTCGACCGCGAACCCCGCCGACTCGAGCATCTCGGCCACACGCGCTGCAGCCCGGCGCTCCTCGAAGCACAGCTCCGGCTCACCATGGACAGCCTCGCTCAGCGAGACGAGATCGTGCATGTCTTCTCGAAGGCGGCGCTCGGCTGCCGCCTTGGCTCCGGCAGCTCCCGCGGTTCCGGCCGCTCCGGTGCCTCCGGCGGGCGCTGCCGAAGCAGTGCTCATTCGATAACGGCCACCACGTCGCCGGTGCCAACCGACTCGCCCGCGGAGACCCTGACCTCCTTCACGACGCCGGACTTCTCGGCGGCAATGGCGTTCTCCATCTTCATCGCCTCGAGGATGCAGACGCTCTGGCCTACTTCCACGCTGTCGCCCACCTCGACCAGAACTTTCACTACGGTTCCCTGCATGGGGACGACCACAGTCCCTGATCCGCTGCCCGTGGCAACCGGCCGCGGGTGGGCAACAGGGCCGGTACCGCGCCTGGCAGAGGAATGCCCCGCCGGGCCTCCTGCCCGCAGCGCCGGGCCTGCGGCCTGCTGGTCTACGGGCACCCACAGCTTCACCTCGTAACGCCGACCGGCGACCTCTGCGGTCACCTCGCGGAGCACTTTCTCCGAGCTCGTGCCCACCTCGTCCGCCATGAGATCCGCGCTGGAGCCCGAGCTGGCGGCAGAGACGCCTGAGAGGTCCAGGCGATCCTCCACCCAGCGAGTCGAGTGGCGTGCTGCCACGAAGTCCTCCGCCGACAAGATGGCCACGTCAGCAGGGATCGTCGTGGCCACTCCGTCTATCTCGGTCTCGGAGAGCGCCCGGAGCATGCGCCGCCGGGCCGACTCTCGGTCCGAGCCCCAGACGACCAGCTTCCCGACCAGGTTGTCGTAGTGCTGGCTGACCGAGTCGCCCGCCTCGTAGCCAGCATCGAGACGCACGTTCGGCCCGCCGGGGATTCTGAAGCGCGTGAGGCGGCCCGGCGAGGGGAGGAAGCGCCCCCCGGCGGGATCCTCCGCGTTGATCCGCACCTCGATTGCGTGCCCCTGGCGGCGCACTTCGTCCTGGGTGAAGCCGAGGGGCTCCCCGGCTGCGATCCTGAGCTGCCACTCTACGAGGTCGAGCCCGGTGACCATCTCCGTTACCGGGTGCTCCACCTGGAGCCTCGTGTTCATCTCGAGGAAGTAGAACTCGCCGTCCTGGTAGAGCATCTCCACGGTGCCGGCGTTCACGTACCCGCACGCACGGGCTACCTTCACCGCCGCCTCGCCCATGGCCACCCTCACCTCGTCGGGGAGATCGGGCGCCGGGCTCTCCTCGATCAGCTTCTGGTGGCGGCGCTGGCAGGAGCAGTCACGCTCGCCGAGCCAGAGCACGTTGCCATGGGTATCGGCCATGACCTGCATCTCGATATGCCTCGGCCAGTCCAGGTAGCGCTCGAGATAGATCTCCGGCCTGCCGAAGTACGCCTCGGCCTCGCGCCTGGCGGACTCGACAGCGTCTGGAGCCTCAGCCGCGCTGCGCACCACCTTCATTCCCCGGCCGCCCCCACCGAAGGCGGCCTTGACCGCGACCGGCCAGCCATGCGCCTCGCCGAAGGCCACCACCTCTTGGGGGTCCTCCACCGGCTCGGAGCGTCCGGGCACTCCCTCCACCCCCGCTCGCTGCGCCGCGAGGCGAGAGCTGATCTTATCGCCCATTATCTCGATAGCCTCCGGGGGCGGGCCGATGAAGGTGACACCGCGTTCGGTGACGGCCCGGGCGAAGTCGGCGTTCTCCGAGAAGAACCCGTAACCCGGGTGAAGCCCGTCGGCGCCGCTGCGCTCGAGCGCGTCGATGATGGCTGGCGTGTTCAGGTAGCTCTCCGCCGCGCTCGACCCGCCAAGTGCGTAGGCCTCGTCGGCCAGGCGCACGTGGAGGGCGTCGCGGTCGACATCCGAGTAGACGGCAACCGTAGCAACCCCGAGGTCGCGGCAAGTCCTGATGACCCGGACTGCGATCTCTCCACGGTTGGCAATGAGGACTTTGTTCAGCACGCTCGGCCTTTCACGCTAGGTACGCTCGACCCCGGCGCCAACAGACTGTCACGAGCCGTAGGGTTGGTGCCATGCCTCTGCCAGGAGCGCCCTCGGAGCCGACCGAGCTCGCTGGTCCCTCCGGCACGCGCTTTCGCCGGGTCACGTGGTTCAGGGAAATCGACTCTACCAACCGCCACCTGCTCGACCTCGCCCGCGCAGGCGCCGCCGAGGGTGCGGTCGCCGTAGCCGACTACCAGAGCGCGGGCCGCGGAAGGCTCGGCCGGCGCTGGGAAGCGCCCCCCGGCGAGAACCTGCTCGCGTCGGTGCTGCTAGTGCCCGAGCTCGAGCCCGAGGAGCTGCACCTCGCCACCGCGGTCGTGGCGCTCTCCGCAGCCTCGGCCTGCCGGCGGGTGGCGGGTGTGAAGCCGGGGCTCAAGTGGCCCAACGACCTGGTGGTCGGGGAGCGCAAGCTTGCAGGCGTGCTCGCGGAGTCCCTGGAGCGGCCCGGAGGGCGAGCAGTAGTGGTCGGCATCGGGATGAACGTCGGCTGGGCGCCTCCGGGCGACGAGGCCCCGGGGCAGGTGGATCTGCCCGCCGGCCTGCCCTCTGATCTGCCCGCCAGTCTGCCCGCCAGTCTGCCCGCGACATCGCTGGCCATCGAGTGCGGGCACGCAGTGGACCGCTTCGAACTGCTCGGCGCCATGCTCGAGGACCTCGACACACGCCTCGGGCTCCTGGCCACTCGCGACGGGAGGATCGGCCAGGCCCGCGAGTACCGTTCCGCTTGCACGACGCTCGGGAAAAGGGTGCGCGTCCTGACGGGAGCGCAGAGCCCACGGGACGGTGGCGGTGGCGGTGGCGGTGGCGGTGGCGGTGCCGGTGCCGGTGGCGGTGGCGGTGGCGGTGGCGGTGGCGGTGGCGGTGGCGGTGGGCAGCTGCAGCACGATCCGGTGGAAGGTGAAGCCGTGGACGTGACCGTCGAGGGACATCTCCTCGTCCGGACCTCGTGCTGCCTCGAGACAATCGCTGCAGGCGACGTAGTCCACCTTCGAACCTGATTGTGGGGTGCGCCGGGGAAGCTCGGGACGGGGTGGCGGCGCGCCCCGTCTACGATGGCCTGCCGTGCGATTGATGGTCACCGGCGGGGCCGGCTTCATCGGCTCCAACTTCGTCCACTACTGGCTGGACAAGCACCCCGGCGATGCCGTGGTCGTCTACGACGCGCTCACCTACGCGGGTAACCGCCCGAACCTCGAAGCTGTCGAGGACAGGATCAGCTTCGTCCAAGGCGACGTGTGCGACCTGGAGCTCGCTCTTCGCACCATGGAGGACCACGAGGTGGACACCGTCGTCCACTTCGCGGCAGAGTCGCACAACTCCCTGGCCGTGCTCGACCCGGGAAGGTTCTTCCGCTCCAACGTGCTCGGCACGCAGACGATGCTCGAGGCCTCCAGGCGTACCGGGGTGGCGCGCTTCCACCACATATCCACCTGCGAGGTCTACGGCGACCTCCCGCTCGAAGGCGGCGAGGCCTTCACCGAGGAAAGCCCTTACCGGCCGCGCACTCCCTACAACGCGTCCAAGGCGGGAGCCGACCACGCTGTCAGGGCCTATTCGGAGACCTTCGGCCTGCCCGTGACCATCACCAACTGCTCCAACAACTACGGACCGTTCCAGTTCCCCGAGAAGCTCGTACCACTCTTCACCGCCAACGCCCTCGACGACCGCCCTCTCCCGATGTACGCATCGACGGGCAACAAGCGCGAGTGGCTTCATGTGGTCGACCACTGCCGGGCGATAGAGGCCGTGCTCGAGCGGGGCCGGCCGGGCGAGACCTACCACGTCGGCAGCGGCGTGGAGGCGAGCATCGAGGAGATAGCCGACAAGGTGCTCGAGGTCCTGGAGAAGCCATCTTCGCTCAAGACCATCGTCCCCGACCGACCTGGCCACGACCGCAGGTACCTTCTCGACTGCTCCAAGCTCCGCCGCGAGCTCGGCTGGGAGCCCACGGTGGACTTCGAGGACGGCCTTTCGGCGACGGTCAAGTGGTACGCGACGCACCGCTCGTGGTGGGAGCCCCTTCGCGCGAGAGCGCCCGTCTCCGAGGCATCCTGGTCCGGATGACACTCCACCGATGACTCAACTCAGGGTGCTGGTGACGGGGGCCGGAGGCCAGCTCGGGCGCGACCTCGTGGACGCGCTCTCGGGCGAGGTCCCCGCCGGCGGGCTCGCAGGCGACCCCTCGACCGGAAGGCTCGGCGCCCGCCCTCCCTGCGACGTCCTGGCCGCGACGCACAGCGATCTCGACGTCTCCGACAGGACCGCTGTGCTCAGCCTCGTCGAGGCCTTCCGGCCGGACGTGGTGCTGCACGCGGGAGCCTGGACTGCCGTGGACGCCTGCGAAGGGGATCCAAGGCGTGCTTTCGCCGTCAACGCGATCGGTACCCGCAACGTGGCCGAAGGCGTGAGCCGCTTCGGTGGCCACCTCGTCTACATATCGACCGACTACGTGTTCGACGGCACATCGGACCGACCCTACGTCGAGTGGGACCGGCCCAACCCGATATCCGTCTACGGCCGTTCCAAGCACGCCGGGGAACTCGAGTGTGCTCCGGCCTCGACCATCGTGCGAACGTCGTGGGTATGCGGAGCCCACGGCTCGAACATGGTCAAGACCGTGCTCCGGCTATCGGCCGCTCCAGGGCCCCTGCGCTTCGTGGACGACCAGCGCGGCTGCCCCACGTTCACGGCGGACCTGGCAGGGGCTCTCACCCTCCTGGCCACCGAGCGCCTCCCGGGCATCTACCACGTCACCAACCAGGGGGCGACGACCTGGTTCGACCTCGCCAGAGCCGTCCTGGCGGCCACAGGACAGGATCCCGGGCGCGTCGAGGCGATATCGACTGCCGACCTCGTTCCTGCCCGCCCCGCCGCCCGGCCGGCGAGCTCCGTGCTCGACAACATGGCCATGCGGGCCACAGGCCTCGCGCTCCTGCCCGACTGGCACGACGCTCTGGAGAGGCTCGTGAAGACCATCACCACGGAGAACCAGCCGGCATGAGCCCGCGCCACGCCCGATCCCGAGCCGCCACCGCCACCGGTACCGAGGCCGGCGAGCTGCCCGCCCGGTCGGCACGGCGCAGTGCCAAGGTCGGGGTGGTGGGCGCCGGGTACGTTGGGCTCGCGACATCGGTCTCCCTGGCGTACCTGGGCCACGAGGTCTGCTGCGGCGACATCGACCGGGCCAAGGTGACCAAGCTCGCCCGAGGCGAGCCGACCATCGTGGAGGAGGGGATCGAGGAGAAGCTCCGAGAGGGGCTCGCATCCGGGCGGCTCCGCTTCGTCGAGGGCGCCGCCAGGGCCGCGGCGGGGGCTGCCTTCGTGTTCCTCTGCGTGCCAACGCCCCGACGTGACGACGGCTCCGCGGATACCGCCGCACTCGAGGCTGCCGCGAGCGAGATCGGGCCTCATCTGGAGCACGGAGCGGTAGTGGTCAACAAGTCCACGGTCCCCGTAGGTTCGACGCTGCTCGTGGAGCGCATGATCGGGCGGGCCGACGTGAGCGTCGTGTCCAACCCCGAGTTCCTGCGAGAGGGTTCTGCCGTATACGACTGCCTGCATCCCGACCGCGTGGTGGTAGGCGCGGACGACCCGGGATCAGCCGCCCGGGTGGGGAGCCTCTTCGCCGGCACCGGCGCGCCGCTGATAGTCACCGACGCCGCGACCGCAGAGACGATCAAGTACGCCTCTAACGCGTTCCTCGCGACCAAGCTCAGCTTCGTGAACTCCGTGGCAAGCCTGTGCGAGGCGGTCGGCGCCGACGTGCGCGACGTGCTCCTCGGCATGGCGTACGACCGGCGGATCGGCTTCGAGTACCTTCGACCCGGACCTGGATGGGGAGGCTCGTGCCTGCCGAAGGACACCCGCGCTCTGGTCTACCTGGCAAGGCAGGCAGGCTACGACTTCGAGCTGCTGCATGCAGCCATCGAAGCCAACGACCGCCAGCTGCACCAGGTCGTGGAGAAGATCCGCGTCGCGGCCGGGGGTGAGCTCTCCGAGCGCGTCGTTGCGGTCTGGGGCCTCACGTTCAAGGCGGGCACCGACGACAGGCGGGAGTCTCCGGCGCTGGAGGTGTCCCGGCGCCTCCTCGCCGCAGGAGCCTCGCTCAAGGTGTACGACCCGACGGTGAAGGAGCAGATCCCGGGCCTGGACGGCTCGGTGGAGATATGCAGGGACGCCTATGGGGCCTGCGGCGGGGCGCATGTCCTCGCAGTCCTGACGGAGTGGGAGGAGCTTCGCTGGCTCGACTTCGCCAAGGTGAAGGACCTCCTCGCGTCACCTTGCGTGGTGGACGCCCGCAACCTGCTCGACCCCGCCGCGCTCCGGAGGATGGGTTTCGCCTACACAGGCATAGGGCGTCCGTGATCGGCGCCGGCCGTGGCCGCGTGGTGGTGACCGGGGGCGCCGGCTTCATAGGCTCGCATCTCTGCGACGCCCTCGTCTCGCGGGGCTCCTCCGTGGTGTGCGTGGACGACCTGTCGAGCGGCCGGCGCGAAAACGTCGCCCACCTGGACGGCGAGCCCAGGTTCGAGCTCGTCGTCGCCGACGTCACCAGGGAGATCCCGGTAGAGGGCAGGGTGGACGCTGTTATGCACCTGGCCAGCGCAGCCTCGCCTGCCGACTACCTGGCGCGTCCCATCGAGACCCTTGCCGTGGGCAGCGAGGGCACGTCGAAGGCTCTTCACCTGGCTGCCGAGAGCGGCGCCCGCTTCGTGCTCGCCTCCACCAGCGAGGTGTACGGCGACCCCGCAGTGCATCCACAGATCGAGACCTACTGGGGGAACGTGAACCCAATAGGTCCCCGATCGGTGTACGACGAGGCCAAGCGCTTCGCCGAGGCCCTCACCATGGCTTGGAGGCGCACCCACGGGCTCGACGCGGGGATCGCCAGGATATTCAACACCTACGGCCCGAGGCTGCGCCCGGGAGACGGCCGGGTGGTGTCGAACTTCCTCGTGCAGGCCCTCTCGGGAACGCCGCTCAGCGTGTACGGGCAGGGCCGCCAGACGCGGAGCCTCTGCTACGTGGACGACCAGGTGGCGGGCTTGCTGGCTCTTCTCGACTCGGGGCACGCCGGACCGTTCAATATCGGCAATCCAGAGGAGACGACCGTGCTCGACCTGGCCCACCTCGTCCTGGAGATGACCGGGTCGCGATCGACGATCGAGCACCACGATCTTCCCGAGGACGACCCGGGGCGTCGCTGCCCGGACATCTCGGCCGCCCGGAGGGACCTCGGATGGACGCCGCGAGTCCCGCTCGTGGAGGGCCTTTCCCGCACGATCGAGTACCTCGCCCCACTGGTGAGCTCGGAGCGCGGATGAGCACGGACGGGGAGGGCGAGAGGGGTGGAGATCCGGTGAGCAATGCGGACACGTACAGTCCCGCCGAGCGGCCCGCGTACAGGACCCTGTCCGTGATTGTCCCGGTGTACAACGAGCGGAACACCGTCGCGGAGGTGATCCGGCGGGTGAGAGCCGCGCAGACCGGCCTGGAGCTCGAGGTAGTGGTGGTCGACGACGGATCGACGGACGGCAGCGACAAGGTGCTCGCAGCGTTGACGGACTCCACCGTGCGGGTGGTGACCCACCCCGGCAACCTGGGCAAGGGGGCGGCCATACGAAGCGGGCTCGAAGTAGTGCGCGGCGATCTAGTCCTCGTGCAGGACGCCGACCTCGAGTACGACCCCGACGACTGGCCAAGGCTCCTCGACCCCCTGATGAAGGGCAAGGCCGAGGTGGTCTACGGAAGCCGGTTCACCGGCGAGCGCAAGAACATGCTCCCCTCCCACTGGCTGGGCAACAGGCTCCTGTCGCTCATCACCAACGTCTTGTACCGTACGACGCTCTCCGACATGGAGACCTGCTACAAGCTCTTCGACCGCCGTGTCATCGAGGGGATCACGGTCGACTCGAATGGTTTTGCCTTCGAGCCGGAGATCACGGCGAAGGTGCTCAGGCGAGGGTATCGGATATACGAGGTCCCGATCTCCTACGCGGGGCGCGAAGTCGCCGAAGGCAAGAAGATCACCTGGGTGGACGGCTTCAGGGCCATTTACACCCTGCTGCGCTACCGCGTGGGCCGTGTGCGCTGAGGGCTGGCAGCGGCCGCCGGAACGCTCTCCTCGCTCCGCGGGCCCCCCCTCTTCACGCGTAGCAGCCGTCGTGGTCGACCATGCCTCCGGAGACCTTCTGACGCGCTGCGTGGAGTCCATCAGGCGCGAGGGCGCCTCCGAGATAGTCGTGGTGGACACCCTCCCGCTAGGAGAGCCCGCTGTGCCAGGCGCCACGGCTGTGCCCGGCGCCACGGCCGTGCCCGGCGCCCAGGCTGTGCCAGCAGAGGCTGTGCCCGCGGAGGCTGGGGTAGATGGCCCGGGTCGGCTCGAGCCCGTCGTCATCCGATGCGGTGTGAACCTCGGATACGGCCGGGCGGCAAACCGTGGGATAGCCGCGACCTCGGCGGAGCTGGTCCTCGTGAGCAACCCGGACGTCGTTCTCCACGAGGGAGCCCTGGCGCAGCTCGTGTCAACCGCCGAGAGCGACCCGGCACTCGGGATCGTCGGTCCTCGCATCCTCGATCCCACGGGCAAGCGCTACCCGTCTGCCCGGAGCTTTCCCTCCCTGGTGGATGCCGCCGGGCACGGTCTGCTCGGGCTGGTGTCCCCCAACAACCGCTTCACCCGCCGCTACCGCCTTCCCGAGCCAAACGCCTCAGGCGGGGAACAAGGCAGCGTCCAGGCGGCCCGGACGCAACCCGTGGACTGGGTGTCGGGCGCATGCTTCCTCGCGAGGCGCCAGCTCCTGGAGGAGCTGGGCGGCTTCGACGAGGCGTACTTCATGTACGCAGAGGACGTCGACCTCTGCTGGCGGGCGCACCTCTCGGGCTGGGGCGTCGGTTACGTCCCCGGGGCGGTGGTGACCCACGTGCAAGGTGTCTCCACCTCGCGGCGCCCGTATCGGATGCTTGCCGCCCACCACCGGTCGCTGCTCCGGTTCGCGTGGCGAACGCTCGGGGGATGGCGCAAGGCGTACATTGTCGCCGTCGGCCCGGCCGTCGGCGTCAGGATGCTCGTGGCCTGGGCAGACCACGCCTGGCGGGGCCGCTCGAGGAGGGATCGCACGAACAGTGCTCCCGGCCCGTACTAGGGTTGCACTCCGACCATGGCTAGGAAAGCAACAGGAAAGTGGGTGGCGCGTGCTGCAGCCACCGGTGGGGGGCGCACCTATCGCGGCCAGGCTCCGATCAACTGGTACCTGAGCCTGGTGGTCATATGCGTGCTCGGCCTGATCTCGGTTGCCTACAGCCGCTACGAGCTGCAGCATCCTTCGAGCTCCTCGGCGAGCAAGGCTGCGCCGGCCGTGGGGACGCACTGGTACGAAGCCGTCGGCTTCGACATCTGCGGGAAGGTGGAGCCCAACCTGCCGCAAAACCCGCCGTCTGGTCCCAAGGCGTCGACGCCGCAGATCTTCACCGCCGGCGACGGTCTCATCCACGTGTCGCCGACCACTTCGGCGTACGCCGGCGCAAACGCCACCCTGGGGCGCTTCGTATCGGGCTACAAAGGTCTGGAGCTGACTGCGACGACGCTGCGCTACCCGGGATCTCCGACATACAGCAACGGCAAGCGCTGCCCCAAGGGCACCCCCGACGCCGGCAAGCCCGGCAAGGTGCAAGTGCGTGTCTGGTCCTCGCCGACGTCCAGCTCCTCCACCCTGGTGAAGGGCAACCCGGGAAGCCTCCACCTCCAGGACGGGCAGATGATCACCATTGCGTTCCTCCCCAAGGGCGCCCCGTTGCCCAAGCCTCCGGCCCTCGACATCACCACCTTGCTCAAGACCCTCGCCGGCACCAGCGCCAGCAGCTCCACCTCCCTACCCTCCACCGGCGTATCCGTACCTTCCACCGGCGTATCCGTACCTTCCACCGGCGTCTCCGTACCTTCCACCGGCGTCTCCGTACCCTCCACCGGCGTCTCCGTACCCTCAACTGCGACCTCGGCGCCCTCCACCGCGACCTCGGCGCCCTCAACTGCCACCTCGGCGCCGGCGTCGTCAGGATCTCCCTCGAAGAGCTCCCCGCCGGCCAAGGGGACGTCGAGCTCCGGCAAGTGATCTGAACGTGAGAGCCGTCGTGCTCGTGGGCGGCGAAGGGACGAGGCTGCGCCCTCTCACCCGCACAACCCCGAAGCAGATGCTCCCCGTCGTCGAGCAGCCGATGATCGAGCGCGTCCTGGCCCAGCTGGGACGCCACGGCATCGAAGAGGCGGTCCTGTCGCTCGGGTACCGCCCCGACGCGTTCACGCGCGCGTACCCCGAAGGCCGGGCATCGGGGGTCTCGCTCGCGTACGCTCTCGAGAGCGAGCCCCTCGACACTGCGGGAGCCATCCGCTTCGCAGCGCGCCACGCAGGGATCGACAGCACCTTCCTCGTCGTGAACGGGGACGTGCTCACCGACCTCGACATCGGGGCGCTGCTCTCCTTCCACCGCAGAACCGGGGCAGCCGCGACCGTCACGCTCACTCCCGTGGAGGACCCGTCCCGCTTCGGGGTGGTAGACGCAGACCATTCCGGCAGGGTGCGCTCTTTCGTCGAGAAGCCTGAGCCCGGCAAAGCGCCGAGCAACTTGGCAAATGCCGGCACTTACGTGCTCGAGCCGGGAGTGCTCGACTTGATACCAGGCACGGGCAGGTCCTCGGTAGAGCGCGACACATTCCCGCGCCTCGCCTCGCTCGGATCTCTGTACTCCTTCCCGAGCGACTGCTACTGGCTCGACGCAGGCACGCCCGAGTCCTACCTCCGGGCCCACCTGGACCTGATGAGCGGGGCGAGGGGCCTTCCGCCGGCCCCCGGAGCCATCGAGGTCGCGCCGGGCGTGTGGTCCGCCGGCGAGGTGCGAATCGACGGGGAGGTGTCCGCCGGATCGTTCCTCGGGGCGGGAGCCGTCGTGGAGGCCGGGGCAAAGGTGGTGCGCTCGGCGATAGGCGCGGGTGCTCGCGTGGCCGGAGGCGGCAGCGTCGAGGCTTCTGTGCTTCTCGCTGGGTCGCGGGTGGAGCCGGGCGCGCTGGTGAAGGGGTCCGTCCTCGGATACGGGTCCGCCGTCGAGCAGGACGCCGTCGTGGAGTGCACCAGCATCGTGGGCGACGGGGCCACGGTCCCTGCTGGGGCTCACCTCGAGGGTTCCAGGCTCGAAGGGCCTCTCCCCGGAGCGCAGGCTGCGCCGTGCGCATGATGGTGACCGGCGGCGCCGGTTTCATCGGGTCCACGCTCGTCGACCGGCTACTCGCAGAGGGCCACGGTGTCGACGTCGTGGACGACCTCTCCACGGGGACTCTGGCCAATCTGGCCGACGCCCGGCGCCAGGCTGACCGCGCGCTCACGTTCCACCAGCTCGATGTCCGCTCCCCCGAGATGGTGGACCTCATGCTGCGAAGACGCCCAGAGGTCGTGTTCCATCTCGCTGCCCAGGCGGACGTGCGCGTCTCGGTGGCGCGGCCGGTGTTCGACGCAGAGGTGAACATCCTCGGCACCTTGCGAGTCCTGGAAGGAGCGCGTTCATCCGGCGCGGCACGCGTGGTCTTCGCTGCGAGCGGCGGGACCCTGTACGGCGATCCCGACCCGACACATCTTCCCCTTGGTGAGAGCCATCCTCAACACCCCCTGTCGCCTTACGGGGTCGCCAAGAAGGCGGCCATCGACTACCTGCTCTCCTACCGGGAGCTCCATGCCGTGGAGTTCGCGGCCCTGGCGCTGGCGAACGTCTATGGTCCACGCCAGGATCCTCACGGCGAGGCAGGCGTGGTCGCCATCTTCGCCGAGCGCCTGGTGCGCGGTGAACCGGTCACGATTTACGGTGACGGCTGCCAGACGCGGGACTTCGTGTACGTCGACGACGTGGTCGACGCCTTTGCCCGGGCAGCCACCAGGGGCGGCGGGCTACTGATGAACATAGGAACGGGGAAGCAGGTCAGCGTGAACGACCTCGCGGCAGTGATGGCGGAGGCGGCGGGAGTCGCAGCGCCGCCGGTCTACCAGCCAGAGAGGCCTGGCGAGCTGCGCCACAACGCCCTCGACGCAGGACGCGCGGGGATACACCTGGGCTGGCGCCCGTGGACTGACCTCGCGGACGGCGTGGCCGCTGTCATCGAGCACGTGCGCTCACGCGCCTGAGAGGAGCAACCGGCACCTGGCTGGGGTGGGGCGTCTGGGCGGGGCGTCTGGGCGGGGCGTCTGGGCGGGGCAGGTTCAGCGGAAGAGATCCTCGGCCGGCGGGCGCACCACCTCCCCGGCCACCGACGAGCGCCGGAACCATCCGCGCTCCACCCCGCGCACGATCGCTGCCGGCACGAACCTGTCCTTGCCCATTACGAGCTCTGCTGCCGCTGCGATCTCGTCCGCGACGCAGACCTCGGTTGCCACCAGCTCGCGTCCCATGGCATCGGCCTCGCCCCTCAGGTCGAGGATCGCAGCAATCCCGGCACAGCCGATGGCCACATCCGTCACACCCCGCCGCCAGGCACGGCCGAAGGTGTCGGAGATAACCACCGCCACGCTCACGGCGGCCAGGGCCCGGAGCGCATCACGCAGGCGCCTGGCGGAGCGATCCGGGTCGAGCGGCAGCAGGCAAGCATGCCCGTCCTCGACGTTGGAGAGGTCGACGCCCGCGTTGGCGCAGACGAACCCGTGCACCGTCTCGGTTATCCTGAGCTCACCGCGACGGCGCAGCACCCTCACCGCTTCGCTCTCCACCAGGCGCACCTTGGCCTCGGGATCTGCCGGGTCGAGCTCGACCAGGCGACCTTCCGCCTTGGACACGACCTTCTGGGTCACCACGAGCACGTCGCCATCGAGCAGTCCCGCTCCGCAGGTCTGCAACGCGTCCCATAGCACCGACGCGAGGTTGCAGCCCCGGGCCACCTCGCCTACCCCGACGACAGGCAGCACCAGGAGCCCCGCTGCAGGCGCCGCCGGCACCGCCGGAATGTCCTGCGCCGCGGGCCCGGGCCGGAGCTCAGCCACCGGGACCGCCCACCGCATCGAGGGCGACCCTCGCCAGGCGCTCCGCGGCCGCTGGCGAGCTCATCAGGCTGGGCGCCACGACGCACCTGCAACCTGTGCGCTCCACCTCGGCAGCCAAGTCTCGGTCGGCCTCGTCGACGACGAGCGTTCCAGCCACCTCCGCGTAGACACCAGCTACACCGCTTACGGATGCTTCGATGCCGAGCTCCGCGAGCATCCTGGCGGCTGGGCCCTTGACCGCGGCGCCGGCGACGATCGGCGACACCGCCACAACAGAGTCCCGGCGGCAGGACAGGCCTGCAGCAACACCGGGTAGGGCCAGGATGGGCCCGATGGACACGATCGGGTTGGACGGGCATATGACCACGACGTCGGCCGCGGCAATCGATTCGAGCACTCCCGGTGCGGGGGAAGCGGCGTCGACCCCCGCGAAGCGGATCCCCCTGATCGGCACATCGTGGGCCAGGCGGACGAAGTAGTCCTGAAAGCTCACCTCCTCCCCGGAGGCAAGCTCGACGCGGGTCTGGACCGGGTCGTCGGACATCGGCAGGACACGAACGCGGACCCCGAGCGCCGATGCAATCTCGGCCGTCACCTGCGACAAGGTGGCACCGCTGCGGAGCCTGCCGCTGCGGAGCAAGTGGGTGGCGAGGTCGCGATCTCCCAGGCGGAACCACGTGCCACCCCCGAGGGCAGCCAAGGCGTCCATGACGTTCCACGTCTCACCGGCAAGGCCCCAGCCCCTCTCCTCGTCGGACAGCCCAGCCAGGGTGTAGACAACTGTGTCGACGTCCGGGCTCACGTGCAGGCCGTGGAAGACGTCGTCGTCGGCGGTGTTGGACACCACTGTCACCTGCGTCGGCGGCACGGCTCGGGTGAGGCCCCGGAGGAAGCGGGCAGCACCAACCCCGCCGGCAAGAGCGACGATCATCGCAGGCGAGGCTAGTGCGCCAGCACGGCTCCCCGTTTCTCCTGCTGAGCTCACCATCGCGTGTGCGGTGCTCGCTATCTCGTGTGCAAGGCTCTGGCTGTGAGCGCCCTGTCCCCGCCACGCCGTAGCGCCGCAGCTCTCAGGGTCGCGCTCGACGCCACGCCGCTCATCGGTCGCAGGACGGGGGTGGGAGAGTTCGTGGCAGGTGCGCTCTGCGCTCTGACGAAAGAAGCGCCTCGACGCAACATGTGGCTCGGAGCGTACGCAGTGACGCTGCGCGGCCGCGGCTCGCTCGATGCCCACCTCCCTCCGGGGGTGAACGCCATAGCCGGCCTGATGCCGGCGAGGCCCCTGCACGCCGCGTGGAGAGCTGCCGGACTCCCTCGCATCGAGCACTGGACAGGTCCCCTGGACGTCGTCCACGGGACCAACTACGTGGTCCCCCCGGCCAGGAGGGCAGCCAGGGTCGTGTCGGTCCACGACATGGCGGTGGTGCGCTTCCCCGAGCTGTGCGACCCCGCAACGCTCGTCTTCGCGAAGCTGGTGCGCCGCGCGCTCCGCGGCGGAGCCTGGGTGCAGACGCCCTCCAAGGCCGTGGCGGAGGAGGTCATCGACGTATTCTCCGCTGACCCCGGCATGGTGCGCGTGGTTCCCTACGGGGTTCCCACCGAGCGCTCGGACGCTGCGGAGAGCGCCGGCGAGGCAGGCCTCTCCCATGAATCCCGCGAGCCCGGTACACCCCACGAACCCGGTAAACCCCACGAGCCCGGCACGACCAGCGCGCTCGGCGACCTGCTGCCCGCGGGCACGTCGCGCTACGTGCTAGCCCTTGGGCGAGTGGAGCCTCGAAAAGACCTCACGACGCTGGTGAGCGCCTTCGGCGCCATCGCCGCGGCACGTTCCGGGACCGCCCTGGTCGTCGCCGGACCAGACGGATGGGGCACCGAAGCGTTCGAGCAGGCACGCCGGGGTTCGGCGTGCCCGGAGCGCATCGTGCGGGTGAGCTCCGTGAGCGACGAGCTGCGAGAGCTGCTCCTGGCCAACGCCAGCGCGTTCGCGTACCCGTCGATCTACGAGGGGTTCGGATTCCCCCCGCTCGAGGCGATGGCGACGGGGGTGCCAGTAGTGGCGACTGACACGGGATCGCTCCCCGAGGTACTCGGGGACGCCGCTCTGCTCGTGCCAACTCGAGACAAGCATGCGCTCGCGGAGGCTCTTGCAGCCATCCTCGACGACACGAAGCTTGCAGACAACCTCGCCCAGCGCGGTAGAGAGCGCGCGTCGCTCTTCACCTGGCAGGCCTGCGCCGCCGGCCTCGCCGATCTCTACCAGGATGCTTCTGCCGCCATGGGTGGCACGAGGCCTTGACACACAGTGGGCCATTGCCGTGACGCGAGGTGCGAGCGCCATCCGCGTCTGCTTCGACGCCACCCCGCTCCTCGGTGAGATGACCGGCGTGGGCAGGTTCGCGGCCGGTGCCCTCGAAGCGCTCACCCGGCGTGACGACGTGAACGTTTCCGCGTACGGGCTTACGTGGCGAAGGCGGGCGGCCCTGGCGGGCCGGCTACCCGAAGGAGCGCGCCTCGCGGGGATCGCCATGCCTGACCGGCCGCTCAGGTGGTGCTGGAGCCACGGCGGCCTGCCACCTGCGGAGTGCTTCCTGGGCAACACCGACGTGCTGCACGGCACCAACTTCACGGTCCCGCCAGCCAGGCGCTCAGCCCGGATCGTCACCGTGCACGACCTCACCCCCATCAGATACCCCGATCTCTGCGAGCCAGGGGCACGCGCGTTCGCAGGCGCGCTCCGCCGGGCGGCGGCAGACGGAACATGGGTCCACACTCCGTCGCGCTTCGTAGCAGACGAGGTCGTGGAGGAGCTGCACGTGGACCCCGCCCGGGTTCGCTGGGTGTACCACGGCATCCCGGCGCTCGGGGTCTCCCACGCCGACCAATCGCTGGCAACGCCCGGCCTGCCGGCAGACCTCGGGCGCTACGTGCTAGCCGTCGGAACGGCAGAGCCGCGCAAGGACCTGCCGACCCTGGTACGCGCTTTCGACCTACTAGCCGGTCCCCACCCCGACCTGGCGCTCGTGATCGCAGGGGGAAGCGGCTGGGACGGCGGTGCCCTCGAGCGGGCGATAGCCTCGTCGCCCAACCGCAACCGGGTGGTCCGCACCGGCTACCTCGGAGACGAGGAGCTGGCACCTGTTCTCGCCAGTGCAACCCTGCTCGCGTTCCCGTCGCTGTACGAGGGTTTCGGGTTCCCGCCGCTGCAGGCGATGGCTGCCGGCGTGCCGGTGGTGGCTACCTCGGCGGGGGCGCTCCCCGAGGTGCTCGGGGAGGCTGCGCTGCTCGTGCCTGCAGGCGACGCCGAGGCGCTCGGCCAGGCAATGGACGCGGTGCTCGACGACGACACCCTGGCAGCCAAGCTCGTCGAGAGCGGTCTCGTTCGCGCAGCGGAGCTCACCTGGGAGCGCTGCGCTGCCGGCCTGGCTGGCCTCTACGCCGCGGCGGCGGCCGACCGAGCCAGACGCTGAGCGATGAGCGACTCGGGCAATGCGGGCGGTTCGGGCAATGCGGGCAGTGCGCACGAAGCAGGCGGTTCGGGCAATGCGGGCGGTCCCCGCATGAGCGTGCTCGTGATGGCGGAGCAACTGCGCCGCCAGGTCCCAGGCGGCATAGGGACTTACACTCAGAGCCTTCTCGAAGCCGTGGCGAAGCTCTCCGCCAGCGGTGTCGACACGCCCGAGGTCTCCGTCGGTGCCAGCAGCACCCTGGCCAAGCGCCTGGCAGCACGGCCTTCCGACAAGGATCCTGCGATCGCCGATCGCGCTGGCACGCGGCCCGGACTTGGGTACTCGAGCGATCTCGGGATGCCGGTCAGGTCTTCCAGGCTCCCGGGACGCCTTCTCACGCTGGCTTGGGATACCGGGCTGCTTCGCGCACCCAGCGGTTTCGACGTCGTCCACGCGACGTCCTTCCCTGCTCCACGGCTCGCCGGCGGGGCCCTCGCCATCACCATCCACGACCTTGCATGGAGACGGGTGCCTGACGCCTTCACGGCAAGTGGAGCTCGGTGGCACGAATCGGCCTTGCAGCGCTCGCTCCATCGCGCGACGCACTTCGTGGTCCCGTCACCTCCGGTAGCAGAGGACCTCGTAGCGGCGGGCGCATCGGCTGAGCGCATCTCGGTCGTCCCTGAAGGGTCAGACCACCTTCCCCCCCCAGACGTCGAGCGAGCGCGCGACCTCCTGGACCGCCTGGGCGTCGGGGAGCCTTATCTCCTGTCGGTCGGGACCATCGAGCCGCGCAAGAACCTCGCGACCCTGGTGTCTGCATACAGCATGTGCCGCAGCAGGCTGCCCGGCCCCTGGCCCCTCGTGCTCGTCGGCCCAACCGGCTGGGGACCGCGCCTGGACCCGAGCCCGGGGGTGGTGCTCGCGGGCCGCGTCGACGGCAATGTGCTCGCAGGCCTGTACCAGGGTGCTCGACTGGTTGCCTACGTCCCCGTACACGAGGGGTTCGGGCTGCCCGTCCTGGAAGCCATGACCGCGGGTGCTCCGGTAGTCGCCACGAAGGTCCCGAGCAGCGGTGGCGCCGCGCTCGAGGTCGACCCCTACGACACTTCTGCCATGGCCGACGCCCTTGTGGCTGCCGCATGCGATGAGCGGCTCAGGGCCGAGCTGGTAGAAGCGGGGCACCGGCGCGCAGCATCGCTCACATGGGAGGCCGCGGCCCTTGCACACCTCGACATCTGGAGACGCATCCGGTGAGCGGTGATTCGGGCTCGGGCGCCATGCGAGGTGCCCGCGCCCCGGCCGGGGCAGAAGCCGGAGCAGCAGCCGGAGCAGGCGAACCGGGAACAGCACGCCACCCGAACGAGGCGCCTCTGCGTGTCTCCATAGACGCGACGGCGGTGCCCGCGCGACCGGCCGGCGCAGGGCGTTACGTGGTGGACCTGGTGCGCTCGCTCGCCAGGCGGGAGGACGCGGCACTGACGATCTGGGTGCGCCGCGACGACTCCACCAGGTGGGAGAGAGCCAACCCTGAAGCAGTAGCCCGCGCCGAGGCCAGCGGCAGAGCCAGCGTCAGAGCCAGCGGCAGAGCCAGCGTCAGGGCCGCCGCAGCAGGCGACGGCGCGGGTGGATCCCTCACGATCGAGGCATGCGCCCCCCGCTCACGCGCAGCGCGCCTCGCATGGGAGCAAGCCAGGCTCCCGTCACTACTCGCTGCGAATGCTCCCGCCGTCCATCACGCGCCCCATTACACGATGCCCGAGCGGGCTCGACTGCCCCGTGTCGTAACGATCCACGACCTCACGTTCTTCGACCACCCCGAATGGCACGAGCGCTCCAAAGTTCCCTTCTTCCGGAGAGCCATCCGGAGAGCGGCTCTCGGAGCCGACGCATTGGTATGCGTGAGCGAGCGCACCGAGCAGAGGCTGATCGAGCTGCTCGCGCCGTCAGCCCCGGTGTTCGTGGTCCCGCACGGGGTCGATGCCGAGCGCTTCCGACCCCTCGGAGACTCCTCCGAGGAGGACGAGCTGCTCGCTCGCTACGGCGTGAGAACGCCTTACCTGGCCTTCGTCGGCACCATAGAGCCGAGGAAGGCCGTGCCCGTGCTGGTCGAGGCCTTCGACCTCCTCGCGAGCTCCCACCCAGAGCTGCAGCTCGTCCTGGCGGGCGGCGAGGGATGGGGGACCGACGCATCCGCCTCGGCGATCGCGCATGCGCGGCACGGTAGCCGGATAGTCCGGACGGGCTATGTTCACGACGACGACCTGCCAGCCCTGCTCCGGCGGTCCGCCGCTGCCGTGTACCCTGCGCTGCTCGAAGGATTCGGCTTGCCGGCCCTCGAAGCCATGGCCTCGGGCGTGCCGCTCGTCACCACCAGCGGGAGTGTCATGTCGGAGCTGGCAGCGGGAGCGGCATGGGAAGCGGAGCCCGGCTCGGCGAGCTCGCTCGCCGAGGCCATCGAGTGCGCGCTGGCCGGTGGCACCGAGGTGGCCAGGCGCGTGCAGCTGGGCCTGTCCGTCGCGGCGAGGTGCACCTGGGAAGTGAGCGCAGGCAGACACATGGAGGTATACCGCTTCGCAGCGCGCAGGGAGACACGCCGATCCTGACGCTGCGCTCCTGACGCTGCGCTCCTGACACGGCATGCCAGGAGACACAGCTTGCCCGAAGAGCCTCTAAGGTCGGAACCGTGAGAGCTCTGGTTACAGGAGGACGGGGGTTCGTGGGTACCTGGTTGGCAGCGCACCTGCGAGACGAGGGAGACGTCGTCACGCTAACCGACCACGAGGCGGACGTGACCGACCCGGAGGCCATCTCGCGCGTGCTGCGGCAAGCGGAGCCCGAAGCCGTCTACCACCTTGCGGCGTCCAGCCACGTAGGACGCTCCTGGGAGGAGCCGGCCCGCGTATTGCAGGTCAACGCCGTGGGAACGCTCAATGTCCTCGAAGCCGCCCGGCGCTGCGACCAGCCTCCGGTCGTGTTGATCACCAGCTCGGCCGAGGTATACGGCACCGTAAGCGAGGAAGATCTTCCCCTGCGTGAGTCCTCCGCACTCCGGCCCGTGAGCCCGTACGCTGCGAGCAAGGTGGCCGCGGAGTACCTGGGGGTCCAAGCACACCTCGGCTACGGCCTGTCCGTGCTGCGCGTGCGTCCGTTCAACCATGTCGGGCCGGGCCAGTCCGACCAGTTCGTCGTAGCAGCGCTCGCCGCACGCATAGCCAGAGCGCTGCGATCCGGGGAGAAGGAGGTGCGGGTCGGCAACCTGACGGCGAGGCGCGACCTGACAGACGTGCGCGACGTAGTGCGTGCGTACCGCCTGCTCGTCATGCACGGCCGGCCGGGAGAGGTCTACAACGTGTGCTCCGGAGTGGACACCGCTATTTCCGAGATCGCAGAGACGCTTGTCCGCCTGGCCGGCGGCAACCTGACCCTTCAAGTGGATCCTGAGCTCGTTCGCCCGGTCGACCTGCCCGTGCTGCGGGGAGACCCGGGGCTGCTGGCAGCCACGACCGGCTGGGCGCCCGAGCACGACCTCGAGGGAACTCTCGCCGACGTCCTCTCCCACTGGCAGGCAGCGTGCTGAGGACCTTTATCGACGTGTCTGCACACCTCGATCGGCCACCGCCAGCTCGGAAGCTTCCTCACCAATCGACCTGATCGATCGACGGCAGGTGGCCCGTCCTCGAAGGACGGGCCACCTGGCCGGAGCGTACCGGCGGGGTGCACCGGTCGCTGCGGGCCGTCCTGCGGGGGCTGGGACGGCCCTTCCCGAGGGCCGGCTGGGGATTGCGCGGCCCTCAGTCGCGGCGTCTGGAGGGGGGCCGGACGCCTGCGGTCTCTTTCCGCCCGGATGGGACGAGCAGCACACCGCCCACACCCTCCTACGGTGCGGGCTCCCCAGCGCGGGCTCCCCAGTGCAACCAGGCAGTCGCCTGCTCAGGCTGCTATCGCGCTGATGAGCTCCACGAGCTGCTGACGCACCTCGCGAGCCTGCGAGTGTGCCTGCTTCACCAGATCGCGTGCGGGAGCGGGAAGCCGTTCCTCTATCGGCTCGAGGCTAGCCTCGATCCGATCGATCACGGCCTCCACCTTGCCGTCCACGTCCTTCGTGCGCTTGGAGAGCTCGCTACGCGCCACCTTGAGCGTGTCCTCGACGCGGCTGCGCGGCTCGGCAAGGCGCTTGTACAGCTCCTGGCGCCGCACCTGTGCACGCTGGAACCCGAGCACACCCAAGCCGACCACCACGTAAGCAGTGTCGCGGGCGGTCTTCGCGATCTCTTCCGTCACATCCTTCAGTTCGGGCATCTTCACGTCTCCTAAGGGTCATCAGGGTGAATCCCTGTGTGCTAGCTACTGTAACACGCTTTGCTAACCATTGCAAGCACCCCGGGGAACCGCCTGCCATAGCGATGCACTAGCCTCATTCGCCTGGTGGCACCTCTCACACCTGCAGCACCTCGCACAACTGCGGCGCCAACCGGGATGCCGGCCACGGCACCCGCTGCACGCATAGCTCCCCCTGCAGCCATCGGAGCCATCGGAGCTATGGCAGCTATGGCAGCTATGGCAGCTATGGCAGCCGGCCGAGCTATGCCGTCCCGGTACTCGACGGAGCACCTCCCCTGACGCCCGAGGCCTCGCCTGCTCCGGCGGTGGTCGCGGTGCTCGTGGCACACGACCCCGGAAGCTGCTTCGAGGAGACGCTCAGCGCCCTCGGCAGCCAGGACTACCCGGCGCTGACAGTGTCGATCATCGACGCCGCAAGCGAAGACGACCTGTCGGAGCGTGCCGGTGCCGCACTACCCGGCGCCTTCTTGCGGAAGCTCCCCGCCAACCGCGGCTTCGGCGCCAGCGCCAACGCTGTCCTGGAGATGGTGGAGGGAGCCGACTTCTTCCTCTTCTGCCATGACGACGTGGTGCCCGACCCCGACGCGCTCGGTCTCATGGTCGAAGAGGCCTACCGCTCCAACGCGAGCATCGTGTCGCCAAAGATCGTGGCCTACGACAACAACGAGAGACTGCTGCACGTGGGGATGGCGGCTGACAAGACCGGGGCCGTCGTGGACCGTGTGGAGCCCGGCGAGATGGACCGTGGCCAGCACGACGCGGTGCAAGACGTGTTCGTGGCTCCTGGCGGGTTCACCCTCGTTCGTGCCGACCTATTCAGGGAGCTGGGTGGCTTCGACGAGAACATCACTGCTCTCGGCGAAGACCTGGACCTCTGCTGGAAAGCAAGAGTCGTAGGCGCCAGGGTGGTTGTGGCCCCGGCGGCACGCGTCAGGCACGCTGAGCTGACCGCGGCGGGAACTAGGGCGGTACCGCCCGCGGCCGGCGCGCGCGTCAGGCACGGCTGGTCGCCTCGCCGCGCCTCTCGGAAGCACAGCGCGGACCCCTCTCTCCAAGCCCTCCAGAGGCGCCACGAGATGCGCGCCGCCCTCAAGTGCTACGAGCCCTGGCACCTCGTACGCGTCATACCGCAGATGCTGCTGCTCGGTCTGGGCGAGATGGCGATCGCCTTGGTGACCGGCCACACCGACCGCGCGCGATCTGTAGTCGGTGCATGGACCTGGAACCTTGCGCGCCTGCGCGACGTGAGAAGAGAGCGCTCTGCGCTCGCCGCCAAGCGCGTGCTGAGCGACCACGAGGTCCGCCAGCTCCAGCTCCACGGCTCGGCCAGGCTCACCGTGTACGTCCGCCGCGCTCTCACCCACGGCCTGCACGTGGCCCACCTCAGGGAGCTCTCCCCTCTGAGGATGGCGGCACCCGACGACCCAGGGCGCGGGCAGTACGTGACGCTTCGCGCCGTCGCCTGGGCGGCGGCCGCGCTGGTAGTGCTCTTCGGCCTCCACCAACTGCTGACGGGCCCCATGCCCGTCGTCGGAGACTTCTTGCCGCTTCCATCGTGGCATGCCCTGCTCGGGGGCTTCTCCTCGGGGTTCCACGACGTGGGTATGGGGTCGACCGCTACGGGCCCCCCGGGCGCGGCGCTGCTAGGAACCGCCGGGCTGCTCATGGGCGGCTCGATGGGGCTCGTCGGTACGGTGCTGGTGCTCGGCTGCATACCAGTCGGCGCTCTGGGAGCCGCCAGGCTGGTGCGACCGCTCGACTCGCCGCGCGCCCGCCTGGCGTCGGGAGTCGCCTACCTCCTGATCCCAGTGGCCTACAACGCCATCGCCGGGGGAAGCCTGCCGGGACTGATCGCTTACGCAGCTTCGCCCTGGATCCTTTCGTGCCTCGCACGAGGGTCGGGTAGACCCCCCTTCGGCACCCCCGATCGCACGCCCCTGGCCGATCTGCTCACCGCCACGCTGTCGCTCGGCGTCATAACAGCGATCGCCGGTTCGCTCGCCCCGGAGCTGCTCGTCCTCCCCGCTGTCCTCACGGCCGGGATGGCAGCAGGTGGGCTCTTGGTGCACGGCCCTGTCGCGCCAGAGGCGCGCACTGAGCCTGTCGCGCCAGAGGCGCGCACTGAGCCTGTCGCGCCAGAGGCGCGCACTGAGCCTGTCGCGCCAGAGGCGCGCACTGAGCCTGTCGCGCCAGAGGCGCGCACTGAGCCCCGCACGGCTGCTACGACAGCCCGTGTGCTAGCAGTTGGCGTGGGCGGAACGATCACGGCCCTGGTTCTGCTGGCCCCGTGGTCGGTGCACCTGCTGTCGGGCCCACTGCGCTGGTCTCTTCTCGGAGCACCACGAGTCGACGCGGCTACGGCGTCGTCGTGGTGGAACCTCCTCCGGCTGGCAGCGGGTCCTGTGGGCGACACCCCGCTTGCCTGGGGCATCCCCGTGGCGGCTGCCCTGGCTCTGCTCATCGGCTCGGGCTGGCGGCTCGCCTGGGCCTCCAGGATGTGGATGGCGGCTCTGGCATGCCTGGTGCTCGCGTGGCTCGGTGGAAGGGGATGGATGGGGCCGTTCGCGCCCCCCGAGCCAGTCATGCTCGCAGGAGCAGGGGCGGCGATGTGCCTGGCAATCGGGCTCGGCACGATGTCGTTCGAGGCAGACCTGAGAGCGCACAGGTTCGGTTGGCGCCAGGGTGGGGCCTTGGTGGCCACCGCAGGTCTCGTGCTCGGTGTGCTCCCCGCCTTCGGCGCGGCCGGAACGGGTCGCTTCGACCTGCCGCCGTCGGGCTACCGACAGGCGCTCTCGTGGATGGACAAGGGACCCTCCGCGAAGGGGCGGGTGCTCTGGCTCGGAGACCCGCGGGTGCTCCTCGGCACGGGATGGCCACTGGGATCCGGACTCGCGTACGTGCTCACCAGCCACGGCATTCCCTCCGAGGCAGCTCTGTGGCCCGGTTCGTCACCAGGTCCTGCCGCAGCTATCGCTTCCGACGTGAGGCTCGCCCGCGAAGGCCAGACCGTGCGGCTCGGGCGCCTGGTGGCTCCATACGGTGTGCGCTTCATAGTCGTGCTCCGCTCGCTGGCCCCAGTGATACCCGGGCTCCAGCAGCCCCAGAGCTACGGCTCGGAGCAATCGCTCACCTCCGCCCTGCGCTCTCAGGAAGACCTTCGCGAACTGGCGGGCGAACTGGGCTACACGGTCTTCGCCGACCCCGTGAGCGCGCATCCCATCCCCCGAGCCAGGAAGACCCACGGTTCCTCGGCGTTGCATCTCTTGGAGCTCTGGGGCGAGGGAGCAGCGTGGCTAGCCGTGATCGCGGGACTGGTAGCGCTGAAGCGGGCCCGGCGGCGCTCTCTACCCTCCCGACCAACCGGGGAGATCGCATGAGGCGCTTCCTCGCGGTGGCGGGCGTACTCGTGGTGATAGGCGCAGCAGGCGTCACGGACGCCCTGGTGAGCCGCGGCCCGGTTCCGGGGTCTAACGTCCAGCCCGCTATCGCCTACGCCGTGTCCTCCGGCGCCGCAGAGTCCTCGGCGTGGACCTGCCCGGGCGCCAGCGGCAGGTCGGGACCAGATCCCGCCCGTGTGGTGATGACGAACGCATCCGGGCACGCGCTGGATGCGACCATTACGGCCGTCAGCTCCGGAGGGGAGAGGAAATCAGCCCCCCTGAGCATCCCGGCGGGGGGACAGGTCGCCGTCGTACCGGCCACCATGGTCCAAGGAGCCTGGGTGGGAGCGACGGTGCTCATCGACGGAGGAGGAGCCTCGGTCTTCGATGTGGCCGGGAGCGCCAGCGCTTACAGCGTGGCACCTTGCGCGTCTACCCCGTCCACCAACTGGTACTTCGCGGGCGGCTCGACGTCCGGGGGCCGCTCGCTGGATCTGGCTCTGATGGATCCGGGCGACACCTCGGCAGTAGTGGACCTCTCCTTCTCCACCGGGGCCGGGACGACGAGCCCCTCCTCCCTCCAGGGGATAATGGTGCCTGCAGGTGCCTTGCGCGTCATCGACCTCGGGCGCCACCTCCGGGGCAAGCGGATCATCGCCACGTCGGTGACAGCGTTGTCCGGCACAATCGTGGCCACCGAGACCGAGCGCTCGGGTCCATCCGGCTCGGTCGGGATGGCCATGTGGCTCGGAGCGACCGCTCCCGCGACATCCTGGTCGCTGCCTACCACGACCGACGCTCGCGGCTCACTGGTGTCAGTGGACATCTACAACCCTTCGCGACACGCGGCCCGTGTGAGGCTGAGAGCAGCCGCGGGCTTGGCCGGGCTCGCGACCTTCGCGCGAACTGTCCCTCCGCGATCGGTCTACCGCTTCGTAACGACGGCAGAGCACGCGATTGCGTTCGACACGCCCTTTTCCCTCGAAGTCCTGTCCACCAACGGCGTAGGCGTGGTCGTCGAGCGCAGCGTGAGCGCCAACCCAGCAGCCCCCGTCCCCCGCTACGGAGCGACTTCTGCCATGCCGCTTTCCGCCAACCACTGGATCGTCCCAGCCGTCACCCCACCTGGCGACGCGGCTTGGAGCCTTACGGTCTCGGACCTCGCCGGGCATGCCGTCACCGCCAGCGTCATGGCACTCGACGCCGTGGCCGGACAAGCGCTCCTGACGCCAGTCCCGGGGCTCTTTCGCAGGACAGTCACCCCGTCTGCGGCGCTCAGCACGGTCGACATGCCGGGCGCCCCGATCGGCACCCAGCCACTCGAGGTGATCGCCAGCGGTCCGGTAGCCGTAGCCCTCGACGCGCTGCCGAGCGGCAGCCCCGGCGTCGTGACCATGCCTTGTTTCCCAACCGCTCAGGGCTTCCCGGCTAGCTCAGGCGCCGGCTAGCTCAGGGCTTCCCGGCGAACAGATACTCCGGCCGAGAACCTCGGCGTGACCGCTGCCGGACATCTGGGGCCGAGAGGGGAGCGGGCGCCTAGAGGCGGCGGACGACCGTCCCCTGAGTGTCACCACCAGGTTCCACTTCACCACCTGGACCTGCTTCTTCACCACCAGGCTCTGCGTCACCATGAGGCGCTGCGCCGACGCCAGGCTCCGATGGCGGCTCGGCGCCGTCGGAGCCCGAAGAGGCTGCTGGACCTGCCGGAGCTGCCGGAGCTGCCAGACCTGCCGGAGCTGCCGGAGCTGCCGGAGCTGCCGGTTTGCTCGCCTCGGGCATCTTTGCAGTGCTGAAGTGAGGAACGGAACCGGCTCCGTTCGCGTGGACGGGCCGACCGTACGCGCCGTCCACCAGGGCGGCCACCTCGCTGCCGTCGAGCGTCTCGCGCTCCAAGAGGGCGTGAGCCACCGCCTCGAGCCCGGAGCGGTGCCTGGTGAGATGCTCGATGGCCCGCTTCTCCTGCTCGAGTAGGATCTTCGCAACTTCGGCATCGATGATCCTGCTCGTGTCCTCGGAGTAGTCCCGCGAGTGCATGAGATCCTCGCCCAAGAAGACCATCCCCTGCGAGCCCCAGGCCATCGGTCCGAGCTCGCCGCTCATCCCCCACTCTCGGACCATCTTCCTCGCCAGCTCGGTGTTCCCGACGAGGTCGTTGCTCGCACCCGTCGAGAGGTCGTCGTAGAGCAGGAGCTCGGCTGCACGACCGCCCATGCGCACCGCTATGGAGTCCTCGATCACGTCACGGGGGTAGATGTGGCGCTCTTCTAGCGGGAGCTGCTGCGTGACGCCGAGCGCCATCCCCGTGGGGAGGATCGTCACCTTGTGGACCGGGTCCGCGTGGGGGAGCACGTAGGCGAGCACGGCGTGACCGGACTCGTGGAAGGCGACCCGCTCCTTCTCGGCGTCGGACAGCACCAGGCTCTCGCGGCGCTGCCCCATGAGCACCCGGTCACGAGCAGCCTCGAAGTCCTCCGTCTCGACCTGGCTCGACCCACGGCGCACGGCGTGGAGCGCCGCCTCGTTCACGAGGTTCGCCAGGTCGGCGCCGCTCATGCCCGGTGTGCCTCTGGCCACGAGCTCCAGGTCGACGTCCGGAGATATTCGCTTGTCCTTGCAGTGGACCTTCAGGATGGGAAGCCTCTCCTCGAGATCGGGAAGGGGCACGACGATCTGCCGATCGAACCGGCCCGGCCGCAGCAAGGCAGGGTCAAGTATGTCGGGCCTGTTGGTGGCGGCGATGATCACGACGCCCTCCGCCGGGTCGAAGCCGTCCATCTCCGAGAGCATCTGGTTGAGCGTCTGCTCACGCTCGTCGTGCCCGCCGCCGAGCCCTGCTCCTCGCTTGCGGCCGATGGAGTCGATCTCGTCGATGAAGATGATGGCCGGGGCCTGCTTGCGGGCTGTCTGGAACAGGTCGCGGACCCTGCTCGCTCCGACGCCGACGAACATCTCCATGAAATCGGACCCGCTCACCGACATGAACGGCACGCCCGCCTCGCCTGCTACCGCCCTAGCCAGCAGTGTCTTGCCGGTGCCTGGCGGCCCCACGAGGAGGATCCCCTTGGGGATCCGGGCCCCCACGTCGCGGAAGCGGCTCGGGTACTTGAGGAAGTCCACCACCTCGCTTATCTCCGTCTTCACGCCCGGGTACCCGGCTACGTCGGAGAAGGTGGTTCGTGGTCGCTCCGTGGTGTAGAGCTTGGCCTTGGAGCGGCCGATGGACATGATGCCGCTCATCTGGCCCTGGGCTCTCCGGGTCATCCACAAGAAGGCTCCGATGATGAGGATGACCGGGAGCAGGTACTCGATGATCGACAAGAGGGCATTGGTGTTGGGCGTGCTGAAGTCGAGCGCCACCCCGTCGGCCTGCATGAGCTTCACATCCGAAGCGATGGCAGGCTCGGGGCCATTCACCGTGTATTTGGTGCCGTCGCGCAGGCGGCCGGTGATGTTGCCCGTGTTGTTGTTGACCGTAGCCGTGGCGACGCCCTTGGCCTTCACGTCGTTCAGGAAGCTCGAGTAGCTGAGGCTCTTCGCCGACGGCTTCGAGAAGAGGGGCGGCACCACCAGGATCGCCAGCACCGCGAGCGTGAGCAGCAGAAACACCCACCGCCAGCTCTGATCACCACCGGTGGGGCCTTGTTGGCCCTGGGGGCCCTGGGAACCACGCGGGCCGATCGGCGTCTGTCTCCCGGGACGGCGGTCCGTCTGCAGCGGGCTCATCGCACCATGGTACGCGCCCTGACCACCTGTGGTGCGCCGGGGTGCCCGATGGCAGTGCGCCCAGCCTCGCTAACCTCTCCACGGTGGAGCATCCGGACGCCATGGCACCCCTCGATCCCGCGCCCTACCTCCCCCGGAGCGTCCGCGACGCCTGGAGCTGGTTGCTCCTGGCTCTCGGCGGGTACTTCGGCGGCCAGGTCCTGAGCACGGTCGTCGTCGTGGTCGTAGGGATCTCCATCGGCGAAGGGGCGCACCTGTCGTCAGCCCTGCGCTCGAGCATCCCCCCGGCATGGGTCGTGCTTTCGGGGCTGGGCGGCCTGTGGGCCGGTTTCGCCGCGGCAATCCTCATAGCGAGCCGCAGGAGGGGCACGGGCAGCGTGGCAGCCGACATGGGACTTCGGTTCTCCACCTGGGACCCCCTTGTCGGGCTCGGTATCGGTGTGGCCGGCCAGGTGCTGCTCGTCCCGCTCCTGTACCTGCCGCTCCAGCCCCTCATCCCGCACCTCGACCGCCGGCTCGGCGGCCCTGCCCAGCGCCTGACTGGCGGGTTCCACGGCGCAGACCTCGCGGTCATCGGGGTTCTCACCGTGGTCGTCGTGCCGGTAGTGGAGGAGCTCTTCTTCCGCGGGCTCCTGCTGCGCTCGCTCCTCCGGCTGACGAACGGCGCCGGCCGGGTGCTAGGTCCCGTCCTCGCGGTGGTGGCGACCGGCGTGCTCTTCGGCCTGGCCCACGCCGAGACGCTCCAGCTCCTCGGCCTAGCCGCGTTCGGCATCGTGCTCTCGGCGCTCGCCTACCGGACCAGACGGCTAGGGCCCGGGATCTTCGCCCACGGCGCCTTCAACTTGGTGGCGGTGCTCGCCCTGGCAGCCAGGAGCGCCAGCCGATGAGCTGCGGCGACGCCCGGCGTCCCCCGCCTTCGGGCACGATGGTACCTGCATGCGCCGCCCCTCCGCTGCCTCGATAGCCACATTCGTCGCCGTAGCCGGAGCAGTCGGCATCGTGTTCTGGCAGCTCGACCCGGCATTGCTCCTGTCGAGGACCACGATCGACGGCGGCGACACCGGCGCCCACGTGGCAACCGCAGCGTTCTTGAAGTCCTACCTGATCCCGAACGGGCACCTGACCGGCTGGGATCCGGGCTGGTACGACGGTTTCCCGCTCTACACCTTCTATTTCCCGCTGCCCGACCTCTTCGCCGCGCTCGGCGGGTACGTCGTGCCGTTCAACATAGCCTTCAAGCTGGTCACCGCCCTCGGATCGCTCATGCTGCCGGCAGCAGCGTGGGCCTTCGGGTGGCTGGCCGGCCTCGAGCGGCCCCGCCCGGCCTTCCTCGCGGCGGCCACCCTCCCGTACCTGTTCGACCAGACCTACACGATCTACGGCGGGAACCTTTATTCCACCCTCGCCGGGGAGTACGCGTTCTCCTTCGGGCTGGCACTGGCCATCGTGTTCCTCGGAGTCGTGGTGCGCGCCATGCGCACCGGGCGTTACCGCGCCCTCGGCGCAGCACTGCTCGCGGCGATAGTCCTGTCCCACATCGTGGCCATGGGCTTCGCGCTCCTCGGAGCGGGCATCGCCTACCTGATGGCAGGACCGACGCGCCGGCGCACCTGGTGGATGGTCACCACGATCGGCACCGCGGGGCTCCTCACCTGCTGGTGGGGACTCCCGTTCAGCTTCGAGCAGTCCTACACGACGAACATGGGCTGGCAGAACCTGACGACCTACGCGGCCTCCCTCGCTCCAGTGGCAGACCGCTGGGCACTCGGCCTGGCGGCTCTAGGCGTGGTCGTAGCGCTCTGGCGCCGCGACAGGGCGACGCTGCTGCTGGTCGCTCTCGGAGCCATATCCGCAGTGGCCTTCGTGGTGGATCCCCAGAGCAAGCTCTACAACGCGCGCTTCCTCCCTCTGTGGTGGATCTGCGTCTATCTGACAGCCGGGATCGCCGCGGCCGAGGTGGGGGTCTGGCTGGCCCGGATGTGGCGACGCCGACCCGGCTGGGATGCACCTGGCGGCCTGGCAGAGCGGGTCCGCGCCGCTCCGGGAGCCATCGGGTTGCCTCTCGCTGGCCTGGCCGGAGCATGCCTGGTCGTGCTCCCGCCCGTGCTCATACCCTACGGTTCACCGGGGATCTCCATCGGCCCCGTGCACGTCCGAGCCAGTGCAGTCCCCGAGTGGGTGCGGTGGAACTACTCCGGCTACCAGAGCAAGCCGGGGTGGCCCGAGTATCACGCGATCGTCACCACCATGGAGAAGGTCGCCGGCCGCTACGGCTGCGGAAGGGCCATGTGGGAGTACAACCCCAGCCTGAACCGCTTCGGCACGCCCATGGCGCTCATGCTCCTGCCCTATTGGACCGGCGGGTGCGTCGACTCGATGGAGGGCCTGCTCTTCGAGTCCTCGCCCACCACGCCCTACCACTTCCTGAACCAGGCCGAGCTCTCGGCCCAACCCTCGGAAGCCATGGTGGGGCTGCCCTACGGCCCCCTCGACGTCCCGCTCGGTGTCGAGCACCTCCAGATGCTCGGGGTGCGCTACTTCATGGCCTCGTCCCCGATCGTCCAGGCCGAGGCGGCCGCGGACCCCGCGCTCGAGCAGGTGGCCGTGACCGGCCCGTGGCACACTCCGTACCAGGGCCAGGTGCTCACCACGACTTGGAAGATCTACCTGGTGCGTGCATCATCGGTAGTCGCCCCCCTCGCCGGCAGGCCTGCAGTCCTCACCGGGGTCGGCCCCGGCCAAACGTCGTGGCTCCCCGTCGCTGTCCACTGGTACGACAACCCGAGCGACTGGGCGACCGTTCTCACCGCCGGAGGACCTCGTTCCTGGACACGGGTGCGAGCAGGGTCCACCCCGCCAGCAGCTCCCCTGCGCCCCGTGACCGTGAGCAAGGTGAAGGTCACCACCAGCACCGTCAGCTTCCACGTCAGCCGGACGGGGATCCCGGTCCTGGTGAAGGTCTCCTACTTCCCGGCATGGCACGCAACGGGGGCCAAGGGGCCCTGGCGCGCCGTTCCCAACTTGATGGTCGTGGTCCCGACGAGCAACAACGTCACCCTCACCTACGGCTCGACGCCGGCGGGCACAGCCGGTGCCGCCCTGTCCGCCCTCGGCCTCCTGGCCCTCGGGGTGCTCGTGGCAAGGCGGCGTGCGCTCACTGTTCCCTAATATGGGCCTTACCTAGATGTAACGGATGGCGGAGATGATGTACCCATGAGGTCACTCGCGAAGTCGACCAAGGACGCATTTGGCAGGCCGGGTACCTGGCTCACGACACTGGCCCTGTGCGCGGGAGCCGCCGCGGGGTGCGGCACCTCGAATGCCTACCACGTCGTAGGCGGGCCGGGTACAGCTGCGATCGCCACGAGCCGGCAGGCGGGCCCCACAAGCGCGAGCACCGGCACCAGCACCGCGAGCGAGCCACCTGCGAACGGCACGCCGGGCGTCTCAGCCCTCGACAGCCAGACGCTCACAGAGCTCGACAACGAGCTGAGCCAGCTCGACAACAGCCTGAACCAGGCCAGCTCCGACTTGGGCAACCCCTGACAGCTCCGGCGAGCAGGCGCACAGGCCTCTCCTCGACCAGGCTCCCGCCGGGAAGGCTCCCTGCCGGATAGGCTCGCGCCCGCTATGGCAAGCCTGTCCTCGGTGTTCAAAGCGTACGACGTACGCGGAGTGGTCCCCGACGAGCTCGACGAGCGCGCGTGCCGCGCCATCGGGCGCGCGTTCGCAGCGTTCGCGGCGGCACCGAGGATCCTCGTAGCTCGCGACATGCGCTCCTCGGGCGTGAAGCTCGCGGCAGCCTTCGCCGAGGGCGCCTGCTCCACCGGCACCCAGGTCGTCGACCTGGGGTTAGCCTCGACAGACCTCCTGTACTTCGCCTCGGGACGCCTGGACGCTCCCGGTGCGATGTTCACCGCTTCGCACAACCCGGCGCGCTACAACGGGATCAAGCTCTGCCTCGCGGGCGCAAAGCCCGTCGGCGAGGAGACCGGGCTCAGGGAGATAAGGGCCAGGGCCGAAAGCTTCATCGACTCGGGTGAGGACACCGCCGACCCTGCCGCGCACGCCGCCCAAGTCGACCCTGCCGCGCACGCCGCCCAAGTCGACCCTGCCGCGCACGCCGCCCAAGTCGAGCACCGCGACATGCTCGCCGAGTTCGCTGCACACGTCCGTTCCTTCGTGGACGTGGACAAGCTGCGTCCTCTGAAGGTCGTGGCGGACGTGGCCAACGGGATGGGGGGCCTGGTCGTCCCCGCCGTCTTCGAGGGTCTGCCGTTCGACTTGGAGATCCTCTACCCCGAGCTCGACGGGACCTTCCCCAACCACCCTGCAGACCCGATACAGCCTGCCAACCTCGCCGACCTGATCGCTACAGTAAAGCTCCGGCACGCGGACGTGGGCCTCGCGTTCGACGGAGACGCTGACCGGGTGTTCCTGGTGGACGAGCACGCAGAGCCGGTGTCGGGCTCGCTCACCACGGCTCTCGTGGCCAGGGCCATGCTTCGCAAGCACCCCGGGGCTACCGTGCTGCACAACCTCATCTGCTCCAAGGTCGTCCCCGAGACCATCCTCGAGAACGGCGGCGTGCCGGTCCGCACGCGAGTCGGGCACTCTTTCATCAAGCAGGTGATGGCGCAGACCAACGCGGTGTTCGGCGGCGAGCACTCGGGCCACTACTACTTCCGTGACAACTACCGGGCAGACTCGGGGCTCATCGCGGCCCTCGTCGTGCTGGAAGAGATGTCGGCCACCTCGTCGTCGCTGTCCGAGTTGCTCTCCCCTCTTCGCCGCTATGCAGCATCGGGCGAGCGCAACACGGAGGTGCCGGATCCCGCCGGGACAGTCGAAGCCGTCGCCGGCCTGCTCGCAGCACGCGGCACGAGGATCGACCGTACCGACGGTCTCAGCGTGGACAACGGGGACTGGTGGTTCAACATACGCCCCTCGAACACCGAGCCGCTGCTGCGCCTCAACGTCGAGGCAGCTACTCCCGAGGAGTGCGAGCGTAGAGTGTCGGAGGTGCTCGCGCTGGTGGCTCGAGCCAAAGTGGACGGCTCCACGTTCTCGGACGGGGAGGGACACAGCCGGCCGGAGGAAAGCCGGCCGGGGGAAAGCCGGCCTGAGGAAAGGACGTGACCGCGATGGCTCTCGATCCGCTGCTGATAGAGGTGCTCGCCTGCCCCGAGGACAAGGGACCGCTCGTTTACTTCGCCGACGAAGCCAGGCTCTACAACCCGCGCCTGCGCCGAAGCTACGAGATCCGTGACGGGATTCCGGTCATGCTCGTGGACGAGGCGACTTCGGTGGACGATGCCGAGCACGAGCGCCTGATGGCCAAGGCTGCCGCCGAGGGCGCCCCGACCACCGGTTCGGGGGGTTCGGGGGGTTCGGACACAGGGACAGGTGGGGGCCCATCCTCGTGAGCGGGAGCCTCGCCGACCCTGCCGCGACCCATCCGGGCGAGGCTCCGCAAGATAGAGCTCCGGGGCAACATAGAGCTCCGGGTCACGGCGCTGCCCCGGCCGGAGCGCTCGACTCGCTCGGCATGTTCGAGGCCGCCGCGTCGCTTCCCGAGCAGGTGGCTGCCGCATCCCAGGCGGCCAGGGGGCTTTCCGGCCTGCCCGACCACGATTACGTCGAGCACGTGGTGGTCGTTGGGATGGGGGGAAGCGGCATAGCAGGCGACGTAATGGTGGCGGTGGCAGGCCCATTCCTCCCGGTGCCGGTGAGCGTGGTGAAGGGCTACGACCTGCCCGACTTCGTCGGCACCGGCTCGCTCGTGTTCGCCATATCGTTCTCCGGCGACACCGAGGAGACCGTCGAAGCGGCGGACGAGGCGCTCGATGCCGGCGCAAGCCTCGTGGCAGTCACCTCCGGCGGAGCACTCGAGAGGCTCGCCAGCGCTGCCGGGGCTCCCGTGGTTCCCGTCCCGCCGGCCATTCCCCAGCCCCGTGCGGCGCTCGGAGCGATGGCCATACCTCCCCTCGTGGTCCTCGAGGAGATCGGGCTCTTCCCAGGAGCTTCCAGCTGGATCGACCTCGCCGTGAGCCAGCTCGGCAGGCGACGCGACCACCTGGTACAGCCGGGCAGCCTCGCCGAGGAACTGGCCGAGCGGATCGGGAGGACGATTCCCCTGGTGCACGGCGCCCAAGCCGTCGGAGCCGCTGCCGCGGCTCGCTGGAAGAACCAGGTGAACGAGAACGCCAAGGCGCCCGCCTTCTTCGCGGTCCAACCGGAGCTGTGCCACAACGAGGTGGCCGGCTGGGGCCAGCACGGCGACGTGACCCGCCAGATCCTCACGCTCGTGAACCTGCGCCACGACGCCGAGCACCCCCAGGTGTCCCGGCGCTTCGCGATCGTCGAGGAGATCATGCGCGAGGTGGTGGCCGGCGTAGCCGAGGTGCGAGCGGAAGGCGACGGCGACCTGGCCCAGCTTCTCGACCTCATGCTCGTCGGCGACTTCGTGTCCTTGCACATGGCAGCTCGCGAGGGCATCGACCCGGGACCCGTTCCGGTGCTGAGCGAGCTGAAGCAACGCCTGCGCGAGGGCTGAGCCGGTGAAGCTGAACCGACGGAGCTGCTGGACCGACGAGACTGCTGGACCGACGAGACTGCTGGACCGACGAGACTGCTGGACCGACGAGACTGCTGGACCGACGAGACTGCTGGACCGACGAGACTGCTGGACCGACGAGACTG
>JAJYXW010000006.1 GCA_021801525.1 Actinomycetes bacterium
CTGGTACGAGAACGCCCTCGGCCTGACCATGAGCGGCTTCGGCCCGGGCTCCTCCTACACGGCCACCTCTCCCGTCGTGGCCGATCCCACTCCGGTGAAGAACGGCCCCGTATGCACCCAGGGCGCTGGCTGCAGCGCGAACCGCCAGCTCCTCGACTTCCAGTCGGTGGCCTTGGGCCAGGCAAGCTCCTCTGGGGCAATACCGGTCTACCTCGCGTACACCGACGTGTGCGGGTTCTCGGGCTCGGAGTGCCCGAACAATCCCTCCACCAACACCCAGCTCCGCTTCGTGGGAGGCGCCCTCACTCCCTGAGCCTCGCGCTCGGGACCAGGAGCCCCGCGCTCGGGGTCCCTGAGGTCGCTCGGTCAGCCTCGCTTTGGGGGGTCGCAGCCGCGCTGAGCGCGTGACTGCCTTGCCAGCTTGACTCACAGCTTGCACCCAGCGGGTGCACAGCAAAGCCGAAGCACCTCGTGGCAACATGGGCTCGCGAGCCGGCGCGTGCCCGAAGCCGGCGCGTGCCGGGAGCTGGCGCGACAGGCGTCCTTGCACCGGTACAGGCATCCGGGCACAGGAGCAGGACTTTGTGCAAAGCGTAGATGAAGGGCGCCAGCAGATCCTCGTGGTGGACGACGAGCCGTCGATCGTCGACGCCGTTGCCACGACCTTCCGCTACGAAGGATTCGAGGTTCGCCAAGCCACGAGCGGGCGTGAAGCCCTCGCCGCGGCGCAAGAGTCGCCCCCCGACCTCATCGTGCTCGACGTGATGCTGCCCGACTTGGACGGCATCGAGGTCACGAGGCGCCTGCGCTCGGACGGGCTGAAGGTGCCGGTACTGTTCCTCACGGCCCGCGACGGTGTGGACGACAAGGTGGCCGGCCTGACCGTCGGCGGAGACGACTACGTGACCAAGCCCTTCTCCCTGGCAGAGGTGGTGGCGCGCGCGCGGGCGATCCTGCGGCGGACGAGAGCCGGAGCCGACGATGCATCCATCCTGCGCTTCGCCGACGTCGAGCTCGACGAGGACGCCCACCAGGCCTGGAGGGCTGGCGCCGAGCTCAAGCTCACCGCGACCGAGTTCTCGCTGCTCCGCTTCTTCCTGCTCAACCCCAGGCGGGTGCTCTCCAAGGGGCAGATACTCGACCACGTGTGGCACTACGACTTCGGTGGGGACGCCAACATCGTCGAGACCTACGTGAGCTACCTGAGGAAGAAGCTCGACCAGCACGGCCCCCCCCTGATCCAGACCATAAGGCTCGTGGGCTACACGCTGCGCGAGCCGGAGGAGCCGCGCCCGGCCAATCAGGAGACGCGCCAGGCGGCCGGTCCGGCATCCAAGCCGGGGCGATAGCCCTCCGCATGTCGCTTCGAGCCAGGCTGCTCTTCGCAGTCGGAGCCGTGGCCCTCGTGGCGCTGCTCGTCGCCGACTTCGCCACCTACTCCTCGCTCGGGTCGTTCCTCGTCAGCCAGACCGATCAGCGTCTGCTGGCTGCCGCCGGGCCAATCGAGACGAAGCTCGACAAGGGGGAATCCCTGAGCTTCCCCCTGGTATCGGACCTGGCCCCCGGAATGTTCGTGCAGCTCCGGAGCGCCGGAGGGCAGGTGCAGGGCACGGTGGACGGCGTAGCGGAAGGCGGCCAGCTCATAAGCCCGCAGCTCCCCCAGCAGATAGCAGTGACGCAGGGCCCGGCGGGGAACGACGGGGCACCGCGGGTCTACTTCACAACCGGCCCCGCGAGCCCGGGTGGACCTCAGTTCAGGGTGCGCGCCTCGGAGCTGGTGAACGGCTTCGTGCTGGTGCTCGCGCTGCCCCTCGACCAAGCGGGCGCCACCTTGCACCGGCTCCTCGTCGTGGAGATCGTGGTCACTGCCTTTGCCCTCGTCGCGGCAGCCCTGCTCGGGTGGTGGCTGGTACGGGTCGGGCTGAGGCCGCTCGGCCAGGTGGAGGAGACGGCGAACGCCATCGCGGAGGGTGAGCTCGGCCGGCGCGTTCCGGGCGCCAATCCCTCCACGGAGGTGGGACGACTTGCCGGCGCGTTCAACACCATGCTCTCCCGGATCGAGGATGCTTTCACCCGGCGCGACCAGACCGAGGCCGAGCTGCGCCGCTCGGAGGAGAGGCTCCGCCGGTTCGTCGCGGACGCATCCCACGAGCTGCGGACTCCCCTCGCTGCCGTGGGAGCATATGCAGAGCTCTTCGAGCGGGGCGCGGCAGGGCGGCCCGAGGATCTAGAGAGGGCCATGGCGGGAATCCGCTCGGAGAGCGCTCGGATGGGCGATCTGGTGGAAGACCTGCTCCTGCTCGCCCGACTCGACGAGGGACGGCCGCTCAGGCGCGAGCCGGTGGAGCTCGTGTCACTCGTGGCACTAGCCGTCGAGTCGGCGCGTGCCATGGGGCCGGAGTGGCCCATTCGCCTCGCCGCTTCACGACCGCTCGAGGTGGAGGGCGACTCCAGCCGCCTGCGCCAGGTGGTCGACAACCTGCTCGCCAACGTGCGTGCGCACACCCCGCGTGGCACGTCCACGACGGTCACGATCCGCGACGAAGCCATGGAGGCTGTCGTCGAGGTGGCCGACAACGGACCAGGACTCGACGAGGAGCAGGCCCACCGGGTCTTCGAACGCTTCTACCGTGCGGACACCTCGCGGTCGCGACATGACAGCCGCGCTGCTGGGGACGGCCGCGCCACCGGAGGAAGTGGTCTCGGGCTCTCCATAGTCGCGGCCATTGTCCACGCGCACGGCGGGAGCGCTTCGGTACGCCCGACACCTGGCGGCGGCGCGACCTTCACCATCCGGATCCCAATCGCGCCAATTGCACCAGACGCGCCACATGCACCAGACGCGCCACATGCACCAGACGCGCCACATGCACGAGACGCGGCGAGGAGCTCCCCTCCCGCGGATCTTTACGAAATCTCCTAGCGAGAGCACAGCCGGCACACAGCTTCAGGTGCTTCACTGAAGGTGCCAGCATGCGGGCATGTCCCGCACCCGCCCAGGGCCCCGTCGAGCCACCCCCGCTCGGCGGGGCCCAATTCTTCGCCACACAACTGGCGCCACGCCGCCGAAGATGCGCCCATCTGGCGCCACTCCGCCGCCGAGCCTGCGCCCGTCTGGCACCATTGCTGAGCCTCTGCAGCACCGGATCTCCCACTGGGCCGAGACTCCAGTAGCGCCCAGCGGGCTCGGAGTATGTACAGACCAGCTCGCACGAGAGCAGAATGGACAGCGTGACAACTCCCCCTCCCTCCAGAAACAGCTTCTCCACCCAGTCCACCCTCGCCGTAGGGTCACAGACCTTCGCTGTGCACCTCCTACCACGCCTCGCAAGCTCCTTCGGGGTCGAACGGCTCCCCTACTCGCTCAAGGTGCTGCTCGAGAACCTCCTGCGACACGAAGACGGGCAGCGCGTGAGCGCAGCGGACGTGCAGGCGCTGTCGGGCTGGGCAGACAGCGCCGGCAGCGCGCACGAGGCCGGCATGGACAGGCCGGAGATCGCCTTCTCCCCGGAGCGGGTGCTCATGCAGGACTTCACAGGAGTGCCAGGTGTCGTCGACCTCGCAGCCATGCGCGACGCGCTGGCTTCTCTGAGCGGCGACGCCCGGCGCGTCAACCCGCTCGTGCCGGTGGAGCTCGTCATAGACCACTCGGTGATCGTCGAGTCCTCGGGCTCCCCGGGCTCCTTCGACCAGAACGTGGAGATCGAGTACCGACGCAACGGTGAGCGCTACCAGCTGCTCAGATGGGCCCAATCCGCATTCGAGAACTTCCACGTGGTCCCGCCCGGAACAGGCATTTGCCACCAGGTGAACCTCGAGCGCCTGGCGAGGGTGGTGACTGCCGGCAACGACGGCTGGGCATTCCCCGACACGCTTGTCGGTACCGACTCCCACACGACGATGGTGAACGGCATCGGGGTGCTCGGCTGGGGCGTGGGGGGCATCGAGGCCGAGGCCGCCATGCTCGGGCAGCCTCTCACGATGCTCGTGCCTCCCGTGGTCGGATTCAGGATTGCCGGCGAGCTGGAACAGGGGGTTACGGCAACGGACCTCGTGCTGACGGTTACCCAGATGCTCCGCAGGCACGGCGTCGTGGGGAAGTTCGTCGAGTTCTTCGGGCAGGGGCTCGACGCGCTGGGGGCGGAGACCCGTGCGACGATCTCCAACATGGCACCCGAGTACGGCGCCACGTGCGCGATCTTCCCGGTGGACGGCAACACCCTCGCCTACCTCCGCTTCACCGGCAGGAGCGACGAGCAGGTAGACCTGGTCGAGGCATACACCAAGGAGCAGGGCATGTTCCGCCAGAGCGGAGAGCCCGAGCCCGTGTTCTCCGAGGTGCTCGAGCTGGACCTCTCCACAGTGGAAGCGAGCCTCGCCGGGCCGTCACGACCGCAGGACCGCGTGGCGCTCTCGGGTGCTAGGCAGAGCTTCCGCAGCGCACTTGGCGCGTCCCGCGGTGCGGGCCCCGAGAGTGCAGCGCCTACCGGCACGCGCCCGGGGGACACAGTGGAGCTTCGATCGGCAACGATCCCTGGCCCTCCTTCCGAGGTTGCCGACGGCCATGTCGTCATAGCAGCCATAACGAGCTGTACGAACACCTCCAACCCGATGGTCATGCTCGCTGCCGGACTGCTCGCGAAGAAGGCCGTCGAGCGAGGGCTCCGCTCCAAGCCATGGGTGAAGACATCGCTCGCTCCGGGCTCCCGGGTCGTCATGGACTACCTGGAGCGCGCCGGGGTGACCTCCCCCCTCGCCGAGCTCGGGTTCGACCTCGTCGGCTTCGGGTGCACCACGTGCATCGGCAACTCGGGTCCGCTACTGGAGGGCGTCGGGGAGGCAGTCGACCAAGCGGGGCTCTCGGTCGCCGCAGTGCTGTCGGGAAACCGTAACTTCGAGGGCCGCGTCCACCCGCAGGTACGCATGAACTACCTGGCCTCTCCGCCCCTTGTCGTCGCCTACGCCCTGGCCGGCACCATGGACCTCGACCTCACTACCGATGCTCTTGGCACCGGTTCCGACGGCCGCCCGGTATTCCTGCGAGACATCTGGCCTTCGGCGGACGAGGTGAGGGAGCTTGCCGGCAGCGCCATCACCTCCGAGATGTTCCGCGAGCGCTACGCCTCGGTGTTCACGGGCGACGAGCGCTGGAGGTCATTGCCGATCCCCGAAGGCGGCACGTTCGAGTGGAGCGCCGACTCGACCTACGTCCTGCCTCCACCGTTCTTCTCCACCTTCTCGCGTACCCCGGAGCCGGTCCGGGACGTCCGTGGCGCTCGCGTGCTCGCGTGGCTCGGCGACAGTGTCACCACGGACCACATCTCGCCGGCGGGGTCGATATCGCCTGCGTCCCCTGCCGGGCAGTACCTGCTCTCCAAGGGAGTCGAGCGCGCCGACTTCAACTCCTATGGCGCGCGGCGGGGCAACCACGAAGTGATGATGCGCGGCACCTTCGCGAACGTGCGCCTGAGGAACCGCCTAGCGCCGGGCACCGAGGGAGGCGTGACCGTCCATCAACCGAGCGGGGAGCAGATGAGCATCTACGACGCTGCCGCCCGATACCGCGACGAAGGAACGCCGCTCGTGGTGCTGGCCGGCAAGGAGTACGGATCCGGATCCTCCCGGGACTGGGCGGCCAAGGGCACGGCCCTCCTCGGCGTGAAAGCGGTTGTTGCAGAGAGCTTCGAACGCATACACCGGTCGAATCTCGTGGGAATGGGAGTGCTGCCGCTCGAGCTCCCGCCGGGCACCACGCTCGAGTCGAGCGGCTTGGATCCCCACGAGAGCTTCGACATCATCGGGGTGGAAGAGTTGGGCCGTGGAGAGATCCCCAAGGAGGTTCTCGTGCGAGCAGGTGACGCCGAGGTGGCGGCCAGGCTCCGGATAGACACCCCGATGGAAGCCGAGTACTACCGGAACGGGGGCATCCTGGCTTACGTCCTCCGCCAGCTCGCCGGCTGAGCGAAATGCGCGTGCAAGCCCGCCGCAGCTCCGCCCGTGAGGGTCGGCAGGTTCACGTGCTCGAGGTTCTCCCAGGCCCGCTCGGCGCCCTACCGGTTGGGCCGGCCATGAGCAAACATGAGATGATCTCCTGAACCAGCAGGCGGGGGGCAGCTCCTCTGATGGACACGATCGTCACGCCACTATGCGGTCCGTACCGCCTCGAAAAGCTGCTCGGCCAGGGCGGCATGGCCGACGTGTACGCCGCAAAGGACACGCGCGACGGGCGGAAGGTGGCCATCAAGCTCGTACGCTCGGAGGACCCGGCATTGGCCAGGCGCCTGGCGCAAGAGGGAAGGGCTCTGGCCGACCTGAACCACCCCTGCTTGGTCAAGCTCTTCGACACAGGGGTCTCGAACGGGCGAGCGTACCTGGTGATGGAGCTGGTCGAAGGCACGACGCTCTCGGCGCGCCTGCGCCAAGGACCCCTGGGCGGCAGGCTGACCGCCGAGCTCGGACGCGCTCTTGGCAGCGCGCTCGCCTACGTCCACTCGCAGGGGATCGTGCACCGTGACGTAAAACCGGGGAACGTCCTCCTCGGTCCCGGTCCACGGGCTCGCCTGGCAGATTTCGGCATCGCACGCCTGATCGACGCCACCTCGCTCACGGTGACCGGCACGACACTGGGCACGGCCGCCTACATGGCCCCCGAACAGCTCGAGCACCACGAGGTAGGCGCCCCGGCCGACATCTACGCGCTAGGGATCGTGCTCCTGGAGTCGCTGACCGGCCGGCGAGCCTTCGAAGGCACTCCGGCCGAGGTCGCCGCGCGGCGCTTCCACGCGGATCCTGAGCTGCCGGCTGGGCTGAGCGCACCCTGGCGGCTGCTCCTCACCGGCATGACGGCCAGGGATTCGGCGAAGCGCCCGAGCGCCGAGGAGGTGGCCAGCATGCTGTCCGCCCCTGCGTTCTCTTCGGCCGCCACGGTGCCTGTCCCTGCTCTGGCTTCGGGTGCCACTGTGCCTGCCACTGCTCTGGCAGCTGCCGCGGCCGGCGCGGGCAACGACTCCGCGAGCACGAGCCTGCCCGGCGCTGCGCTCGGCACTGCGCTCGGCACTGACGCCGCCGGGACGGTCTTGCACGGCCGGGAGCCCACCCGCGTCCTGCCTCCCCCGGGCACCCTGCCGGGAGATCACCGAGCAGCCATCGAGCGCCATGCGGGCCGAGCTCGCCGCTACGGGGCGCTCGGGCTCGCTGCCCTGGCAGGTTTCGCCCTGGCAGGTGGCCTCGCGCTCGCATTGACAGGAAGCGGATCGGCAAGCTCGAGGAAACCAGCGCTGTCGAAGGGGCCGAGCGCCACCGTCGCTCGCAGCCAGCATGCCTCCAACCCCCTTCCGACCACAACCACCACGACAACTGCCCCGCCCCCTACCCCGGCCTCTGCCGTTGGTGCCCTGTCGGCAGAGATCGAATCCGACACCGCAGACGGTGCCATGCAGCCGAGCCTCGCCAAGTCCCTGCTCTCCGACCTGGCGGCGGCTGTCGCGGACGCGGCCTCCGGCCGACCGAACAGTGCCGATCAGTACCTCCAGGCCATGGACAACTCCATCGTCCGGGCCGTCCAGGACGGGAGCCTCACGCAGAGCGCGGCAACGAGCACCCTCGAGGCTGACATCGCAATGCTCGCGAGCACCCTCGGCCTGGCAGCCCCGTCGACCGCCTCCTCTTCCTCGACCTCTTCGTCTGGGAGCTCCGGGCCTGCCACTTCGGCTGCAACAGGACCGGGAGGCTTCCCCGGTCCACCGGGCCAAGGTGGTCACCCCGGCAAGGGCGGGAAGAGCTGAACACGAGAACGCCAATCACGCAGCTCGCGCACGAAAGCTGCACTATCGCGGCAGTGATGCTATAGTGCATGCATGAGCGTTTCCGTTACCGTTCGGGACGTGCCCGACCACATCCGAGACGAGCTCGCGGCTCGTGCCGCGCGCGCTGGTAAGTCACTTCAGGAGTACCTCCGCGGCATGCTCGTCGATAGCGCGGCTCGGGCACCCGTAGACGACGTGATTGCCCGTGCCCGGACGCGAGTCACCACAACAGGCGTACGTGTCGACGCCGAGTCGATCCTCGCGGCGCGAGATGCCGGCAGGCGGTGAGAACCCGCGTCGTCTGCGATGCGTCCGCGGTGGTCGCCATGCTGCTCGACAAAGGCCCGGACGGTCAATGGGTCACCAACGCGATCGCGGGAGCCGATCTTGCCGCGCCGCAGCTCGTGTCGTTCGAGTGCGCAAATATCATCCGCCGACTCGAGCTGGCTGAGCTCGTAAGCGCTGACCAGGCGGCACAGGCCCACGCCGACATGCTCGAACTGGCAATCGAGTGCTGGCCTTACGAGCTCGTCGCGTCGAGGGTCTGGGAGCTCCGCCAGAACCTGTCGAGCTACGACGCGAGCTACGTCGCGCTTGCGGAGCTCACAGATACAACACTCGTCACGCTCGACCGCCGGATCCGTGGCGCCCCACACCTGCGGTGTACCGTCGCAACGCCCTGACGGCAGCGCTGCCCACTTGCTGTTGAGCAGCCGTTGGCGGCAGCCTCTCAGGCTGTTATCGCGACGCGGAAGAGCTCGGCCAACCTGCCGTCGGGAAGGCCCGCAGCCATCGCTGCCCCTCCGAGCCATGCCCTCAGCATCTTCTCCAGGTCCTCGCCGGTGTCATCGCCGGTGCCGACCTGGCTGGCATGGCACTTCAGGGCCTCGAGCTTCTTGTCGAATGTGTCAGTCACGTCGATAGCCACCAGGTCTTCCCGGGGTATGCCAGGCGATGGCGCTACCCCCATCAGCCACAGCTCGCGCACCGTGTGCGGCTCCAGGCCTTCCTCGAGCAGCTCGGGATGGGCGAAGGGATTGCGCGCGTCGGGGTAAACCGCGCAGGCCGCCGCCTCACCTGCCGCCATGTGGTCAGGGTGGCTCGCTGCTATGCGCTGCCAGTTCCGCTCTGGGGACTGCGTCACGAGTCGATCAGGCCTGAAGCGCCTGACCACTCGCGTGATGTCACGCCGCAGGTCGAGGCTCGGCGTGACACGCCCATCGGGATAGCCGAGAAAGGTCAAGTCGTGCACGCCGAGCACCGCTGCGGCCTCCGTTTGCTCGCGCCTGCGGATCACCGCCATCTCCGCGCGTGAGATGCTCCGGTCCGAGCCTCCGGCGTCGCCGTCCGTCACAATGCAGTACGCCACCTCCGTGCCCGCGGCCGTCCACGAAGCCACGGTTCCGCCGGCGCCGAAATCGACGTCGTCGGGATGCGCCACCACGACGAGCACCCTCTCTGCTCCTCCCGTATCGCCGATCGCCACGGGGGGCAAGGCTGCTCCTGCTCGCTCTGCTCGCGCTGCTCGGGCTGCTCGCTCTGGCTGGCCCGAACGCGCTGGTCGGTCTGGCGGTGGCACGATGGACGAGCCTACCGGGCAGCGCAGGCCTACCGGGCAGCGCAGGCCTACCGGGCAGCGCAGGCCTACCGGGCAGCGCAGGCAGTCTCGGCACGGCCGAGCGTCTCTGCCACTCTCCTACTGGCCACCTCGGCAAATGCCCGCCAGGCGCGGGGATCGGCCGGAAGCGACCCTGCCTCCTCCCACAGCTCGTCCTCCAGCGGCCCGAGGATCGCACGCAGCGCCCCGAGAACGCCAGGTCGGTCTTCCACCATGCGTGCCAGCACGGCGAAGCGGCTCCAGGCAGGCTCCTCCCCGAGGATCGCAGGTACCCCGGCCGAGGGCAGGAACGGCACGAACACGGAAGCGCACGGATTTCCGAGGGCTGCCCAAGCCCGGACCGGCTCGGCTTCGTCGCGAGGCAACGACACCACCATCGACGCAGCTGTCGCCTGGTAGCCGCGAACGTGCATGCAGACCGTGACCCCGGTGCCATCTGGCATGGCGACATCAGGAGGTGGCACCACTGACGAGCCATCGCCCATCGGCGCTGCCCAGGGGCCGGTCCCGTGATCGCGAAGGTGGGCGACCACTTCCGCCGGGCTCACGAGAGTGCCGCCGCCCGCGATGCCGGAGCCCGCGATGCCGGAGCCCGCGATGCCGGAGCCCGCGATGCCGGAGCCCGCGATGCCGGAGCCCGCGATGCCAGCGCCAGCGGTACCCAACGCCGGGCAGGTGCTCGACAAGAACCTCCTGCTCGCCTCGAGCCGCTGGTCCGCGTGACCAGTCGGCGCCTCGGGGTTGCGCCACGCGTCGAAGTCGGAGCCGGCCGGCACCCCTGAAGAAGCCATGGTCCAATCCCCGCCGAGGGTGATCCGGTTCGAGATAGCCGCGCCGCCTTCACCAGGGCGAACGCGCTTTGCCGCCCACGTGCGCGCTGAAGTCTCGAGCACGAAGCACTCGAGCGGATCTGCCACGAGGAACGAGGACCAGTAAGGCTCGCCGGCGTCCCGATCCGCGACGCCGCCTTGACCGTGGCGCTCGAGCAGGTCGGTCATCTCGGACAGTGCCTCGGCAGCGCTCGCCCCCCGCTCGAGCCCCAGACGCACGAGGTCCATGCCGATGAGCGCCGGTGGAGCCTCGTAAGGATCGTCGACCGTGTAAATCTTCTCGTTGCCGATGGCGACCCGGTGCTCGTTCACCCCGTGCTCTGCACCCCACAACCACACGGGACGGGACAGCGACATGGCGTAGGCGCCGGTATCAGCCAGCTCCAGGTACTGGGTCCGGAGCATCCCCCCGCCGTTGCGTGCAGGAAAGGCCTCGATGACCTGGGCCTCGCCGACAGGCCGGTCGGAGCTCTTCGCGAATATCGCACCGGAGTCCCCTAGGGCGCATACGGTGTCGCACATCAGAGGAAGCGCTGCACAGGCGGTGACAGGCGGCGTTCCGCTGAGCCTCTACGCCGCACCTTCCGCGGGCAGCCACGCAAGCAGGTCACCAAGTCTGGGGTCATTGGAGAAGACCTCCACCATCCGCAAGGGAATGCCAAGCCTGCGCTGGATGCGCTCGACCTCGAGCACCTGGTCCCAGAGCACGAGCGTAGCGACCACTCCAGTGCCACCGGCCCTGGCCGTGCGCCCGGAGCGATGAAGATAGGCCTTGTGGTCCTCAGGGGGATCGTAGTGGACCACCACGTCCACGTCCTCGATGTCGAGCCCCCGTGCAGCCACGTCCGTCGCCACGAGAACGGGCATGCTGCCCGACGAGAACCCCTTGATCGCCTTCTCGCGGAACGCCTGGCGCAAATCGCCGTGGATGGCCACTGCCATCACTCCTTCGCGCCCGAGTTGCTCAACCAGGCGGTCCACGCCGCGCTTGGTGCGGACGAACACGATCGCCTTGGTGGCCCCCCGGCAGATCGCCGCAGCCACCTTCACCTTGTCCATCTGGTGGACCTGAAGGAACCGGTGCTCCATCTCCTCCACGGTCACCTGCTCGGAGGCCACCTCCCGGCGAACCGGGTTGGTCATGTGCCTGTTCACCAGGCGGTCCACGTCGCCATCGAGCGTCGCCGAGAAGAGCATGGTCTGGTGCGGCCGCTCGATCCGGCGGAGGAGCCAGTCGACCTGAGGCAGGAACCCCATGTCGGCCATGCGGTCGGCCTCGTCCAAGACGGTGACCTCGACGGAGTCGAGCGCCACCTCCTTGCGCTCGACGAGGTCGATCAGACGCCCCGGGGTCGCGATCACCACGTCCGCTCCCTTGCGGAGCTTCGATATCTGCTTGTCGATGTCGGCACCACCGTAGAGGAGGGCGACCCTGATCCCCAGCGTCTTGCCCAAAGGAGCGAGGACCTCGTGGACCTGGATCGCGAGCTCGCGCGTCGGCACGAGCACGAGCCCTGTGGGAGCACGGCCTGAGGCCGGCGCGACCCTCATCAGCAGCGGGATGCCGAAGGCCAGGGTCTTACCCGATCCGGTCTTGGCCTTGCCGCACACGTCCATGCCCGCCAGCGCATCGGGGATCGCCACTGCCTGCACCGGGAAGGGGCGCTCTATCCCGGACGCGGCCAGTGCCTCCACGATGGCCGGCGCGACTCCGAGGGACTCGAAGGACGCTTCGGGCTCGCTGTCCGGATGATCCGCCTGCTCGGTGGCTGGGCGGGCTGCCGCCTGCCCGGCGGCTGGGTGAATTGCCGCCTGCCCGGCTGGGTGAATTGCCGCCTGCCCGGCGGCTGTGGGATCGGAGGCCCGATCGATAGTTGCAGTCATTTCCGCTTCCGTTCGAGGCGGCCGCCAAGATGTGGCAAGGCGAACTCAGGAGGTCCTAGCGATGCGGCACCTCGAAGGCACAGCTGCGGGGCCTGCAGTCGCCCGGGACCACGGCGGTCCCGACGGGCGGCGCGCCACCTGTTCGCTTGCAAAGCATAACAGGTACCACTCCTGCCCGCCACGCAAGCCAGGCGCCAAACGGCAGGCTACGGCAGCGGCCGCTAGCCCACTCGCTCCGGCGCGCTAGCCCACTCGCTCCGGCGCGCTCCGGGCATCCCCGGCATCGCGATAGATCTCCGACCCACCCTCGCGAAACTCCGCTGCCTTTGCCTGCATCCCGGCCTCTATCTCGCCGTCGGCAAGCATCCGCACGTCGTGGCTGATACGCATGGAGCAGAACTTCGGTCCGCACATGGAGCAGAAGTGGGCGGTCTTGGCGGGCTTCGCCGGAAGGGTCTCGTCGTGGTACGCGCGGGCGGTCTCGGGATCGAGCGACAGCTCGAACTGGTCCTCCCAGCGGAACTCGAACCGTGCCTTGGAGAGGGCGTCGTCCCAAGCCTGCGCTCCGGGGTGCCCCTTGGCGAGGTCGGCAGCGTGCGCCGCGATCTTGTAGGCGATCATCCCCGCCTTCACGTCCTCGCGGCCCGGGAGCCCGAGATGCTCCTTCGGCGTCACGTAGCAGAGCATCGCCGTACCGTGCATCCCTATCACCGCGGCGCCGATCGCAGAGGTGATGTGGTCGTAGCCAGGAGCCACGTCCGTCGTGAGGGGACCGAGCGTGTAGAAGGGAGCCTCGTGGCACCACTCCTGCTGGAGCGTGACGTTCTCCGCGATCTTGTGCAGGGGGACATGCCCCGGCCCCTCGATCATCACCTGGACTCCATGGCTCCAGGCGACCTCCGTGAGCTCACCGAGCGTGCGCAGCTCCGAGAGCTGCGCCTCGTCGTTGGCATCGGCTATCGAGCCGGGCCTCAGACCATCCCCGAGGGAGAACGCCACGTCGTAGGCGGCCATGATCTCGCAGAGCTCCTCGAAGTGCGTGTAGAGGAAGCTCTCCTCGTGATGAGCCAGGCACCAGGCCGCCATGATCGACCCGCCGCGGCTCACGATGCCGGTGACCCGGCGGGCGGTGAGCGGCACGTAGCGAATCAGCACCCCGGCGTGGACTGTGAAGTAGTCGACTCCCTGCTCCGCCTGCTCTATCACCGTGTCGCGGTAGACCTCCCACGTGAGATCCTCCGGACGCCCGTCAACCTTCTCGAGAGCCTGGTAGATCGGGACCGTGCCGACGGGCACAGGCGAGTTGCGCAGGATCCACTCGCGAGTCGTGTGGATGTCGGGGCCAGTAGAGAGGTCCATTACCGTGTCCGCGCCCCAACGCGTAGCCCACTGGAGCTTCTCCACCTCCTCGGCGACCGACGAGGTGACGGCAGAGTTCCCGATGTTGGCGTTCACCTTCACGAGGAACCGCCTGCCGATAGCCATGGGCTCCGACTCGGGGTGGTTGACGTTTGCCGGGATGATGGCCCGGCCGGCCGCCACCTCTCTCCGCACCACCTCTGGGTCGAGTCCTTCACGAAGCGCGACGAAGGCCATCTCGGGCGTCACCACTCCGCTGCGTGCATAGTGCATCTGGGTAACCGGCTTGCTGCCGCTCGAGCGGAGCACCGGCCGGAGCGACCCAGGGAACGCCTGCGGCCGCCTGAGGGCGCGCTCGGCTCCCCGGCCGTCGTCGCGCAAGCGCGGCACGCGACCTGCCGCCACCTCCACGTCAGCCCTGGCTTCGATCCATTCCGAGCGCAGCGGCGGCAGACCCTCTTCGGGGTCGGACCCCGGTCCAGAGGTGTCGTAGAGGCGGACCGGCGGATTGGCGACGGGCCCGCCCGGACCAGGCGAGTCTTCCAGCGGCACCTCCGCGAAGGGCACCCTGAAGGCAACCTCCCCGGCCGGGTCGCACCCGTCTACATAAACCTTGCGACGAACGCTCATGGTCTTCCTCCCTTCGCCGGCATTACCCGGAGCAGGTTCCGCGGTCGGCGCCGCACAGGCGCCCTCTCAGCCCGGTACCTCCGAGCTCCCGCTCCCCCATCATCGCGCGCCCTGAGGGGACTGGCGGCTCCAGCCATCAGAGAGGTCCCGCTCGCACGTCCTGGGCGCATCCGCGAGGCACCAGGGCGCGACCTCTGGCTAGCCGGCCGGGCGCGGACCTCTGGCGGGTGGCAATATCGCGGCCATGCCAACACCTATACGTCTCGCCCCAGGTGACCAAGCCCCCGAGTTCAGCCTCCCGGACCATGACGGGAAGCCGGTGGCGCTGGGCGACTTCGCCGGCCGGCGGGTCGTCGTCTACTTCTACCCCGCCGACGACACTCCCGGATGTACCAAGGAGGCCTGCCAGTTCAACGAGAACCTCGCCGCGTTCGAGCGCGCGGGCGTGGAGGTGATCGGCATCTCGCCCGACGGTGACGCCAAGCACCGACGCTTCCGCGACAAGTACGGGTTGGGGATCAGGCTGCTGTCCGACCCCGCGCACGAGGTCATGGCCGCGTACGGCGCATGGGGGGAGAAGACGCTCTACGGCCGCAAGACGACCGGAGTTATCCGCTCCACCTTCCTCGTGGGACCCGACGGCCGGGTGGAGCGCTCCTGGTACAACGTGCGCGCCGACGGCCATGCGGCGAAGGTGCTGGCAGAGGCAGCCGGCAGCTGAGCTCGTCCGGATCGCGCATCTCAGGGCGCCTCGAGACGCCGATCAGCCAACCCGCAGCGTCTGTTCCGCCGACGTCGCAGCTAGGTGACGAGCGAGGTTGGCGAGTGCCCGGTCAAGTACTTCAGGTGGTGCCTCCTCGTTGTCGGCCACTGCCTGGCGCACGTCATGATCCGCGTCGTCTGCCAACTCCATCAGAACTCCGACCGGGGTACGCGGGTTGGACCCAACGGCCCTGCGGATTCCCACATGGGAGTCCTTGGCGAGCTCCCCCAGGGCCTTCGCAGGCGTCGAATGGTTGAACGCTACGGCCTGGCGGATCACCCAGTTCTCGTCGTGGGCGAAGTGGGCAAGGATCGAGGGGTCGGTGCCAGGGCTCGCCGCAGCGTGGCGGCTCCACACCTCGACCCCGTAGTCGTCGGCAAGGGCCCGGATACCCTCCGTAGCTGAGGGGTTGGCCCGCGCCGCGAGCCGAACCTGCCGCTCGGAGTCGGAAGCCAGACGAGCGAGCGTCTGCAGTCTTGTCGAGGGATTCCGGGCAACGGCCCGCCTGACCACCGTCGGGCTCTCTAGTGCCAGGCGATCCAGATCCTCGGGTCTCGCGCTCTCGTTGGAGGCGACCGCAACTCGAACATCAAGGCTCGGGTCACCGGCAAGAAACTCGAGCACCTCCGGTGCGACCGTGGCCGAGGTCGCTACGCCCGCACGCACTGCGGTGGCCTCGTCTTCAGCCAAGTGCTCCAGCAGCGGCACCGGGAGGAGTGGGTTTGCCGCGACGCGCGCCCTGACCAATGCATCGGCATCCGTCACCAGCGACTCCAGCACTTCCACGTGAGCAGCCGGATTCGATGCGACCCCGGCACGAACCTTCTCCGAGGCATCGCGGCCCAGGTGGTCCAGCACCACACTCGGAGTCACGTCGTTCGCCGCCACAGCCAGCCGCACATCCTCGTCGGCGTCCGTCGCGAGCACGGCCAGCATCCACCCGGTCGCGTCCCGCCTTCCGGCTGCTCTACGGCGCATGGCCGGATCCGGGGAGAGCGCCTGGCGGACAGCTCCAAGTGAAGCTTGGGGCGGCGGCGAGGCACCCTCACGGGCGCTTGGCACGCCAGAAACGGGCGGTCCGCGCGAGCCCTCTTCACCGCCTGGGTCGGCTGGGTCGCCTTCGGCCTCGCGCGCGCCACCTGCAGGGTGCCCATGCTGCCAAGCTCTATGCCACGCTGGGTGCCTGGTGTTCATCTCCTGCCGTGACCTCTCGTACCGTGACCGCCCGTGCCGCGCTTCTCGTGTTACTCTCACTTTCTGTCACTATTCTACCACCTAGTACGGCGATTTGACACATACCGTAGTGGTTGGTGCGAGCAAACGATTCTTGCGGCATGAGGTTCACGCCGGGCTTCCTTGCGCCCACCACGGGTGTAATAATCAAGCGCCGTGGGCAGGATCGACATTTCGTCGCCGACACTTGTGGCGGACGTCGAGCAAAGGGCACGGGAGCTGCTGGCAGCCGGTGAGATCGACCGCCTGATCCCCGAGCTCGGGATCCAGCAGATAAAGTACCTGGCAGCAGTTGCGATCGTGTTGCAGGGCGAGCTCGCAGACGACATCGTGGACGCGATCTGGCGTGTGCAGCAGCCGAACCCGCTCGCCATTGCCGCCTCCCGCGAGATCGCACACGCGCTCCCCACAAGCCGGCTCGTCAAATGGTCCGGGCGAGCACGGGTGCTCCAGGCTGGCGAGGAGTGCCCGCTCGTCGCACGCGCCACCGATCCAGCACGGCCGATCGAGGAGCGGGTCGAAGCGGCGTCCATCGCCTACGCACGCTTTGGTGACGACCGTGCCCTGCGGATGCTCGTCGAGCTCGGGGGCCAAGTCCCGGCGCCCCCGCTGGCATCGCCTGCAATTCCCTCGCTGGCGATCCTCCATCGCGTGCCCGCAGGCACTCGGCGAGCGCTCGACGTCGACTGCGGCGCAGGTGGCATCGGGGATCTCCTCGGGTTCCGCCAGCCATGCGATGTCACCGCTGCCACCATCGGTGAAGTGGAGATCGGTGACGTCACCGGCCCGTTCGATACCGTATTGGCGAACGTTGGTAGGCGACCTTCAGCGCTCACGGTGCTGGCCAGACGCTCGACTGACTTACTGCGCCCCGGGGGAGCTCTCGTTGGCGGCATCGTGCTCGACAGCGGCGGTGACAGGCCCGCCGACGTGACGACCGTTTGGGCCATGCTGGCGAGCGGGGGGCTTCAAATAGACCAGGTCGAGCCGGTCCAGCAGCTCGAACCGGCCACATACCAGGCGAGCGACCCCGCGTTCCTGTTCGTGGCCAGGAACCGAGAGCCCCTCCCCGACACGAGAAGGCCCGAGATATGGGACGTCGTGCCCTTCTACAACGAGCTCGAAATGCTCGAGGCACGCCTCGAAGAGCTCGAGGGCATCGCTGACCACGTGGTGGTGGTGGAGGCTGAGCGCACGCACCGGGGCGACCCCAAGGCGCTCTTCTTCGAACAGAACCGCTCTCGCTTTACCCGCTGGCTGCCGAAAATCCACCACGTCGTAGCGCACTTGCCCGACAACGTCGATCCATGGGTCCGAGAAGCCACCCAGAGGGACTCCGCGATGCCAGTCCTGTGCTCTGCCGCACCCGAGGACCTGGTGTTGAGCTGCGACGTAGACGAGATCGTCCGCGCCGGCGCCGTCGACGCGATCCTAGCGGCCACGCGCTCGGGGCCGGTCCGGCTTCAGATGCGGATGTACAACTACTCGCTCGACTGGCGCTGCCCGGTTGACTGGCGGCACCCGACGGCAATGAGGGCAAGAGACATCCCCGGCTCGCTGAGCTGGCTCCGCTTGTGTGGCATCGGGGTAGCCGTACCCGAAGCGGGGTGGCACCTCACGTACTTCGGTACCGAGGAACAGGTCCATGCCAAGCTGGCCGCGTTCGCGCACGCCGAGCTCGACACCCCCGAACAGCACGCGGCCGTGAGTGGCCACATGTCGACCGGGACAACGCTCAATGGCGTCGCACTGCTGAGAGCCGAGGGAGATGACTTCCCAGAGCACATCCGCCGACGCTTCGGCCCTCGGCAATGAGCTCCTTGTTCCCGGCCGAGCTGGCCGGGGACTAGCCTGGAGAATGTCCGCGGTGGCGGGGAAAACTCACTAGCTGCCGGGGGGAACCGCCGGCACCGGGGGGCATGAGAATGCCAGAAAGCACGACTTCTCTCGATGCCCTGGTCGGGAGCTTGGTGCGGGTTCGCCCAGCTGCAAAGCTCTACGAGAGGCGCGAAGACTCCACCGGAAGGACCGCACCTGCCTTGGCCGAGGCGGTAGTGGAAGCCGTAACGGGCAAGGCTATGCGGCTCAGCTCGGACAACAGGCAGATTCTCGACCTGCAGGACCAGCTCGTCGTCGTCGAGCGGCCGGGCTCGAGCGCTTTGATTCGCGCTTCTGGCACCTTGGAGGCTCTCTCCACCGAGGCGCCCTACGTCGTCATCATCCGCTTGGTCTCACCGCTCGATCCTGTGGAGCTCGTCCAGCGGAGGGAATGGGTGCGCGTCAAGACACGCATTGATGTGGTGGTTCAAGTCGAAGGCGCTTCTGACGCCCCTCCCACCAGGATGGGAGCGATCACGGAAGACCTCTCGGGAGGCGGCGTCCGGCTCAGCCACGCTACCGGGCTGAGGACAGGGGAGCGCGTCCAAGTCGAGCTCATGCTCCCCCGGGGGAGCGTCACGCTGAACGCGGAGGTAGTCCACGCTACCGGTTCAGGCGTAGCGCGCTTGAAGTTCCACTCGGCGCCGGAGGGGGCACTGCGCCAGATCACCCGCCACGTCTTCGACACCCAAATGGAGCTCCGGCGACAGGCCAGAGCCAGGCCACCAACGTGAACACACCACGGACCAAACGCCGGAAAGACCTTCCGGACTGAGAGGCCCAGCGGATACGCGGGGCAGGCTAGCCCTCTCTGTCCTCTGGGCCTCTACGCTTGGCCGTCCACGAAGGCGGGCGCGGGAGCACTGGGGCTGGACGACATCGCGCTCCCCCCGCCCCGAGCTAGCGCGGAACCGATCTTTGCCCGGGCCTCGGACACCTGAGCCTGCAGGGTCATGTACCGCTCCAACAGAGCTTCGGCCCGCTGGCGATGAGCGTCGGGGAGCGGACCCAGGTCGCTCGGGAAGACGTATGGCTCTGGTGCTTCGGTTCCAGACGCGAGTGCCTCCTCGTGGGCGGCGATGCGCGCGTCGAGCGCTTCGAGCACCTCAGGCCAGTCCACCAGTCACCCCCGCTCCACGCCTGGAGCAACCCCGGTGAGTGCCGCTGGATATCCCCCCCCGGGCGCCGCTCCGACCTCGGAAGGAGTCGGCGAAGCCACTTCCGCCTCCTCGCTCGCGAGCCTCGCCGCTGCGGATCTCCAGGCCTCCGCGAGCCGGGCAATCATCGGTGTGACACCGTCCAGGCGTTGACGGTCCTTCTTCAGGTTGGCCTCGATCAGCTCGGCATACAGGAAGTTGTACAGGGCTCTTGTCTGCTCGCCAGCCTCCGGCCAGCGCTCCACGTCCAAGCTTGCGGACAGGTAGATGAGAATGTCCTGGGCGTTCACGAGCGCTTCGTTCACCCCGTACCAGTCCACGCGCTCGAAGGCGGCGTCAGCTCGAGCGCAGTCGGCAAGCAGCTTGTCGAAGAGCATCACGACCCTCGCCGCAGGCGACGCGGTGGCGACCGCCTCGGCCAGGTAGCGCTCCTGGATCTCCTCGAAACTCTTCGATGGCTTCGCTGACATCATGGCAGGCCGTTCACGAACTGGCTGAGGGCGTTGCCTTCGCTCTTCAGCGTGCCGAGTTGCACCTCGAGCTGGCTGAAGGTCTGCTCCAGAACCGCCTTTTGCTGCGAGGCGAGCATCGCGTAGTAGTTGATCTGCGGATTCAACCCCGTGGCCTGGTTGTTCAGGTTCTGGATCGTTTGGGTGAGCACACCGCCGGGCGAGCTCGACATCGACTGTGCGAAGTTGGATACCTGCTGGGCGATCCCCGGCTGGTACGCGAACGTGCCAATGTTGGTTGCGCTCGTGATGCCAGAAGCGGTCACTTGCAGCGAGAGGCCGTTCGCGCTCAGGATCTGGCCGGTGCCGGTTGCCGCCTGGCCGTTGATGGTCCCGGCGACGTCGGTGCCGGTGAAGGTCGCGCTCCCAGAGCCGGCAAGCCCGGTCGTACCCGTTGCGGTGTTGGTGGAGCTGACCGTGAAGCTCGCCGCGGAGCCATATGCAGACGAGACGACCTGGAGCTGGTCACCGTTCACGACCATGGCGCTCATCCCCATGCCGGCCTGGGCGAAGAGCTGGTTCAGCCCCTCCGCAATGCTCGCGAGCGACTCCCCGGCAGTGGTGGTATAGCCGATGGAAGTGCCTCCGGCGGCAATCGTCATGGTCTCCGCGGCACTCACCGTGCCGGAGGTGAGCACCGAGCCGGAGTCGGTCGCCTGGGTGGCCGAGTGCGTGACGCTGACGGCGTAGTTGCCCGCGGCCACCTGGCCGGTGGCGTTCTCGAAGGTCACGTCGCCGGTGTAGGTGGACGACGAGGGGCTGAAGCTTCCCCCCTGTGTGAACATGGCCTCCACTTGGGCAGGGTTGGCCTGCAGGGCGGTCTCGAAAGCCGACTGGTTGAACGCGATGGTGCCGTTCGACTGGAGCGTGATCCCGATGGCTTGGGGATTGCCGAGGGTGGAGCTGCCCGTCGTCATGCCGAAGATCGAGAGGATCTGGCTCTGGATGGAGCTGACGAGCGGTGACCCGAAGAGCGGGCCCGCGACCTTGGTCTGCTGGTTGTAGCTCGCGTACTTGGCGATGTCGGCGAGCACTGCGTTGGCCGCGGTGACAAGACTGCTCACCTGCTTGGCCGCGTTTGCGGCATCCGCGCCGACGGTGACGGTGGTCTCCGTGGAGGAAGTAGCGAGCAGGTTGATGCTGAGCCCGGGAAGAAGGCTCGTCACGGTGTTGGACTGCGAAGTGACCTTGTCGGTGGTGAGGCCGTTCAGGTACACCTCGGCGTTCTGTCCTGCCTGCACGCTCTGCAGAGCACCGAGCGTCGAGGAAGAGAAGGCGCCGGTGTTCACCGTGAGGTCGGCGTTCGTGCCAGTCGAGTTGGCAGAGAGCTGGAGCAGGTATCCGTTCGAAGTGTCGATCGCGCTCGCCGACACTCCCGCGTTGGCTGCGTTTATGTTGGCGACTAGGTCGGCCAGGGAGCCGTTCCCCGTGCTCACGTTCGTGGCAGTCGTCGTGCCAGCATCGATGGAGCCGCCCGGGCCGACCGTGGCGGACATGGTCCCACCGGTGCCGGAGGTGAGGTTGAAGGTGGCACCTGCTGTGATCGGGCCCGTCGTCGAGTTGCCGATCGTGTTCACCGTGCCGTCCACGTTCACGAGAGCGTTCACACCGCTGACTGCGCTCGACATGGTGGAGAGGCCAAGGGACGAGAGCGCTGTTCCGCCGGTCACCTGAAGCGTTGCCGCAGAGCCCTGGTCGGTGGTGGAGAGCACCAGATAGCCGCTCGCGTTGACGCTCGCCTGCAGGGTTCCACCTGAGGCCGAGGTGACCGCGGCGGCAAGCTGGCTCTGCGTGTAAGTGCCCGAGGCAATCGTGTACGCGTAAGCGGTGCCGTTGATCGTGACGTCGATCGTGTCGTTGGAGCTGCCAATCGTCGTGGACGAGGCGAGCGCGGTGGCGCCGGTCGTGGTAGCCGCCTGGGACGCCTGGGTGACGTCGACGGAGTGGCTGCCGAGGGCAAGCGAGCTGCCAGCGGACAGCTCGGAGAACCCAAGGCTGGAGGCCTGTGCCAGGAGAAAGCCCATGTTGGCCGTCGCAATAGTGTCGGACGTCGCGCTAACCGTGCCGGCCGAGTCGAGCACGTTCGCGGCGGCGAGCTGACCTACCGTGAAGGACACGGACCCCGCTGGCGTGCCCGGCGCGGCTGTCGCTGTCGCCACAGAGGTGTCCGAGGAGGTTGCCTGCATGGGCCAACCGGCGCCCGACGATGTAGTGAGCGATTGAGCGGTGCTCTGGAGCGAAGCGAGATCCGTGTTGATCTGCTGCCAGTCCTTCGCCTGGGTCTGGAGCTGGCTCTGCTGGATCTGCAGATCCTGCTCGGGCTGCAGGTACGGCTGCAGCAACGCCTGGATGATCTGCTGGGTGTTGAGCCCGGAGATGAGCCCGCTCGCCTGCAGGACCGGACCCGAGCTCGATGTGCCGCCGACGAAAGTCATCTCCCCTCCTCTCCACGCCTCGGCTGCCCGCCACCCTGCCGGCTTGGCTCCGACAGTGGGGACCGCCCGGGCCGCCGGCTAGGCGGCCCGGGCGTCGGTCCACGCTGCACGGGCTCAGGTCAGGAGCTTGAGCACGAGGGCAGGCTGCTGCTGTGCCTGGGAGAGCATCGCCGTGCCCGACTGCATGAGGATCTGCTCGGTGGAGAACTGCGTGGTCGCTTGCGCGAAGTTCACGTCCACGAGCTGGGACTTGGCCGCGGTCAGGTTCTGGTTCATGACCGTCAAGTTCGCGGCAATACCCTGCAGCTCGTTCTGGAAAGCCCCCACACCGGCAGCCATGGACGCCACCGTGGAGATCGCAGCCTGCACCGACGCCAGCGCAGAGAGCGCAGCCGACACGGTGCCAATGGACGAGGTGCCAGTAGCTATACCGAGGGCACCGATCGTAGCTGCTGAGATGCCGAATGTGATCTGATCGGCGGCCGTCGCGAATGCCCCAACCTGAACGACTTCGTTGGAGAACGAGCCGTTCAACAGGTTCTGCGTGCCGAAGGTGGTCGTAGTCGCGATCTGCTGGATCTCGTTCTGCAGGTCGACGAACTCCTGCTGGTTGGCGGCGACCGAAGCCGGGTCCGTGGTGCCGCCACTCGAGTTAGCGGCAGCGAGCTGGTCCATCGTCTGGAGGATCGACGCGATCTGGTTCAGAGCGCCATCGGCCGTCTGGACGAGCGATACCCCGTTCTGGACATTGCTGACCGCCTGCTGGGCGCCGTTGATCTCGTAGGTGAAGTTCTGCGCGATCTGGTACCCGGCGGGGTTGTCCGCAGCGGTCTGGATCGCCAGGCCCGACGAGAGCTGGGCGATGGTCTTGCTCAACGAGAGGTTGGTCGCGTTGAGGTTGTTGTACGCGTTGATCGCGTCGAGGTTGGTATTGACGACAAGCGAGGACATCCGTTCCTTCTCCTTGTTCGGTTGGTTTGGTCACTACGTGGAACTGCCAACTGCACTGCACCCGATCCCTCGGGTGCGGGTACCGTCCGGCGCTCGCACTTCCCAGCACCGTTTGTTACCTCGAGTGAATGTATCGTCACTCGGCGCCGCGCGCTTTAGCGCGAAACTGAGAACCTGAGAACTTCAAGTTCGAAGACGCGCCGGCCGATGACTCCGTGGTGAGCCGCCCGCCCGTCACGCTGGTCGTCGTAGCCTCGGAACCAGGCGAGGCAACCCGCACCTGGCTCGACGCGCTCCGGCCCACCATAGGGCCGAAAGACCAGGTGATCGTGGTTCTCCCCAGACACCGGCCTGCTGGCGCGACAGGCAGGTGGCTCGGTCGCTACCCCTGGGTAGAGGTGCTCGACGTCCGGGCACCGGGCCTCGTCGCCGGGTGGAACGAGGGGGCACGCCAGGCACGCAACCCGCTTGTCGTGCTCGTACACGCGGACACGACCGTCCTCCCTCGCTGGATCGAGCACCTGGTGAGCCCTTTCTCCCGTGCCGGCGTCGTGGCCGCCGGCCCGCGGACCAACCACGGCCAGCCCCACCAGCAAATCGGGTCGCTTCCCTATGCTCCGGGCGACCGCGAAGCCCTCCGTCGCTTTGCCCGCGAGCGTGCTCACGTCCACCAGGGCGAGCACACGGCCGTCACATCCCTCGGCGAACCTGCTCTTGCGCTGCGGCGAGATGCGCTCGGCCGTGCGGGCTGGCTGGACCAGGATCTCGGCGACGACCTGGCCGTCGCGCTGGAGGACCTATGCGCCCGCCTTATGGCAGCGGGCGGGGAGGTAGTGCTGGCAGAGGGCTGCTATGTCCATCATGCCGCTACCTGTTCGGCCAGCTACGCCGAGCGTGAAACGGCATACCGGGTCGCAGCGGAGCGCTTCGCCGCCCGGCATGGTCGACCTCCTGTCAGCAGGCCGGAGCCGCTCGTGTCGGCCTGCCTGATAGCTCGCGACGAGGAGGATGACCTGCCGGCATGTCTGGACTCGCTCGTGGGGTTCGCTGACGAGGTGATCCTCTACGACACGGGGTCGAGCGACGCTACACGCGAGCTGGCTGCGAGCCGCGGCGCCACAGTATTGGAGGGGTTCTGGGACGACGACTTCTCGCGAGCAAGGAACGCGGCCCTCGAGCGATGCTCCGGCACCTGGATCGCCTGGCTGGACGCCGACGAGACGCTGGTCACCGAGGACCGCGAGGGCCTTCGTGGAATGCTGGAAGCCTGCCCGGAAGCTCTGGAGGGCTTCCTCGTCTCCATCGACAACCTCACAGGCGCGGGCACCTCGAGCAGCTTCGTCCACGTTGCGTGCCGGCTGTTCCGCCGGCGCTCCGGGATGTGGAGGGGACGGCTGCACGAGCAGGTGGCAGCCGTAGAAGGCCGCTCGGTGCTTCTGCTCGCCCCGCTCGACGGTGCGCGCATCCGCCATACGGGGTACCTCGACAAGCGCATGGCTGCCCGCGCCAAGCTCGAGCGCAACCTGCGGGTGGCCAAGGCCGAGGTGGAGGAGATCGAGAGCGCTTCCGTGGCGATCCCCGGGTACTCGCTCGTGAGCCTTGGCCGCTCCCTCGGCAGCCTGCCCGGGCGTCATGAGGAAGCCCTCGAGCACCTCAGCCGCGGCGCGGAAGAGACGACCGACCCGACTACCCGGCGCCTCGCAGAGCGCAGCGCGGCAGAGATGCTGATCGCGCTCGGTCGGCTAGACGAGGCACTCGAATGGATCGCTCGCCTGCGCGAGGACAGCATCACGAGCGTGCTACCCGACAGCCTCGAGGCAAGGATCTGCATCCGGCGAGGCGAGCACGCCAAGGCGCTCGGGTTGCTGGCACCTATCACTGGTTCTGTGCGCGACGACGACCTCTTCGAGTACGGTCCCCACTCGTTTGCCGCCATGCGAGCCGAGGCGTTAGTCGGTCTCGGCCGTCATTCCGAAGCAGCGGACGTGCTGCTGGCGTCCCTGACCGAGCGCGGAACCCTGGACATCCACCTCGGCCAGCTCGTAGCCTGCCTGAAACAGGCGAATCGAGAGCTCGGTGAAGTAGCCGCCGCGCTTCCAGCAGATCGGCTGACTCCGTTCCTCGCCCAGGTGCTGCAGTTCCTCCCTGGTCCAGCCGATGAGCTGCTCGAAGCCTGCTGGGACAAGCTACCCGACCGCAATGCCGTGCTCGCCACGGCCGCAAGCTTCGCCCGCCGCCTCCCCCTCGATCGCACTCTCGTCTGGTCTGCACGCCTACGTGCCGATGGGCTCGGCGCACTCTGCCCCCTGCGTGCCACGGCCGAAGATCCCAACGAGGCACCCCGGCGCCGTGTCCACGCCGCGGCGGTAGCCGTCCAGATGTTCGCCGACGAGGCTGCACTCGAGGCAATCGGCCCAGCGTTTGCCTCGCTGCCCCCCATCGAGATCCCGGGCAGCCTCCACGAATGTGCCCAGCTCGCCCCCGCGCTCGGAGGGAAGCTCCAAGCGATAGCCATGGGCGGGCATGGCGGTATTGGCGACGAGATCCCGAAAGTTTCCGTCATACTGCCGCTGACCGGTGACGCCAACGCTGCACTGGCCTCCCTGACGTCGCTGGCAACCAGCCTGGACGAGGCGCTCAGCTTCGAAGTGATCGTCGTCCTCGACGCAGCAAGCCCTGCAACAGAGAACATCCTCTCCGGCGTCGCCGGAGACGTCCGCATCCTGCGCAATCCGGAACCTGTAGGTTTCCACCGTTCTCTGGCAGTCGGGGCCACCCACGCGACAGGCGAGGTGCTGGCGCTCCTCGATCAGGGGGCGCTCCCCCGACCCGGCTGGCTGGAAGCCCTACTCGGCGACCTCATGGACGACCCCGGCATCGCCGCAGCCGGCCCGCTGCTCGTCGCCGCGGACGGCACCTGCTGGTCGGCGGGGGGCATCATGGACGACCAGGGCCCCCGCCATCACGGCCGGGGATGCCCGCCGGCCCTGCCGAACCTCCTCAGGCGCTGGTCGCCGGATTGGCTCGCATCGTCGTGCCTCGTGATCCGCCGTGGCGCCTTCGAGGCGGAGATCGGAGCCTTCCTCGGTAGCCCGCCGCGTCAGGACGAGCTGAGCGATGATCAGCCCGACGCCGAGCGGACAGCTCGAGATGCCGCGTTCGGCGAGGCGCTACGGGCCCGCGGTTGGCGGCTCGCCGTCGACCCGGACGCAGTTGTGCAACTAGCCAGGGACGTACGCGCGACTTCCCCAGGTCGAGTGGCCACCTCGGCAACTCCGGCCAGCGGGGCCGGACTCGAAGCATCCAGAACGACCGCTCCTGGCACACCCTTGTGCGGAGACCTGACAGGACTCCCGGTGCGCCGGCCTCACAAGGAGCCTTCGCTGCTGGTCCTCGACCGTCACCCCGGCAGTATTCGCACGCGCCAACTTATCGAGGTCATTCGGCCACAAGTGGAAGATGTCGGGCTCTACGCGTTCGGTGCGGCGACGCCCGCCTTTGCGCGACGGCTTGGCAGGCTCGGATTGACGTGCTGGGGATGGGACGATCTGAGCGCTCCACGCGATCCTGAGCTACGTCGCGCGTGGGGCGAAGTCGTCAGGCCGGAGCTGAACGACCTCATCGACCAGATGGGCTACAGCGCCGTATTGCTCGCCGCCGGCACGTACATGGGCGACAAGGATTTGCTTGGCAATCTGCGCGCAGCACATCCAGAGCTCCGGCTTATCATCGACTTGGAGGCAACCCCGCCGGCCGACTTACCGACGCCAAGCTCAGCCGCCTACGTGCCCTGGACCTCGGATGCCGCGCTTGGACTGCTCACCAGCCGGAGGGCGTTAAGTGGCGATTCGGTCATGCTCCTCCCCTCCGCTCCGGCCTGCGCCGGCCCTCCGCTGCCCCGCGTGGCCCGCGCCGGCCTCCTCTGCGTGGGCTCGGCGGGCCGGGCGGTGGTCGAGGCGGGTATTCGCTGGTGGCGCGAGGATGTCGCCCCATCAATGACAGAACGGAGCCCAGGTGCGCGACTCCGGCTCCTCGGACCCGGCACCCTGGATCTCCGACACGCACTCGGGGACGACGAGTCGGTGACAGCACTCGGGCTCCCGCCTGACACGGTCCCGTACATACGTACTGCGCTGGCGCTGGTCGCGCCTTTTCCCGAAGCAGTCTACGAAGCAGAGATCCTCAGCGCGCTATGCGCGGGAACGCCTGTAGTGACTACGCGAGCGTTGGCCGACGAGCTCGGCCTTGGCAGCGACAACGGTGTTCTGGCAAGCACGGAAGGTGATTCGATGGCGGACGACGTCGTCGCCCTCCTCACCGACCCGTCACGCTGGGAGGATCTATCCGCGGCGGCCGTGCTGGGAGCCACCGGACGATTCCGTGCAGCGGGCGAAAAGACCTCCTCGTCGATTGCGACTCTGCAAAGGTGGACCGCCGAGCGGCTCAAGGCCAGCGGGTAACGTCCCGATACCTTCGAAGTGCGAGAACGACCTGCGGTCAGCATCGTCATCCCTGCGTGGAACGCCTGGGAAACCACCCGTTCCTGCCTCGACTCCTTGTACCTGACGCTCGCGGCGAGTGACGAGGTGGTGGTGGTGGATGACGGCTCCACCGACGCGACACCGTCCCACTTGGCACATTACGGCTGGGCCAGGGTTATCCGAAATCCTACCAACCTGGGTTTCGCTGCCGCCTGCAATCGGGGGGCGGCGGCCGCACCGGGCGAGATCCTCGTGTTCTTGAACAACGACACGCTACTGTTCGGCCGCTGGATCGACGCCCTGACCAAACCCTTCGCCAACCCCGAGATTGGGGGGGTGGGACCTCGATCGAACTTCGTCTCGGGCCCGCAGTTGGTACCCGAGGCGCAAACGCTCCCCCCTGAGCCGTCGAGGATCCGCTCCTTTGCTCGGACCTGGCAAAATGCACACCGAGGGGAGACCAGTCCGACCAATCGCCTGGTCGGTTTCTGCCTGGCCATCCGGCGAAATGCATTCGAGGAGGTAGGTGGCTTCGATGAGTCGTACGGGAACGGAGGCTTCGAGGACGATGACCTCTGCCTGCGCCTCATCGATGGGAGCTGGAAGCTCGCCATCTCCCACGAATGCTTCGTCTACCACCGGGGACACGTAACTTTCCACGCGAACGGCCTGGACTGGTACGCGGAACAGCAGCGGAACGAAGGCCGTTTCATCGCACGCCACCACGGCACCAGGTCGCGAGAAGTCGATGCCGGTTAGCGACCCGGGCGAAGCGCGAGCATCGGATCGGCCGCCGGCGACCGTCGTCGTACCCGTCTGGAACGCCTGGGCGACGACGAAGGCATGTCTCCAAGCACTCCGCAGCACGCTCGGGGATCGCGACAGGGTCGTGGTGGTGGACAACGGCTCGAGCGACGCGACGCCCGCCGCACTAGCCGAGGAGCAATGGGTCCAGGTGGTGCGCAACGCCACGAACTGTGGCTTCGCCGCCGCGTGCAACCAAGGCGCCGCGTCGGCCTCGACGGAGATCCTCGTGTTCTTGAACAACGACACGCTTCCGACGGCAGGCTGGCTCGACAGGCTGCTCGAGCCATTCGGCCACCCCGAGGTGGGCGCTGCGGGACCAGTATCGAACCGGGCAGGGGGCTCCCAGCTCGCACAGATCCCTGGCAACGCCTACAGAGACGATGACCCCCGATCGCTCGAGCGCTTCACCAGCGAGTGGGCCGCAGGCCATCGTGGGTCAATTCGTCAAGCCGCGCGCCTGAGCGGGTTCTGCTTCGCGACGCGCAGAGAGGCATTCGAGGGGGTCGGCGGCTTCGACGAGAGCTACGGGATTGGCGGTTACGAAGACGACGACATTTCGATGCGCCTACGGGCCGCAGGCTGGCGCCTCGTCGTCGCCGAGTCGTGCTTCCTCCACCACGCAGGTCATGCCACCTTCGATGCGAACGGCCTCGTCTGGCACGAGCACCAGCGGGCAAACCGTGGTCGCTTCGTCCGGAGCCAGCAAGCGCCGAAGGAGCCGCTCCTCAGCACCTGCGTAGTGGCCGGGAAAGAGGCCGGGCAGCTCGACGCGGTGCTCGGGTCCATCGAAGGTCTCGATGACGACCTGGTAGTCCTCGTCAACGACGCCATGCCGCCCGAGCTGGCCGAACGTGTACGCAGCCGCGGTGCCACCGTGATCGCTCCTCGCGACGCATCCGACCGCGCCGGTTCACGGAACGAAGCGTTGCAGGCTGCGAGAGGCCGCTTCGTGCTCTGGCTCGAAGCCGGTGAGTCCGTTCTCGGTGCTGCCGACGCGATCCTCGAATCGCTCGTCGGTGCTGCCGACGCCGCCGCGTACCGCGTAAGCATCAGGAACCTGACGGCATACGGAGTCGGCACCCGCTCATGGACAGCCGAGCTCCGGCTCTTCCCCCGGGCGCTGGTCTCGTGGCAAGGCACCGGCCTACCGGTCCTGACGCAGTCGTGCAGCCTTTCAACGACGCCGCTCGTCGGGGCATGCCTCCTGCACTTCGGTGCCATGGCCGACATCTACGGCATGGCAAGCCGGGCGGAGCTTGCGTACCGCTCGGCACACGAGGTTCTGCCGGAGGGCCTGGCCCAAGGACTCGTCGAGCTGGACCTGGCCCGCAAGTCGCTTGTCGCCGAGCGCCTCGCCACCTCGGTGACTCACGCCGAGAGAGCTGTCGCCCTCCTGGCCGCGGAGCCCTCGCTCCTGCGGCTTGCATCGAGGATCTTGATTGAAGGCCTTGCCCAGCGCGGGCAGGTCGACAGAGCGCAGAGCGCCTTGGAGCACCTGCGCGCCGCCTGCCATTGCCCCGTCCTCCCCGACCTGCTCGAGTCGGCGCTCCTGGAGCGAAGCCGTGACAGCGCCGGCGCCCTCCGCTCCCTGGAACGGGTCCGCAGAGCGATCGGCTCCGACGGAGCCGAAGATGACGACGGGTACCGTTACACGTCAGACATGCTGGCAAGCCGCAGGGCACAGCTCTTGGCCGACCTCGGTCGCCACGCGGAGGCAGCAGACATCCTCATCGGCCTCCTCTCGGCCAAGTCGAGCTGCCGGAGGGAGTCGCTCGCGGGTGACGTCGCGGTGCTGGCCGCCAGCCTGGCGGCCTCCGGGCGCGGCCAGGCCGAGCTGGCTGCTGCGGTCGAAGCGTCCGAGCTAGCAGGCCTAGTGCTCCCTCAAGTCGCCCAGCTCGAAGGCGGACTCGCGAGCGAGGTGCTCGCTGCCCTCCTGGCACGCCACGAAGGCAGCCTGGCGGTGCTGGCTACGGCCGCATCCATCGCGCGAAGGCTGCCCGTGGCCGAGGCCATCGGCTGGTCCTCGCGCCTCAGGACCGCAGGGCTCGCGGAAAGCTGCCCGCTCCGGGCGATCGCCGACGACCCGGCGCGCGACCCCCTCGACAGAGCGCAGGCGGCGCTCGTCGCCTACAAGGCGTTCGGGGACAACCGAGCCCTGCCCGCTTTTCGCGCCGTGGCAGGCACGATGGCAGCCGCAGGCCATGCAAGCATGCTGGAGGAGTCCGTCAGGCAGATCGCACCCGAGCTGGCTGGCGAGCTCGGAGACCTTAGGTCCCTGCCCGCTCCGAGGCGCCTTCCGTACGGGCTCGATGCCCATATGGACACCTCGCGCTACCACCGCTGGATCGAGCGCCACGAGCGTCGCGAGCGCTCCAACGCCGAAGATGGCAGCGAGCCAGGGCCTCTGACTCGACCGAGCGGGCCCCTCGTGAGCGTCCTTGTTCCCGTTCACCGGCCGCCTGCGGAGTACCTCCGCGCCTGCATCGAGTCGGTTCGCGCTCAGAGCTATGGGAACTGGGAGCTCTGCATGTCCGTGAGCGACCCAGGCGATCGCCCGGCCGCGCGCCTTCTCGAAGAAGCAGCCCTGGCAGACCGCAGGATACGGGTGCGCCATGCTCCTCAGGCAAGCGGGATCTCCGCCAACACGAACTCTGCGTTTGCCATGGCCACCGGAGAGCTGATCGGCTTCCTCGACCAGGACGACGTGCTCGCGCCACGGGCGCTCGAGGCCATGGTCGATGCACTCGAAGAAGCTCCCTCGGCCGTGGCTGCGTACTCCGACGAAGACGTGCTCCTCGGTGAGAACCGCCGGGTGACGCCCTTTTTCAAGCCGGACTGGTCGCCCGACTACCTACTCCAGTGCAACTACGTAAACCACTTCGTCGTGGTGCGGAGAGGAGTGCTCCAGAGCCTGGGTGGCCTCAGCCCAGATGCCGACGGAGCGCAGGACTGGGATCTGCTGCTTCGGCTCGGCGAGCTCGGAAGCGACATAATCCACGTCCCCGAGGTCCTCTACCACTGGCGATCCTGGAGCGAGTCGATGAGTCGTGGTGCGGCACCCAAGCCCTGGGCGGTTGGAATGGGCAGGCAAGTGGTGGAGAGGGCACTCGCCCGGCGCGGAGAGGCGGCGCGCACGGCACTAGGGCTGCTTCCCGGATGGTTTGAGATCGCACGCAGGCCAGTGACGCCAGCCGACGTCGTGCTGGACGCGCGCCGCGCTGCGGAAGGAACCGAGGCGTGGCTGCAATTGCTGCACTATCGGATGGCAGCGGGCGAGGTCGCGAGCGTCGAGGTCGTGACCGATGACGGTACCGGGTGGAAGGCCGTCGACGACGCCTGCTCCCGTGGCCGGGCCCCGAGCCTCTGCCTGGTCTCTGCCGATGCCAGGCCGACGTCAGGGAATTGGCTGCCTGATCTGATCGCCCAGGTGGAGCGCGACGGCATCGGGGCAGCCGGCGCCCGCCTGCTCGGCGTGGACGGCACCTTACGCCACGCAGGAAACGTGGTGGGCATGGGTGCCACGGTGGGCAACCTGTTCGAGGGCCTTCCAGCAGGAGCAGTGGGCTACATGGGCTGGGATCGCTGCACGCGGGAGGTAAGCGCCGTGAGCGGCGCCTGCATCGCGCTGTCGAGGCGGTCCTACGAAACCGCAGGAGGGTTCCACGACGAGATGGGCCCGCTAGCCGCAGTGGACCTGTGCCTTCGCATCCGCGACGCTGGAGAGCGTGTGCTCTACGTTCCGAGCGCCGAGCTGGTGGTGAGTGACGCCCCCGTCGACGACCCGGAGGCCGTCCGGGCGGCAGAGGCAGCAGAGGCTGCCTTCAGGGCTCGTTGGATGCCGGGGGGAACGTACCGGGATCCCTACTTCCCAGCCGCGTTCGCCAGGGACCGGTCGTGGTGCACTCTTGCACTACCGGACGAGGGCGGACCTGCAAAGGGCCGGCACGCACGATCGGGTGGTCCCGATGCGAGCATAGTGATACCACTATTCAACCGTGCTGACCTGACGCGCCGATGCATAGAGGCGCTGGCAGCGAACACTCCCGCAGGACGTTACGAGCTCGTTCTCGTCGACAACGGCTCCCGCGACTCCACGGGCGCTCTGCTCGACGAGCTGGAGCACGCAGACCTTCCCGTCATCATCCAGCGCAACAAGGACAACCTTGGCTACGCGCGCGCGTGCAACCAGGGAGTCGAGGCGGCAAACGGCAAGCATGTGGTGCTGCTCAACAACGACACGGAGGCGTGCCCCGGATGGTTCGAGCCACTGGTCGAGGCTCTGGAGAGCAACCCGCTCGTAGGGGCGGCGGGCGCGAAGCTCGTCTACTCCGACGGCACGATCCAGCACGCCGGCCTGCTCCTCGCGGAGACGGCCGGAGGGGAGCTGGAGGGCCTGCACCGCTTCCTCCGCTTCCCCGCTGCCCACCCCGCTGCTAACGTCCGCGAGCCGGTGGCCGCGGTCACCGGAGCTGCCGTCGCTCTACGCCGCGAAGCTCTGGACGCCGCGGGCGGCCTCGACGAGGAATTCTGGAACGGCGACGAGGATCTCGACCTGTGCCTGAAGCTACAGGCCTTGGGCTGGCAGATCCTCTACGTGCCCGAGTCGTCCCTAGTCCACCACGAGTCCGGCTCCGGACTCGAGCGCTACCGCTCGGTCGCCCAGAACCGTGCCCTCCTGAGCGCCAGGTGGCTCGACCGCGTGCCGCCCGGCCTGCTGAGCGCTAACCGAGGACCCGGCACCGCCAATGCGCGCACGGCCACGAGGACCGCGACATGTGCATGAAGATACAGGCCTTGGGCTGGCAGATCCTCTACGTGCCCGAGTCGTCCTTAGTCCACCACGACTCGCAGTCCGGGCCCGAACTGCTCATCAACGTGTGGGACAACATCTCCCTGTTCACCAAGCGGTGGAAACACAACGTCCCCGAAAAGGAGATGGTGCGGACATGACCGCCGTCCCCACCGTCGACACTGGCGCGCACGCCACAGGCAACAGCCTGGGGCGGGCCACCACACGCAGCGTCGATGACCTGGCCGCCTTCGGCGGAGTCCCGCTGTTCAGCACCCCACGGTCCGCGTCGAACCTGGTGCAACCGCCTGCCGACACCGTCCTCGGATACTGCGACGTGTCTCTGGCCGCGCACCGCTACACCAACAACGGACCGCTGGTCCAAGAGCTCGAAGCACGCCTGGCCCGGTTCCACGAGACCCGGCACTGTGTGGCTGTCGCCAACGCCTTCTGGGGACTGGTCCTCGCCATGCGTGCCCTCGCCCTCCCCGGACGGGCCGAGATCGTCCTACCGTCGCTTACCTACCGGCGGATGGGTGATGTCGCCTGGTGGGCCGGCCTCATCCCCCGGTTCTGCGACGTCGACCCAGCCACCTTGGCGCCGAGCGCGGCCACCATGGCGGCGTGCATCAACGACGACACCGCGCTGCTGCTCGCCGTGCATCCCATCGTGAACTGCTGCGAGGTCGAACCGATCGAACAACTCGCCCAGACCAGCGGGCTTCCCCTACTCGTCGACGGGGTCGAGTCCTGCTACGAACGGCTCCGCAGTCGGAAGGTCGGCGGCTTCGGCAACGCCGAGGTGTTCTCCTTGCACGCCAGCAAGCTGATCAACGGCTTCGAAGGCGGCTACGTCACCACCAGCAACGACGACCTCGCCGGCAGGCTGCGCCTCATGCGAGGCTTCGGCTTCAACGGACCCGACAACGTCGAGATGCTCGGCTTCAACAGCAAGCTCAACGAGATCCACGCGGCGATGGCGCTGGCCTGTCTCGACGGGCTCGACGAGCAGGTGGCCGCCAACCGGCGGCGCTACCTCACCTACGTCGACGCACTCCACACGATCCCAGGTGCAGACCTGCTCAGATTCGACGAGGCGCAGCAGCCGTCGTACAAGAACATCGTTGTCGAGCTCGGAGCGCCGTGGCCGCTCAGCCGTGACGACACGCTGCGGATCCTCCACGCCGAAGGCATCTTGGCCCGCGCCTACTACTCGCCGGCGCTTCACCAGCGCCCCACGTCCTACCCGGCGAGATGGGGAGACCTGCCGGTCACCGAACAGCTTACCGGACGCTACATGCTGCTTCCTTCGGGGGCGCGTGTGACAACCGACGACATCGTGGCCATCGGAGCACTGCTCGATCTGCTCGCCCGCTCCGGCGAGCGGATTAGCCGGCGGTTGGCATCTTGACGATCGTCAAGCATCATCCTGAGGAGTTCGCCCTCCTCGGCGCAACACCGACCTATGCGGACCCAGTGCCGGTTGGCCAGCTGTACTTCCCGACCCGTGAACGCTTCCACCATGACATGCGCCAGCTGTTCGACAGCGGATGGTTCACCAACCACGGCCCTCGCTCCCAACAGCTCGAAGCGCGACTGGCCGATCTGTTCGGCGTCGACCACGTCATCGTTGTCACCAACGCCACCTTGGGCCTGGCCATGGTCGCTGTGGCCCTCGGGCTACACGGCAACGTCGTCGTGCCGAGCTTCACCTTCGCCGCGTCGGCACAGGCGATCACCTGGGCCGGGGTGACACCCCGGTTCTGCGACGCGGATCCGGTCACCCACCAGGTAACCGCTGACACCGTCGCCGCGGCGATCGACACCGACACTTCGGCGGTGCTGGCCGTCAACCTCTGGGGTGGCACCTGCGAACCCCAGAAGATCTGCGACGTCGCAGATGAACACGGCCTGCCGGTGTTCTTCGACTCTGCCCATGGGGTGGGAGTACAGGTCGATGGCCGAGCCCTCGGGTCCCAGGGAATCGCCCAGGTGTTCTCGTTTCACGCCACCAAGATCCTCAGCGCTGGCGAGGGCGGCTGCATCTGCACCAACGACGGACACCTCGCCGGCCGGCTACGCAACATTCGCTCGAGCTACGGCGCAGGATCGGCTGTGCCCGTACCGGTGACCAGCAACGGACGGTTCTCCGAAGCCCAGGCGGTGCTCGCTCTGGCAAGCCTGGACGACTTGCCCAACAGGATCGCCCACAACCAACATATCTGGCAGCTCTACCGCGGCGCCTTCGAGGATGTCCCCGGCGTCCACCTGGTCGACCCGGCCGGCGCCGACCGCAGCAACTACCAGTACGCGGTGGTCGAAGTGGACGCCGAACCTTACGGACTGGGCCGAGACGAATTGGTCAACCTGCTGCGGGCCGAAGGGATCCTCGCCCGACGCTACTTCTACCCCGGTGTCCACCGCCTGCCGCCCTACCGGGACCAGGACACGTTCAGACGCCCGCTCCTGCCCGGCACCGACCAGCTGACCCGCACCGTCTTGCAGCTACCTATCGGGGCGCTCGTCTCAGACGAGGTGGCTGAGACGATCGGCGCGCTGGTCGCCGACGCCCACGACATGGCACCCGCGCTGCGGATCCCAAGCGAGCCGTCGTCGACGCGCAAGGTGGGCTGAACATGCAGCTTGGCATCATGCAGCCCTACTTCTTCCCCCATCTCGCCTACTTCTCGCTGATAAACGTCTGCGACCGCTGGGTGGTGTTCGACACCTCGCAGTACACCCCGAAGACCTGGATGAACCGCAACCGGCTGCTGCACCCGCAGAGCGGGTGGCTGTGGATGACCGTTCCGGTCGTCTCCGCCCCACGAGAAACCCCGATCCGCGACATCCGGCTGCACAACCCCCAGCGGGCCCGGCAAACGATCAACGGGCAGCTCGGCCACTACCGTCGGGTCGCACCCCACTGGCAGCAAGTCGAGACGCTGGTCGACGAGGTGTTCTCAGGCCTTCAAGGCGATTCGCTGGTGGAGCTCGACATCCGGTCGCTGGCCGCCGTCTGCTCCTACCTCGGGCTTGGCTTTGAGCCGCTGGTCGCCTCGGCGCTGCCTCTCGCTCTGCCCACCGTCGACCATCCCGGAGGCTGGGCACCGGCCGTCGCCGCAGCGCTCAGAGCCGACAGTTACGTCAACCCGATCGGCGGCGTGCACCTGTTCGACCTGGCGGAGTTCGCTGAGGTCGGTGTGCAGCTTCGACTGCTCGAGCAGCCCGCCTTCTCCTATCCGACCGGCCCGTTTCGCTTCGAACCGTCGCTGTCGATCCTCGACGTGTTGATGTGGAACGACGTCGACGCCGTCCGACAGGCGATCGGTGAGGCCCGGCTGCTCAGCTTCGCTCAAGCCACAGACCGGGTGGCAGCCGATGCAGCCTCTGACCTTCCCACCTTTCCAGCCCCCGTTTGAGATCGACCATGACTCCGAGCGTCTCCGTCCTTGTCCCAGCCTTCCGCTGCGACTACCTGGATCTGTGCGTCGCCAGCATCTTGGCCCAAACCTTCGAGGACTTCGAGCTACTGATCAGCGACGACAGCGACAGCGGCGACATCGCCGCGGTCGTCGACCGGTGGGGTGATCCGCGGATCCGCTACCTGCGCAACCCCACACCGCGTGAGCCAGGCACCAACCGGGACCATCTGATCAGCCAGGCCCGCGGCCGCTACCTGAAGTTCGTGTTCGACGACGACTTCCTACTGCCGCATTCCATCAAATGGCTCCACGCCACCATCCGCCACTTCAACGCCGCCATGGCGTTCCACGCCCGCCAAGTGATCGACGATGCCGGCCGTGTGCAGGAATCGATCTTCGCGGTCGCCGCCGGATCCATCGGCACGCTGCCGGGCGCCGCCGTGTTCGACGAGCTGATCTTCCATCGGCGCAACCTCATCGGCGAGCCGACCAGTCTCCTGCTCGACAAAAGCGCCCTCCAGATGATCGACCGGCCCTTCGGCCTCGACGGCCGCAGGATGCGGTTCCTCACCGACATGGCCCTCTACGCCAACCTGGCCGCCCGCAACCTTCCGATCGCCGCCGTCGGCGCCTTAGGATCGTGCTTCCGGGTACACAACCATCAGACCAGCGCTCCCACTAGCCCAGTCTACGCGGCAGGGCTGTTTGAATGGGAGCTACTCGTTCGCTGGGCTGCCGACCATCATCACCTCAGCGCTGGCAAAGCCGTCCAGGCCATCACCGAGATCCACGCCGGCTACATGGAGCATCTCGCCGCACAACCCATCCTGCAGGCCTTCGTCGACCTGTCAGCACAGCCCGACGCCAGCAGCAACTTCCTCACCGAGGCGTTCGACACTGCACTTCGCGCCGGCTGGGCGGCTGTCGACGGCAGAACACAGGTCGCCAGATGACCAGCTCCACCCATCCCGAATACGACTACCTCGACTATCCGAAGACCCGACCCCGCGACGACTTCTGGGGCCAGGTCCGCCGAACCATCAACGGCAGACCGGTCGGGCAGGCGCAGATCGACATGATCGTCGCCCAGATACGCACAGCGCTCGCGCTCACCAACACCGACATGCTGCTGGATCTGGCCTGCGGCAACGCCGCCCTCACCTCGTATCTCGTCGGCGAGTGCGCCAAAGTGGTCGGCGTCGACCACTCCGCCTATCTGGTCGATGTGGCCCTTGAACACTTCCACCGGCCTCCGAACACCGAGTTCATCGTCGCCGACGTCGCCGACTACCTGGCGAGCGAACCCACCCCCGAACGGTTCACCGCCGCGCTCTGCTATGGCAGCTTCTCGTTCTTCCCCACTGAAACAGCAACTAGAGTGCTGCACCTCCTCCACCAGCGTTTCCCCAACGTCCGCCGCATCCTGCTCGGCAACCTGCCCAACAAGACCTACGCAAACGAGTTCTACCGGCAACGGGGCAGAAAACCAGACCGTCTGGACAGCCCCTATACCCAGATCGGCATATGGCGAATTCCCGCTGAGCTCGCTGCCTTGGCCGAAGATGCAGGATGGAACACGACCATCCTCACCATGCCGGCCGCCTTCTTCGCCAGCGGCTACCGCTACGACGCCCTCCTCATCCGCTGAGACCGCGTCCCGGGACGCGGCAATGCCGCTGGGGTGCCACCTGCCGATAGGTGTTCCAGCACGCCAGGACGGCGGCTGACCATCGGTCCAGGGACGGGCCCCGCAGTCGACCCACCCCTGCGGACCCATGGGCAGCCGATCCGGGCTCATCGGCATCCCCGCTGGCGTCCGAGCCAGACGTGGCTGAGCCTGAAGCGCTCCTTCAGCTTCTTCACCTGGGAATAGAGGGTCTTCGGGTCGCCGGTGTTGCCCTTGAAGACGAAGAACTTCGGGCTAAAGCAGGGGGCGCTACCTGCCGATACCACCACCAGCCCAGGAAGGGCCACGGGCAGGGCACCGGCCATGGAGCGGCCGGGTACGGCAGACAACTGAAATACACGAACCGCTCCGAGGTGTCATGCAGCGCAACCGTATCGGGCTGATCGGCATGCCCATGGCAGTCATCGCCATCGTGGTGATGCTTGTCATCCCGATGCCGACCCCGCTGCTCGACGTGCTCATCAGCGCCAACATCACGGTCGCCGTGATCATCATGCTGATGACGATGCACGTGCAGAGGCCGATGGACTTCTCGGCCTTCCCCTCCATCCTGCTTGTCGCCACCCTCTTCCGCCTGGCGCTGAACGTCAGCGCGAGCCGCCTGATCCTCCTGCACGCCTACGCGGGCACCGTGATCGAGAGCTTCGGGCACTTCGTGGTCGGGGGCTCGCTCGTGGTCGGCCTCGTCGTCTTCCTCATCCTCATCGTCATCCAGTTCGTCGTGGTCACCAACGGAGCGGGCAGGGTGGCCGAAGTCGCAGCCCGCTTCACCCTCGACGCCATGCCCGGCAAGCAGATGGCCATAGACGCCGACTTGAACACCGGGCTCATCAAGGAGGAGGACGCCCGCCGCCGCCGGCGCGAGATCGCCGACGAAGCCGACTTCTACGGAGCGATGGACGGAGCCGCCAAGTTCGTCCGGGGAGACGCGATAGCAGCAATAGTCATCGTGGTGATCAACCTCGTCGGCGGGCTCGTCATAGGGGTCGTCGAGCACCACATGCCCATCTCGCAGGCGGTGTCCACCTACAGCCTTCTTTCGATCGGGGACGGTCTCGTCTCGCAGATCCCCGCGCTCCTCCTCTCGATCTCAACTGGGCTCATCGTCACCCGCGCAGCCACCGCCGACGAAGACGACTTCGGCTCCGAGGTCCTCATGCAGTTCGCCCGGCAGTTCCGGGCGGTGCAGATCGCCGGCGCTGTACTGGCCGTGCTTGCCATCATCCCCGGCCTGCCGCACCTGGCATTCCTGGTGGCGGGCGCCGCAGCCCTCCTAGTAGCCCGCCAGGCACGAGCGGTGGTGCTCCGGCGAGAAAGCGAGAAGGCCGCGGCCGAGGAGCAGCCGGCAGCTCCCCCCGCCCTCGACTCGCCGGCCGAGCTCGCCAGCGAGATGCGCGTGGAACCACTCGAGCTCGACCTCGCTGCCGACCTCATCGACCTCGTGGACCCTGCCCGCGGCGGCGACCTCCTCGATCGAGTGCGGGCGCTACGCCGGAAGATCGCAGGCGACAAGGGTCTGATCGTTCCAACAGTTCGCACCCGTGACGACATAGCGCTTGCTCCCGGCATCTACGTGATCAAGGTCCACGGCACGGAGGTCGCTCGGGGCACGGCCCCGCCGAACAGGGTGCTGGCGATCGGAGACACCATAGCGACGCTCCCCGGAGAGGCCACGGTCGAGCCCGTGTTCGGCCTTCCTGCCAAGTGGATCCCGGCCGAGCTGCGCCAGCAGGCGATAGTGTCAGGCGCTACCGTGGTCGACCGCTCGTCAGTCATCACCACGCACCTCGGCGAGGTGGTCGACACCTACGCAGCCGAGCTCCTCTCCACCCAGCAGGTCCGCCAGCTCCTCGACATGGTGAAGGCGAGCGACCCCACGCTCGTGGAGGAACTGGCCAGCGCTCAGATCGGTCCCGTCGAAGTGCAACGGGTGCTCTGCGGCCTTCTCGCCGAGCACGTACCAGTCCGCAGCCTCGTTCGCATTCTCGAGGCGACCTGCGCTCGGGCCAAGCAGAACAGGGAACCGGAGGCCCTCGTAGAAGCCGCACGATCGGCGGTGGCACAGTCCATCGTCGCGGAGTACTCCAGGGACGGCGAGCTCCCGGTCATAGTGCTCGACGCGGCTCTCGAACAGGGCCTTCTGGAGAGCCTGCGTCCGGGAGAGGATGGCTCCGCCATCATCGCCGACCCTGGCTTGCTGGAGAGCCTCGTACGTCAGGTCGTCGCGCTTGCCGAGAAGGCAGAGGAGGAGGGGCTCACGCCGGTCCTCGTCTCAGCGGCCAAGCTCCGTCCGGCGCTTCACCGCCTGCTCTCCCCCGCGGCGCCTCGTCTCGGCGTGCTGTCGGTGAACGAGATAACCCCCCAGACGCGGATCCACCGCCTCGGCACGCTGGGCGCTCCGAGCCCGGCAGCAACCGTGCCTGCCTAACCGCCGATGCAGATAGCCACCGAAATAGCCGTCAGCACAGATGCCGCCGGTACAGATGCCGCCGGTACAGAAGGATCGGACCACGAGAAGGAGGGAGGAGGGACGATGCCCCACCTGCCAAACGAAATGCCGGTACACGAAGGGCCGGTACACGAAGGGCCGGTACACGAAGGGCCGGTGTACGAAGGGCCGACGCTCGAAGACGTGATCGCACGCATCCTCGCCGAGATCGGTCCCGAGGTCCAAGTAGCCAAAGCAGAACGGGTGCGCCGCGGCGGCATTGCGGGGTTCTTCGCTAAAGAGCACTTCGAGATCACCCTGGCAGCGAACGCCACCAACACCGAGGCCGAGGATGCCGGCGCAGGAACCGACCTCGCCTCCGCGATACTCGCTCTGCGTGAAGGCAGCAGTGATGACGGGGGGAAAGAGGGCAAGCGCCACTCGAAGAGCGCCCGCACCACGGCCAAGGGCGCCAGCGCCAGGCGACCCAAGCGCAGCGTCGGCGGAGGTGACGAGGGCCTGCCGCTGGCAGCCCTGGCGGACGGGACAGCAGATCTACTCGAGCTGTCGGGCGGCGTGGGCGGCCTGGGCGAGCCCGTCGGTGCTGTCGGTGCTGTCGGTGCTGTCGGTGCCGACGGTGCTGTCAGTGGCGTAGGCGCCGACGGTACTGCCGACACCGATGGTGCCATCGATGCCGTCGATGCCTACTTGCTCGACCCCCCTGGCAGCTCGGCCAACGGAGCGAGCGGACCGTCTAGGAGCAGGCGGCGCTCGTTCTCCGCCGTGCTCGATCGTGTCTTGCGCTCCACCGGCCCGGATGACACGGGCGACGACGACCAAGTCGAGGGCTTCGAGCGCTCCGCCAGCGAATCGACGAGCCGCGTCGCGCTCGCTGCACGCGCCATGGCGCCGGAGCGGCCAGCTTGCCACGCGGCCTTAGAGCATCTGGGATTGCCCGTGGACCTGCTTCCCCCGCTGGCACTCGACCATGGCGCAGGGATGGAGATCGCCCCGGCCTTGCTCGACGCCCTCGGGGCACTGCCGCCGCCGCCGCCGGTGCCCCGCTGCGTGGGGAGCCTGCTCGCGGTAATAGGCGACGGGGAACGAGCTCCCCAGCTGGCCGCGGAGCTCGCCGCATCGCTCGGGCTCGACCCCGACGACGTCCCTCTTGCCTCCCCGGTGCCTCCCCGCAAGCGTGTGCCGACACGGCTGCTCGTGCGTAACGCCGATGCCGCATCGGAGCGCGCTCCCGGGTGGCGAAGGCGCCCACATCCGACCGTCATCGCGGTGGTTGCGCCGGTGAACGCGCCACACCGGGCCTGGGCCCGCCACGTGCTCGGCGCGCTCGATCCGACGGCGACCTGGGGGGTGGTCGACGCCACCGTCAAGCCTGGGGACATCCTCGCATGGTCGGAAGCCCTCGGCGGCTTGGACGCGCTTGCCCTGGTCGGTACAGGGCAGACGAGCACACCGGCCGACGTGCTCGGCACCGGCATACCGGTTGCCCGCATCGACGGACAGCAGGCCACTTGCGAGCAATGGACCGCCCTGCTCACATCCCGGATCGCGCAACTGGTGTAATAGGGGCGTACCGGGGGATCCATGAGAGTCAGACGGCCCGAGCTCGTCCTTGCAGCGAGCATGCTCATATCTGCGCCCATGGTTCCTGGCATCCTGAACGGCTCTATCGGGGCTACCACCGCTCTGGAGCGCTTCTTGCTGGCTCTGGCGATCTGCTGGGCAGGCGGTGCCCTACTCAGCGGGATAATCAGCCACTACACGGCAGGAGGAGGCCGCAACGCCGAGGAGGATTCCGACGTGCGCGGCCAGGACCAGATGCCGTTTCCCGGGGATCGCGACCCGCGCGGCAGCTGAGGTCGCCGGCCCAGATCCTCGTCACCCAGATCCTCGTCACCCAGATCCTCGTCACCCAGATCCTCGTCACCCAGATCCTCGTCACCCAGGTCCTTGTGACGCAACCTGTCGCCTGACAGAAGTAACAGAGCAGACGGGTCGAAACGGGTAGGAGGCGACGGAAATGCGCGAACAACGGGGAACAGAGGTCGAGGTCACAGGAAGCCTGAACGAGGTTCACCACGTGGAGCTCCGGGGGGATCAGCGTTACGAAGGGCGTTACCACCTCTCGTGCTCTACGTGCGGCCCGCTGGCCTGGAGCGCCCGTGCACGGAGCGTATGGGTGCTCGCCGAGGAGCACCGCGATCACTATCAGGCGAAGGTGGCGTGATGAAGACGACTGCAGAAGGCACGTGGCGCCCGGCGGGATGGGGCGTCTGGGAGAAGGCACAAGGGACGACACTTTGCCAGGGCATTCATACGAGCCTCGCAGTGGCCGAGGCACGCTCGGCGGCAAAACTGGCCCTGACGCTCCCCAGGGGAATGGAGGGCGGCGTCCTCGGATCACCCGACGCCCCGCTCGGTGAGCTCCGATGGATCGCCCGCAGCGACGGAGCAGGGAGCGTGGTGGTGATCCGATGGACCGAGCACGCGAGCCGCCTGCGCGAGTTGCGCCAGCCGGTTGTAGACGCTCTCCTCGTGGCGCTCGCCGCTGGCGAGGCCGCCGCGGCGATGTGCGAGGACGGTCCGGTCGCCGCAGTGGCCTGAGCGTTTGCGTAAGCCCAACGTCCATAGCCTTCATCGGGCATGCCCGCTGGCTTCGATGAACCGACACAACGGAGGAACGGTCGTGTCGAGCGACGAAGGAATGACCCTGCTAGAGGTTCTCCTGGCAGTCGGGTTGCTGGCAATGGTCTCGCTTCCAGCCGCCCTTCTCATGGGAAACGTCGCCCAGGTGGAGGCGCTGTCGCGCTTTGGTGTCGTTGCAACCTCTGTGGTCTCGGAGCAAACCGCTGCGGTGGCAGCAGAGATGATGGCCAATGACCAAGCCGTGACCGTAGGAACTTCTCCGGGCCCGCCCAGCCCGTTCCTCCAGAGCTGCGGACCGTCCTCCCTCGCCGCCGCACCATGCTATCGCCTCGTCCACGGAGTGCGCTACGGGATCACTCCAGCCAACTACTGGATCGCGCTACCTACGAGCACTTTCGCAGATCCACCGACGAATTGCGGCGAGATCGACAGCTCATACGTCATGTCTGCATCCGGATCGACCGTCGTGGACGGCCCGCCGCTGATCCTCGTCGCCTCTGCCGACGTCGCATGGCATCAGAACGGCACCACGGACGAAACACATGAGTCCACGCTCGTCGCTCCGAGCCCCGCGTACTTCGAGCCCAGCGATGGATACGTAAGCGTACAGGTGAGCAACCCCACGGGATCGATCCTCGTAGAGCTGACCGGCACCGCGCCCGCATCTGGCACGCTCCAGCACTACGCCGAGGTCGGGTCGGGCGGCTGCGCGTTCTTCGTGAACCTACCGCCTGGCTCTTACCAGGCCACACCAGTGAGCGCTTCGAACGGAACCGCCATCGGGCCGAGCGTGGATCTGGAGGTGGTGGCCTCGAGGGGCACGGTTGCCACGGTCCTGCTGGATGAATAGTCAGAGCCAATGCACCGCCGCACGATCACGCGTTACCCTCGCCGCCCTGCAGCAGAGCAAGGGTTCACGCTCGTCGAGATGCTGGTGACGCTGGCAGTCTTTGGGGTCCTGATCACCCTCACTGCCAGCGAGGTCACCAGCGTCGGAGCGCAGGAAGTGCATTCCACCGACAGCATGACAGCCCTCGATGAGGCCGAGGTCCTCCTCGAACCGCTCACCAGCGCAATCCGTGTCACGGCTGAGACCTCAGGCCCTGCGCCGGCACCGGCTATCTACCTAGCCTGCCCCTACGAGCTCGTCTTCGAGGCGAACATCGGGCCAGCGATGCCGAGCACACCGAGCCTGCTGGACGCCTTCATAGCGCCGGTGCCCGGCCCGGCCTCTGGGGCAGCCATGTACGAGATGTACCTGGACGAGATCGCTCAGCCTGCCGGGGGCACGGGCGCTTCGTCATGCTCCACTGCCCCAGGCAGCACGCCGGTGGGCAGCGTGGAGCGCATGCTGATGCAGGTCGGCGGCGTGCTCGTTCAGCCAGGCGCTCCGCTGTTCGCCTACTACACCCAGGGAGCAAGTCAGCCTATGGCTGGCTCGAGCCCAACGGGTGGACTATCGGTCTCGCAGGCCGCGGCAGTCGAGAGCGTACAGGTCGATGCCACCTTGCGCTACGGCGCCACCAGCGTCACCGGCGCGCTAGGCACAGCGACCTCGCTTGACGTGCGCGTCCATCTCGAGAACGTGGATATCGCCCTTCAGCAGCAGGCTAACCCTGGCAGCAACTGCTATCTCCAGGCAGTGGAAAGCTCCGCGCCGTCCGCTTACTGGCCCATGGACGAGCAGGCCGGCCCGGAGATCCCCGACGAGTCCGGATCTACCCCACCCGACACGGGGACCATCAGCGGAGATGCCACGCCCGGAATCCTGCCAGGGCCGGTCCCCTGCGACCCCCAAGGCTCCGGCACCGGATTCGCAGGCGGCACCTACGCCACCACATCTCGCGACGTAGCATTACCGCCCGAGCTCTCGGTCGAAGCCTGGTTCGAGACCTCCTCGGGTGGGGGATTGGTCGGCTTCGGAAGCGCCAGTACCGGCAGTTCGCCTCAGGTGGGACCAAACCTCTGGGTCGGTGCAGGCGGGCACCTCCACTTCGGGATGGCCACAGCAAATGGAGGAGTGGCGTCGATCTCCTCGACTGGAGCGGCCGGGACGGTCGCCACTGGGCAATGGAGATATGCCGTGGCAACCGTTTCCGCGGGGACCATCAGCCTCTACCTGGACGGCGCCCTTGTGTCGAGTGCTCCGTCCGCCCCGCCGACGCTCACAGAAGGCTACTGGCGCATGGCACAGCTGGCTAGCACTGATCTGACGGGGTCTCTCGACAGCCTAGATGGCGTGCTGGCGGACGTGGCTGTTTACCCGTACGTGCTCTCGGCGGCTCAGATAGCTGCGCACTACGAGGCAGCCGGAGACGTGCCGGGGGCTCCCCCGCCGCCGGGCCAAGACTGCCTCAGCGCGGAAGTGCTCGCTTCACGACCGCTCGCCTTCTGGCGACTGGACGACCCCGCAGGAAGCACCACGGCGACCGACCTGAGCGGGAACGACTACACGGGCCGGCTGCTTGGTGGAGTCAGCTCTGGTGATCCAGCTACCCCCTACATGCCCACATGCAACCCGGCAGTGACGGTAGACGCCTTCGACGGCTCCACGGGTGAGATAACCACACCGGTCGGCACCTCGCAGGTACCTATATTCGAGAACGGGCAGAGCGGCTTCAGCGTCGAAGCGTGGTTCAGCCTCGCTGGCGTACCGGCAGGCGACCCCCGCGTGGTGGCCGACGCGAAGACCAACTCCACTCAGTCAAGCCTAGGTGCGAACGAAGGGTTCGAGCTCGTAATCGACGGCAAGAGCGGCAACGGCGGGCGGGATCTCGTGACGAACGGCTATGTGGACATGGGAAACGGGAGCGCCGGGGCGTTGGCGCCATGGGTCAAGGTGATACAGCCAGGCACGTGGCATCTGTACGCGGCCACCTACGACGGCTCCAGCGTCCGCGCCTACCTAGACGGCCAGCTCGTCGCCCGTGCATCGCTGGCCGGACCCCTCGCAGAGCCGACCTGGCCGGTGACCATAGGCACGGACCCGGCGACAGGCACGTCGGCGGGAGACCACTTCGACGGTGAGATAGCCGACGTCGCCGTCTACCGCTACGCCCTCTCCTCGTCCCAAGTGCTCGCTCAGTACGAGGCAGGCGTCGGAGGCGGGTCGTGAGGACCCTATCGAGCGCACGCACGGCTCTCCGCCGTTACCGCACCCGGCCCGGTCGAGAGCACGGACAAGCCATGATCATCTTCATAGGCCTGCTCGTCATCATGACGCTGCTCCCAAGTGTGATGGCAACGCAGATAGCAGGCCAGCTCCCTACTTCAGCCTTGACCCGTAAAGCGCTCGAGGCTCTAGCGGCTGCCAACGGGGGCGTGAGCGACTACCTGTCCCACCTTGCCGCGGATCCCTCGTATGTTCGCTACAACGACGCCACTGGGTACACGGGATCTGCCAATCCGGCGTTCTCGTCCTGGGTCGCGCTCGGAAGCTCTTCAGGCCATATCCACGAGTGCTATCGCTACAGCATCATCCCTCCCGCTTCGCCTAGCGAGAGCCCCGTCTTCCACCTGTTGTCGACCGGAGCCGCCGGCCCGGACAGCTGTGCAGCGCTCGGCAGCTACCCTCCGGGGGGCGAGGTGATCCGGACCGTGAGCGTGGGTCTCGTGGAGCGCAGTTACCTCGACTACGCATGGTTCTCGGCGTCGAGCTTCGTGGACAACGCACGATACAACTGCGCTGCCAGCCAGGCGAGCGCCAGCCAGGCGACAGCGGACGTGGTTGCTTACGGCTACCTGATCGACTGGGCTGGCGACCTGGGGCTCTATTGCGAAGGACCACCCCCTTCGTCGCCGGTGAACGACTACACGATCGCGCAGGCAGCCCGTCGCATGGCCCAATGGCGCTGCGCATACTCCGGTTTCCAGGCCAACGCTTCCAAAGGAGTCATAGACGAGGTCGAGGGCAACGGCGCCGATAGCCTCGCCGACGAGTTCGCTGGCGCTGAGGACCCGAGCGAGGCAGACCCCGACGAAGCACAGTCGGCTCCGGGGACGCTCCAGCCTTTCGACCAGGGTGTCACCCCCGGCTACACCACTGCCTACGGGCCGGACCTGGACGACTGCCGCTTCGAGTTGCTGACAGATGCCTCCACCGTCCACCGCAACACCCTGGACCTGAACACGATCGACGGCCCGCTGTACTTCGGCGACGCTCTGTACGTATGCGCTGCCTCGACGGGAGAGAGCGGCGGAGGCGGAAACGTCGTGTTCCCGCAGCCCGTCGTGGACGTCGGAGAGCCGCGAGACGTCCCGCCTGGTGCACCGGCTGTTTCTGGAGGGGGCGTGTACTCTCCGCAGACGCAGGACGTGGGTTACAACTGCACGGGCGGAACGAACGCCAGTTTCCAGCCGGGGGCCAAGCAGATAGTGACACCGCGCACGCTCCCTAGCATGGCGCCTATCGCCGCGGCCGCCAGAAGCGGTGGCTGGGTCTGTACGGGTCCTACTGCGATCACGATAAGCCCAGGGGGAAGCCTGGACGTGAGCAATCCCGACCCTGCCAACAATGCGTCGACCTGTCCGGTCGGCAACAACGAAAAGCCGCCCGCCAACGGGGTCATCTTCGTCCGCGACGACACATCCCCAGCTCTCACGATCACGCCAGGCTCTCCGCCGAGGAACCCTCCGTTCAGCCGCGCGACCTACCTGGACTCAGTAGGGACCGACTACTGCACCAGTTCGGCCTACCCGGGCAGCGAGTGGCAAAGCCCAGTACAAGGCGGCGCGAGCGCAAACGGCTACTCCCCCAGGTACGAAAGCCCACCTGGCCTTGCACCGACACCGTCGTATTACGATCCCTGGGGATTCGGTGATACCTGCGCGTCGGGGGACGCTGTCGTGTCCGGTGACTTGGGGGCAGGCGAGCATCTCACGATCGCGGCAGAACAGAACGTGGTCGTCGCTGGCAGCATCCTCTACGACGGTAGTGGCTGCCAGCCGGTCGTCACGAGCGCGTGCCACGACGCGCTCGGCCTCGTCGCCAACGACTACGTCGAAGTGAACAATCCAGTCACACCTCCGACGTTCACCTCCTGCGACGCCCTGTTCATAGCTGCAGGGAGCTGCCTGACATCGGGGAATGCCTACGACACGAACACCTCGACCGTAGACACCGAGGTGGGAGAGGCTGATAGCGCTCCCGAGACGCCGTTTGGCTCACCCGGGAGCGGAGGCAATGTGACCATCGATGCGGCCATCATGGCCATCAACCACGGCCTCGCCCTCATGAACTACGGATGGGGGAGCGGGAAGATCGACACCTTCCTAGGGATACCGACCGGGTACTCGTGCAACCCGCCCCTAGGCACCCTGACAGTGAACGGCTCGGTCATCGAGCGATACGAAGAGCCGCTCGGCGAGCAGAGGCCTGCTGCAACCGCTGACGCCACGTTGCAGGCTGCCGGCGCACCGAATTGCCCGGCGGGATTCAGTGCCATCGACGTCAGGTGGACGCCTAGCTTGCTCTCTAGCCCGCCTCCCCAGTTCCCAACCCCGCCACCTGGGGCATCCGGCTCCCTCTGGAAGCCCGTCGGCTTCTCCGTCGTCAAGCCCGCCTACTGAGGAGCACGCGGTGAGGCGGCCCTCCTCGGGCAACACGGGCGGAACCTCTCACCCGACCGAGCCGGCTGGCGGATGCCTCATGCGTAGGGATCCCACGCCGCAGGGCCCTTGTCCAATGCCGCCAGCGCTCCGAGAAGCTCCTCCATGAAGCGCTCTTCGCCGATGGCACTACCGGACGTGGGGTTCGAGCGCAGGGTGGCGCGCAGTGCTCCGGCTCCTTCAAAGCTCCAGGGTGCCCCGTCGGGCTCGATCGACGTGAGCGTGCGCGCAAGGCCGGCCAGGTCGACACGCGGCCTCGGGCAAGTGGACTCCAGGCGCACCCAGGACTCGTAGCGAAAGCAGACCTCGTAGCTCCGGAGGCGGCCGCCATCCATGGACCCGTGGGGTTCGGAAATTGTGGCGACGCGAAGGCATCCCGTCGCACTGTTCACAGCCGCTAGATGGAGTGGTTGATCCCCCCAGCGCGCGCTGGCGTTCCTCTGGCGTACCCGCACAACGGCAAGGTCGTGCTCAGGAAGCTCTTCGAGCGTGGCAGCACCGGAGTCCATCATCTGGAGCGAAGCAGCGTAGGCAGCATGCTCCGCACCCCACAGCCTCTCGAATGCCTCCGGCTCGGCGAGCAGCCCGGGAAGGAGCTCGAGGGCCCGGCGTGCAGGGTCCGTTTCAACCCCCAGGGCGTCGAGAGCGAAGGCGACGAGCGCAGCTCCCTCGTCGGTTACAACCCCGAAGTCACCCACCCGGGCCACCTCCACGAGCCGCGCTCCGGCTGTCTCGGCGAGGCCGGGCAGCACCAGCATCGCCAGGGCCACGATCCCGTCGGCGTCATAGTGGTCCACAGTGACGGCCCCGAGGGGGGAAGGAAGGAGACCGGGCTGCTCGAGTGCACGGAGAGCAGTCTCGGCAGATAGATCCGCTCTCAGGAGAGGCGGCGTCGGCGTGCCCGGCCAGTGGGACAACGTGTACGAAGTACCCGGGCGAGGCGCGCCGTCGACTACGACGTGCGGGCGCCCGCAGAGCTGATCCACGGGGATGAAAGAAGCAGGCACCGTTCCTCTAATCCCCTTCCGGATCGGCCCGAAGTACGACGGCCGGCGTGCGTTCAGGCCGGCTCTGGCCGGAGGGCATCGATGCGGCGCGCGAGGTCGACGTCCGCCATGGTTATCCCCCCTGCGGAATGCGTGGAGAGCCTGAGGGTCACCTCGTTCCAGCGGATGTCGATGTCGGGGTGGTGGCCCTGCTCCTCGGCCAGCGCTCCCACAGCGCTCACGTAGGCGAGAGCATCCGCGAAGTCGCGTCCGGTGCGTACCTTCACGAGCTCGTTGCCCGAGCGCTCCCACGCGAGCCCTTCTCCGAGCAGCGCATCCACGGTCGCGAGGTCGAGCAGGTCCACGTCGCGAGGATACCCGCACCAGGGCGCTTCAGGGATGGGTCATCTGCTCCGGGCGCACGACCTGATCGAACTCCTCCCCCGAAAGGTACCCCAGGGCCAGGCAGGCCTCCCGCAGGGTGGTGCCTTCGGCGTTCGCCTTCTTCGCCACGTCGGCTGCCTTGTCGTAGCCGATGAGTGGGTTCAGCGCGGTGACGAGCATGAGAGAGCGCTCCAGATGCTCCGCCACCCTGGCTCGGTTCACCTCGAGACCCTCCACCGCGAACCTCCGAAACGCCTGGCAGGCGTCGGCGAGGAGCGCGATCGAGTGGAGCACGTTGTGGATGATGACCGGCTTGCAGACGTTCAGCTCCAGGTTGCCCCTGCTGCCGGCGATCGCCACTGCCGCGTCGTTGCCCATCACCTGAATGGCAACCATGATCAGCGCCTCGCACTGGGTCGGGTTCACCTTGCCCGGCATGATCGACGACCCCGGCTCGTTCGGTGGCAGGACGATCTCACCCAGACCCGAACGGGGACCAGACCCGAGCCACCGCAGGTCGTCCGCGATCTTCGTGAGCGACACTGCGAGCGTCCGGAGGGTCCCGCTCGCCTGGACGAGCGCGTCGTGGGCGGCAAGGGCGGCGAACTTGTTGGGAGCGGTCACGAACGCCAGGCCCGTCAGCTCGGCTACGTGCGCGGCCGCCCGCTCACCGAAAGCCGGGTGGGTGTTCAGGCCGGTCCCTACCGCGGTGCCACCTAGAGCCAGCTCGTACAGCCCCGGCATCACGGCGTCGATGCGAGCCAGGTCCGCGTCCAGTTGGGCTACGTAGCCGGACATCTCCTGGCCGAATGTGAGCGGCACTGCGTCCATCAAGTGAGTCCGGCCTATCTTCACGACCCCCGCGAGCTCGCGCGCCTTCGCGTCGAGGGCGTCGCGCAGCTCCTTCACCGCAGGCACGAGACGCCCCGTTATCTGCTCCGCTGCAGCTATGTGCATGGCCGTCGGGAATGTGTCGTTGGAGGACTGGGACATGTTGACGTGGTCGTTCGGGTGCACGGGATCTTTGGAGCCGAGCACTCCCCCGGACAGCTCGATGGCGCGGTTGGCGATGACCTCGTTGGCGTTCATGTTGGTCTGCGTGCCACTGCCCGTCTGCCAAACCCTGAGCGGGAAGTGCCCGTCGAGCTCCCCGGAGATCACCTCGCTCGCGGCGCTCTCGATCAGGCCGGCGAGCGACGGGTCGAGCTTGCCGAGCTCCGCGTTGGCCTTCGCGGCCGCAAGCTTCAGGATACCGATCGCCCGGATGAGCGGCCTCGGCATGACATCGGCCCCGATGTCGAAGTGGACGAGGGAGCGAGCGGTCTGCGCTCCCCAGTAGCGGTCGGATGGGACCTCGATCGGCCCCATTGAGTCGGTCTCTGTACGCATTGTGCTCACGGAGCCGACCCTACTCCGGTGGCCGCGGGTCCTCTCCGCCAGGGCACTGCGACCATGACTTCGAGCTGATCGCCGGCATCAGCGGATAGCCAGCAGCGTGGATCGTGCCGGCCGGTGCCGTGCCCTGAGCGTTCGATAAGCCACGCCAGGTGCGCAGCCGCAACCTGCAGTTTCAGCTTCACGTTGTCAGCCTGTTGACACGGTGACTGGACAGCGTAAGCTTGGCCTTAGGTTTGGCGCTCGTAGCGCCTCTGCTCAGTCGGCGGTGATGCGTCGTCTCCTCGGACGCTGAGAGCCAACGTGTGTGCATTTCTAGCGGAGGAGGCTCGCATGGGACCTACGGCGTCCGCACTCGTCTGGCTAGGCGCGGCATGTCACCGAGCGAAGCTGTGCTGCTGGCACAAGAGAGGTTCGCTCGGGGCCGCTGTGCTGCTCGGTGCCTGCGGCGCACTGGCGATCGGCCTGCTCCTCGACCTCTCCTCGACGCCTGCAAGTGCGGCCACCTACACCGTGTGCTACTGGACCAACGCCGGTACGAACGGAAACTGGTCCAACACGGCGAACTGGACGTGTGACACGGACGCGAGCGGTTCCGCCCCTGACGACTCCTTCGCTATCACGTCGAACCGAGGATCCTTCACCGAGGAGTCGCTAAACGATAGCGATGTCGTGTCCGAGGTGCCGCCCAGCGGAGCCATTGTCGTCTTCCCATCCGGCTACACGAACCCCGCGACGGTTACCTGGGATAGCGGAATGTCATCGGGCGCCAGATACAACTCGATCACCATCGAAAGCAGTGGCTACACCTTCACCAACTCGCTAACGAGCCAGTTGATCACCCTTACTCCTACGACCGCACCAGCGGCCTGCGGTAGTGGAACGACCATCGGGCTGTGCGACAGCGCGTCGAGCGGCACCGTCACCTTCCCGGTGGATGTAACACTCGGAGACGCATCGACAGAGGTCGCCGTCACCACTACCGGCGTCACTCTCGATCTCACCGGGATCCTATACAGTGGCGCCAGCGCCTTCGTCGTGAACGACACAGCCACTCCCAACACCGGGACTGTCGAGCTGGGCTGTCCTCAATTTAACGGCCTCGTCCAGGCCACGAAGGTTGCCGACGGGACGCTCCAGGTTGACCACTCCTCGGGGCTCGGCTCGACGAGCGGCGTGACCGTCGCTCCCGGCGCTTTCCTCGACCTGACTGGCAATGTGACCATCCCGAGCGCGGTGGGCATCACTGACCTCGCAGGGACCCTCGAGACCACGGACGCCTCCGGTGCCGACACCTGGCAGGGCAGCATCAAGCTCGGCTCGTCCAACACCGCCACGCTCGCTGCAAAGGGAGGCGGGGAGCTGGCAGTCACGGGTGTTATGGGCAACCAGAGCGGTAACGACGACCTCACGGCTGGTGCGAGCGGTCTTAGCGGCACTGTCACCCTTTCAGGGGCCAACACCTACACCGGCACCACCACCGTGCTGCCTTCGTATCTGCAGATCGAGAGCTCGAGCGCCCTGGGAACAGGAGCCGTCGCGGTCCACAGCTTCGCCACGCTGGAGCTGGCCAATGGACGCGGCTCCGGTCTCGACATCGCCAACAACTTGACCTTGGGCAGCGGGGGGAGCGGATTAGCGACCCTTGGAGACGCGACTGCGGCCTCCCCACCGTCGGGTACCTTTACGTGCGGGAGCAGGATCGACTGCTGGACCGGAACCGTAACGCTCGACAGCGGCACTACCGACTACGTCGAAACCTCGAGCGGCGCACTGCTCACCGTCTCCGGCGCGATCGGCGAGTCGACGCCGGGCTCGGCTGCGAACATAACCGTGGGCGGTGACGGGACGGGCACGGTCTTCTTCGAGTCGAGCACCTATACCGGCACGACCGAGGTGGCCTTCGGGCAACTGCACCTGAAGACCTCGACTGCTCTAGGCGGTGGCGGTGCGGTGGCCGTCGACTCCGGCGCAACCCTAGAGATCGAGAACGACGGGGGAACGGCGCTCTCGTTTTCCAACAGCCTCACTCTGGGAAGCGGCAGCAGCGGAACGGCTACTCTGAGCGATCCGTTCGTCGGATCGCCGGCTACGGACAGCTGGACCGGGCCGGTGACGCTCGCGACCGGCACAAGCGACGACGTGAACGTCGTCGGCGGCGAGACCTTGAAGCTGACCAACTCAGTCGGTGGTTCGGGTGCACTCGTAGTGAACGCGGGCGGCCAGCCAGGCACCGTGGATCTGACCAACGCGTCGAACAGCTACTCGGGCGGCACGACGGTGCAAAGCGGCACCTTGCTCGCCAAGCCCTCCTCGAGCAACGCCAGTCCTTCGAGCACACAAGGGGTGCTCGGCAAGACTAACGGCACCACGACCGGCAGGGTCACGGTGGACACCGCTGGGACCTTGGAGCTCAACAACAACGGGGGGAAGACCTGGGCTTCGACCAACTCCCTCGCCTATCCGCTCTACCTCGGCACAGCTGGCGCCACCACCAGCGGCACGACACTGGTCCTCGACCAGACCTCCGATACGTGGTCAGGGCGGGTATTTTTCGTCCCCTCTTCACCGGTGCCGACCGAGGAGCTCGCGGCGGTGAATGGCCAGGTCCTCACCATTTCGGGAGCGCTCACGAGCTCCGGCGGTGGCTTGACCGCCGGCGACTCGGCCAACACGGGCACCGTCGTGCTCACCGCGAACAACTCGCAGGCCTCGACCACCATCGAGGGTGGCACGCTGCTCGACGAGCCGGCTGCCTCGACCTCCAACCCGCTGGGCACGGGCACCGTTACGGTCGCCAATGTCAGCAAGTCCTGCCCACCGGCGCTTTTCTCATGCCCTGTGCCAACCGTCTTGGAGCTAAACAACACCAATAATGGCGGCCCTATGACCGTGACCAACCCGCTCCATCTCGGCAACGGCGGTGGTATCGGTTCAACCGGCGATTCCCAGGTAGTCGACGAGACGTCCGGCGACGCCTGGTCGACCGGCGCCATCACGGTTACTCCGGCGTCCCGTGGCACTGCGGAGGTTGCCTCGAAGGTAGGTACCTTCACGGTCTCGAGTCCCATAGGCGGTGGTGCTCTGCACATCAACGACACTTCTGCTCCCTACACCGGCACAGTGATGCTCAGCGCTTCCGAGACCAACAGCGCGACCGTCGTCGACGACGGGACCCTCGACGTGGCAACCACTGGAGCGGTTCCGCCAACCACCGTCGAATCCGGTGCGATGCTCGAGGGCACCGGGTCGGTCGCGGGAGTCACCAACGCTGGTGCAATCCACCCCGGGACCTCCCCTGGGATCCTCACGGCGAACGGCACCGTCGACCTGAACATCGGCGCCAGCTCAGGCGGAGCCCTCAATGTCGACATCACTGGCTCGAGCGCAGGCTCGGGCTACTCCCAGCTCGTCGTGAGCTCGAGCTCGAAGACCTCCTGCACCTCTCCCAGCTCTAGCGACACCCTCTGCATCGACGGCGCCACCTTGAACGTGACCGATTCCTACGCTGCGCCCTTCGGTCAGTCTTTCGACGTCATCTCGCTCACCGGTGGCGCAGCCGAGAGCGGCACGTTCTCCAATGCTCCGACCAACGGGTCGGTGATAACTGCAAATGGCCGCAAGCTCCAGGTCGCGTACACAGCAAGCGGGGTGACCCTGACGGACATGACCTCGCCACCACCACCGCCGACGTCGACAACGACATCGCTGGGCTCCTCAGTGAACCCCTCCTCTGTGGGCCAGCAAGTCACGTACACCGCCACGGTCTCCCCGGTGCCGGACGGCGGCACGGTCGGCTTCACCGACGGCGGGACCACGATCAGCGGATGCGGATCTGTCTCTGTCAGCACCACGACCGACAAGGCCACCTGCTCCGTCATCTACTCTGCGGCGGGCACCCACACGATCGTGGCCACGTACTCGGGTGATCCCAAGTTCGCCTCGTCCACCTCGGCACCGCTCTCCCAGACGGTGAAGGCGGCTCTTACGCCGACCTCGACTTCTGTGTCGGTGTCACCTAGCTCGGTCAGCAAGGGCCAGAGTGTGAGCTACTCGGCTTCGGTGAGCACCTCTTCTGGCACCCCTACGGGGACGGTGGCGTTCACGACTGGTTCCACCTCGCTCTGCACGGCCACGTTGTCTTCAGGCACGGGGAGCTGCTCGGCCAGCAACGCGCCGGTTGGGACCGACACGGTCACGGGCACCTATTCGGGCGACTCCACCCACGCGGCATCCTCGGGTACCGCCACTCTCATTGTGAGCCTGCCTCCGCCTCCGCTGACCACGGGCTACTGGGAGGTTGCCTCCGACGGTGGGATCTTCGCCTTCAACGCCCCCTTCTACGGCTCCATGGGCGGAAAGCCCTTGAACAAGCCGATAGTCGGCATAGCCGCGGACCCGCTCACGGGGGGCTACTGGGAGGTTGCCTCCGACGGTGGGATCTTCGCCTTCAACGCCCCCTTCTACGGCTCCATGGGCGGAAAGCCCTTGAACAAGCCGATAGTCGGCATAGCCGCGGACCCGCTCACGGGGGGC
>JAJYXW010000138.1 GCA_021801525.1 Actinomycetes bacterium
CGGCGAAGGGCAGCAGCCTGCATCGCACCCAGACAAGGCCAAGCAGCCCGAACACGCCTCTGGCAATCGCAAGCAGGCGCAACCGGTCATGGCCGCCAAAACGAAGGGCGGATCGAAGGACGGCTCCGGCAAGGGCGGCACATCCTCGACGACCACCAACGCACCGGCCGTCACGATCCTTGCCGACAACCACCTATTGCACCTGCTGCCGGGTAAGTCGCTCGAGGAAGTCCAGTCGATGGCGAGCCAGGTCGCGTCGAGTGCCGTTGGGTCGGTGGCACACCTCCTCGGGCCTCTCGTGCCAACAGCGCACCGGGGGGATCTCGGGAGCCGGCTCCCGAGCGGTTGAGCGACACGCTCGCAGCCAGCTCCCGGAAGTGCCTGCCAGCTCCCGGTAGTACCCGCTAGCGCGCCTGGCGCCCGGTACGGAGCTTGGCCACCGCCTCGCCCACTGCATCCACGGCATGGTCGACCTCGGCGGCAGTGGTCGTGTGGCCCAGGGTAAGCCTGAGAGCCCCGAGCGCGAGCCGCGGGCTCACCCCCATAGCAGCGAGGACATGGCTCGGCTCGCGCGCTCCGCTCGAACAGGCTGATCCCGCAGAAGCGCAAACCCCCGCTCGGTCCAGCGCGAAGAGGAGCTCCTGGCTGTCCACGCCCTCCACGCACACGTGGCAGGAACCCGCGACCTTTGGGGGCCTGGTCCCGTCCAGGTAGAGCGCGCTCTCACGTGCCTCGACGCTCCCCTCGACCAGCTCGTGCACCAGCCGGTCGCGTAGCTGTCCCACGCGCTCCACCTCTGCTTCACGAGCGTCCGCGCTGGCAGCCAAAGCCGCTGCCATGCCGACCGCCCCCACGACGTTCTCGGTGCCGGCCCTCCTCCCGAGCTCCTGGGAGCCGCCGTAGAGGGTCGAGGTAAAGGGGGTCCCCGACCTCACGACCAGGACGCCGGAGCCCACCGGCCCGCCGAACTTGTGAGCGCTCAGGGAAACAAGGTCGGCCCGGGCACAGCAAGCCCCTACATCGAGCCAGGGCGCGGCATGCACGGCGTCAGTGTGAAGAGCTGCATCCGGCGCAAGCGCGCGCACCATATCGGCAACCTCACCCACGGGCTGGATCACACCCACCTCGTTGTTCGCGAGCATCACCGAGACCAGGCTCACCGCCGGGTCGAGCGCGCCCGCCAGAGCTTCCAAGTCGAGCACGCCGGCAGAGTCGACCGGAACCACTCTTGCGCCGGTGCGCTCACAGCAGCGCAGCACGGCAGGGTGCTCGACGGCGGAGCAGACGACCGTACCCGGGCGCGCCCCGTGCACACCTAGAACCGCCAGGTTGTCCGACTCCGTCCCTCCACTCGTGAAGACGACCTCTCCAGGCTCGCAGGCCAGCACACGGGCGATGGATTCGCGCGCCTCGTCGAGGCGCAAGCGCGCCTTGCGTGCCAACGAGTGCTGGCCTGACGGGTTCCAGGATCCTTCGTCGAGCACCTGCTCCATCGCTTCGCGTGCGGCGGGATGGAGCGGCGTCGTCGACGCGTAGTCGAGGTATGACCGCACCAATCAGATGCTAACCGCACCTCCCATTCCCCCCATTCCCCCCATTCCCCTCGTTCCGACCGTTCCTCCGGTTCCGCACTGTCCCCGTCACGGACCTGTGCCGGCCGCTCGTGAGACAGCGCCCGAAGTTCAAGGGCGGGTCACCATCAACACGACGGCAGCTACGAACATGGCCGTTATCGCTGCAGCTGCGAGCGACGCCCGCCGGCATGATCGCTCGAGCTCGCCGGGATCAGCTAGGGGCTCGCCGGAGACGAGCGCCTGTATGTGACGCTCCCCCGGCCAGAGCACGATCTCGGCAAGCACAGCCGATGCCGCCCACAGAACGATGCCGGCGACGACGAACGTGTCGCCGAAACCGAAGGTGCCGCCGCTGTCGAGCACCAGAGCGGCACCGAGCACCGGTACCAGGAATACGACTCGGCCGAGCCAGTTGGTGCCAGGACGGAAGTACCGCCGGAGCCCCGGGGTGAGAGCGGCGAAGCCGACCCTCGCCCGGAACGCCTGAATTCCGGTGATCGCCACGACCCCGAAGCCGATGAAGGCGCTAGCAACATGCGCTACGAGCAGCAAGTCGAAGGAGGGGCCCGTAGGCACGCTGGTCGCCAACGAGTCCGGGCGCATTTCCACGGTATACACGGCTGCGGCTCCAACAGGCACGCGCGAGGGTAGCCAGTCGTGGACGCAGTATCTGCGTATCGGTGCAGCGGGGCGCCCGGCGCCAGGGGGGGCGGGGGGCCCAAGATTCTGCTTCAGAAAATGGCTGGATGCGCCGATATCACATGCGGGGGGCACTACCGTAGTGGTATGCAGTTCCGGAGAGAACAGTGACAAGGAACCGAACCTGATGACGCGGGGAGCATCGCTAGGTGAATTGGAGGGCGCGTCACAAGGCGCCTCGACTCCCAACCAACTCAGGCTCGACCCCCTGACAGGTCGGTGGGTCGTCGTCAGTACCTATCGCGGCGAACGACCGTTTGCCTTCTCACCGTGCGCTGCGCCGATCCAGGCTGACCGCGACAGGCCGTGCCCGTTCTGCCCGGGCAACGAGGAGGCCACGCCTCCGGCGCTCGAAACCTATGGCTCGTCAGGGGGATGGCTCGTGCGCGTGGTGCCGAACCTCTACCCGGCCTTCTCCGGCGACAAGCCGTTCATCGTGGACCACCGGGGCCCGGTGTTCACACAGGCCACTGCGGGCGGGATACACGAGGTTCTGGTGCTCTCCCCCGACCACGACGACGGATGGGATCGCCTGTCCGACGAGCAAGCCAGCTTGGTGATGGCTGCGATCCGGGACCGGACCGAAGAGCACGCATCGGTTCCGGGACTGCGCTACAGCCAGGCGATCGTGAACTCCGGGCGGGAAGCCGGCGCGTCCATCGAGCACCCCCACGGCCAGCTGCTCGGGATGTCCTTCGTGCCGAGGGAGCTTGCCGAGGAGCAGGCAGGGTTCGCCAGGTTCGCTGGGCGCTGCCTACTCTGCACCACCGCCGACGCCGAGGAGGGCGCAGGGCACCGGGTCGTCTACGCCGACGAAGAGGTGATCGTGCTGTGCCCGTTCTGGAGCGGAGTTCCCTTCGAGATGCTTGCGATCCCGCGCAATCACGGCCCCCACCTTCACAAGGCCCCCACGTCCGACCTCGTGGCGACGGGCCAGGCAATCAAGGTGGCAATTGCACACTTGCGCCAGCGCTTCACCGACGTCGCCTACAACGTCGTCTTCCACTCGGCTCCCTACCGAGCCTCGGATCCCTACCACTGGCACGTGCACATCCTGCCGAAGCTGACCACGCTCGCCGGGTTCGAGCTCGGCACCGGTGTTCTGATCAACATCGTGGCACCCGAGCAGGCCACCGAGGAGCTTCGCGCGAGGGTCGCCGCCTGCTGAGCTCACAGGCGAGCTCGTGGAGTCCTGAGGGCTGAGGCTAAGAGGCTCACCCTGCCGGAGCAACGCGGCTGTGGCTGCTCAGCCTGAGAAGAGACCAGCCACGTTCTCGTAGAGGTCGAGATCCACCGTCTTCAGCGACCCGGTGGCCTCCGAGAGCGGCACCCGAACGATTTTGCCGGCAGCCAGGCCCACCATCACCCCGAACGCTCCGTCGTGGACCGCATCGACGGCAGCCACTCCCAAGCGCGTGGCGAGCACGCGATCGAACGCCGTAGGAGTGCCCCCACGCTGGATGTGCCCCAAGATCGTGACCCTTGCCTCGATGCCGGTCCGGCGCTCTATCTCCTCGGCCAGCCAGGCGCCGATGCCGCCCAGGCGCGCGTGGCCGAATGCGTCGGCATTCCCAGGGAGAGACACACCGCGAGCCGATGCGGCGTCGGCCTCGCTCACCGGTACGGCGCCTTCGGCGACTACTACGATCGAGGAGAACCTGCCCCCCTCGTGGCGCTTCCTCAGGCGCGAGCACAGTGCCTCCACATCGAAGGGAACCTCGGGGACGAGGATGTCGGCCGCTCCTCCAGCTATGCCCGAGTGGGTAGCTATCCAGCCTGCATTGCGACCCATTACCTCGCAGACGATGACCCGATGATGCGACTCTGCGGTGGTACGCAGCCGGTCAATGGCCTCCGTCGCAATCTGAACGGCCGTGTCGAACCCGAAGGTGACCTCGGTGCCCGAGAGGTCGTTGTCGATGGTCTTCGGCACCCCGACGACCCTCACACCCAGCTCCACCAGGCGCGTCGCCACACCCAGGGTGTCTTCCCCACCAACCGCGACAAGAGCCTCCACTCCGTGTGCGCCAAGCGTGCCGAGCACGCGCGCCGGTCCCTCGTCCGTCGCGAACGGGTTGGTCCGCGAGGTCCCTATGATCGTGCCCCCCAGCGCGAGGATGTCGCGGCAGCGTCCCGGGTCCAGGGGAATGGTCTCGCCGTCGAGGACGCCTCTCCATCCGTCGGCGAAACCGATCACCTCGTCGCCGTGGCGCAGGTGACCTGCAAGCACCACAGCGCGTATCACCGCGTTCAGGCCCGGGCAGTCGCCCCCGCCGGTCAGTATCCCCAGTCTCATTGGACCATGCTAGTGCTCAGGGCTTGGTGCTCAGGGCTTGGTGCTCAGGGCTTGGTGCTCAGGGCTTGGTGCTCAGGGCTTGGTGCTCAGGGCTTGGTGCTCAGGCTCCGGCCAGCTCATCCGCCGGCGATACCTCGAGGCGCTCCCTTGCTGCACGGCCGAGCTCCAGCGCGGCGGTGACCGTGCGCAGCGTGTACTTGTCGTGGGGAACCAGGCCGTGGATGCCCGGAACGTTCAGGTACCCCGCGAGGAAGGCGCGGCGGCTCCGCCGCTCCCAGGCCCGCTCCAGCTCCACGAGGTCCTCGTCGCCTGCGATGTCACGCTCCGCGGCAGTCGCCCCAGCAAGCTGCCCGAAGGACCAGAGCATGGTGGCCACGTCCAGGAGCGGCGATACGAACCTTCCGTAAGGCTCACCCCCCTGGGGGGCCAGGTCCCACAGGTACCAACCCTGCTCGGTGCGGCACACACGAGCCAGGTGCATGTCGCCGTGCGCCCTTATGCTGGCGCAGCGTGCCTCGAGCCCGCGCAGGTCGACCAGAGCACCAGCCACGTCGGGGCGGTCGAGCAGTGCCGGATCTGCAGCGGACACCAGCTTCTCGACCTCGTCCGCCCACGCCTTCGGCTCCCCGGGGCGGCGGCCGAACGCCCGGTCGAGAGCGAGATGCATGCGCGCCGTCATGGTACCGAGCGCATGGGCTTCAGGTGCGAAGTCGCCGCCTGCCTCCGCGGGATCGCAGCGTGACTCGTAGAGATCCCTGAGCGACGACTCGGCGACGGCCGTCCCGGGAGAGGCGCCGAAGAGCTGCTCCTGGACAATTCCGAGGTCTCCCGAGGGTCCGCGCCACACGCCGAGAGGAGCCGGGATGTGGTTGAAGCCGGCCTCGTCCAACTTGACCAGCATGTCGACCACCGGGTTCGTGCCTGGCGCGACGCGCCTGAAGAAGCTGAAGGTCAACCTATCGTCGAACGCGAGGCGGACCATGGAGTCGTCCGCAGCAAGGAGCCGGACGTGGGCCAGCCCGGAGGCCTGCTCGGGCAGAACAGCCTGGAGCAGCGCGATGGCCAGATCGGCGTCGAAGAGCGCGTCGATCGCAACGGCCAGCCCGTCCTCGTCCTCGTAGAGCCCGAGTATGGGCTCCTCCGCCTCGGGGAGGAAGTGCGCCTCGTCGCCGGGAGAGCGCAGCCCGAGGACCACGTGGAACACGCTCCCACCTGCAGCCGCCAGGACACCGACAAGGCCGGGGCGCTCGCGGCGGAGCACGTCCACCTGCAGCAGATCCACTTGCACGGGCTCCACTCGAGCGGGCACCTGCGGCTGCGGTCCCTCGGACTTGCCGCCGTAGCGCTCGATGGCGGCAGCCACCAGAGCGGAGAGAGAGCGTCTCTGGTCCTCAGCGCTCGACCACGTGCCGCTCGTCATCGTGGCTCCTCCGAGCGGGTCAGCTCGAACCAGTAGAAGCCATAGGGACCCAGGGTCACGCCGTACGAACCTTCGCCCACGTCAGGAAACGGTACCCGCCCGAGCACCTCGACGGGGCAGCAGCCTGCCCAGCGCGCCAGCTCCAACCACCCGGGCTGCGCGAAGCGGCTCAAGTTGTTCACGCAGAGCACAGGGTTCTCGTCCGGCGTATCAGGGATCCTCACGAAGGCGAGAACTGATGGGTTCGCACAACTCACCTGCTCCATCCCTCCGGAGCCGAACACGGGGTATTGGCGGCGGGCGAGCAGCATCCTGCGGATCCAGTGGAGGAACGAGCTCGGGTTGCGGCTCGCCGCCTCGACGTTTACGGCCTCGTATCCGTAGACCGGGTCCATGACCGGTGGGAGGTAGAGCTGCGCGAAGTCTGCCCGGGAGAAGCCGCCGTTGCGGTCCGGGCTCCACTGCATCGGCGTGCGCACCGAGTCACGGTCTCCGAGGTAGATGTTGTCCCCGATGAGCAGCTCGTCGCCGTAGTAGATGAACGGGCTGCCCGGCAGCGAGAACACCAGCGCGTACAGCAGCTCGGCGAGCCGCCTGTCGCCGTCGAGGAGGGGGGCGAGCCTCCTGCCGATGCCCATGTGGCGAGCCATGCGCGGGTCCTTCACGTACTCCGCGACCATGTAGTCGCGCTCCTCCTCGGTCACCTTCTCCAGCGTCAGCTCGTCGTGATTGCGGAGGAAGATTGCCCACTGGCAGCCGTCGGGTATCTCCGGGGTCTGGGCGAGGATCTCGGTCACCGGGAACCGCTGCTCGCGCCTGATCGCCATGAACAGGCGCGGCATCAGGGGGAAGTGGAAGCACATGTGGCACTCGTCGCCCTCCCCGAAGTAGTCGACCAGGTCGGCCGGCCACTGGTTGGCCTCGGCCAGCAGGACCCGGTCCTCATAGCCTGCTTCGACCTCCTTGCGCAGCCGTTTCAGGAGCGAATGGGCCTCGGGTAAGTTCTCGCCTGTCGTGCCGTCACGCTGGTAGAGATACGGGACCGCGTCGAGCCTGAAGCCGTCGAGGCCGATGTCGAGCCAGAACCGCACCACCGAGAGCATCGCATCGACCACCTCCACGTTCTCGTAGTTGAGATCGGGCTGGTGGGTGTAGAAGCGATGCCAGTAGTACTGCTCGCGCACCGGGTCCCACGTCCAGTTGGAGGTCTCCACGTCGACGAAGACGACCCGCGCCTCGGGCCAGCGCCTGTCGTCGTCGTTCCAGACGTACCAGTCCGCCTTGGGGTTGTCCCGCGAGGAGCGCGACTCGACGAACCAGGGATGCTGGTCACTCGTGTGGTTGAGCACCAGGTCCCCTATGACGCGGATTCCGCGCCCGTGGGCATCCTCGATGAGAGCAGCTAGGTCGTCGGCGTCTCCGAGATCGGGATGGACGCTGAAGAAGTCGCTGATGTCGTAGCCGCTGTCGCGCAACGGGGACGGGTAGAAGGGCAGCAGCCACAGGCAGTCGACGCCCAGCCATTCCAGGTAGTCGAGCTTGGCGCGGAGGCCCTCGAGGTCGCCTTTCCCGTCCCCGTTGGCGTCGTAGAACCCGCGTGTGAGCACCTCGTAGAACACAGCGCGTCTGTACCAGCGCGGGTCACCCACAGGTACCGAAGCTAATGCACGATCAGGGCGCGCCACGCGTACTCGTCGAGTGCCCGGGGCTCTGCCTCGAGAGCTCGCCCAGCCTGCGGGGAATGCGTCAGCCGACGGGGCCGAGCACGCAGTGCGACGCCGGATCCCCGGCTGGCGAGCCGTCCACCTGGTAGGGGCCGAGCAGGTTGCCGACATGGCTCACGAACACGACCTGCGCGCTCCACTGCACGCCGCCGCAGACCTCCCAGTAGGGAGCTCCGCTCGCCTGGTCGACCCCTGCGGAGAGCCCAATGGAGGGCCCCACCCCGGCGTTCAGCCCCGGAGGACCGACCTGGAGCCACACCGGGGACAGGACGGCTGCCGTCTGGGACCCCGACAGCGTGAGGGGCTCGGTGCCGAGGGAGAAGCAGCTCGGCAGCGCGGCAAGATCCTTGCTCGCGTTACCGGCGGGACAGGTGAGCGTGCTAGAGGTGCTAACCGCCTTGCCGTCCACCAGGCCGACCGAGAACGTCCAGTTCGCGTTCAGGGTGGCCTTCAGGGGAATGGGCAGCGTGACCGATGGCACCACCCTTACGTACAGGTCGAGGCCGTAGGGCAGGCCAAGGGGCAGGGGCACCAAGACGGTGTGGCTCACGTTGCCGGCGAAGGTGACAGACACGTGGGAAACGTCCACGCTGCCGTTCGCGAGGAAGGCCACCGGCAGGCCGAAGGCGCCCCTCGAGACCCCGAGCGAACCCTGCACCGCGATGGTGCCACCCGTGGCGCTGACCAGCACGCTTCCCCCCCCGAAGATCGGGACCGATAGGTTGCTCACGTTCACCGGTAGCGTGGTGTCGAGCGAGCTGCCGCCCATGTAGTAGTAGCCGCTCGCACATCCGGCCAGCATGGTGAAGCATTTGGCGCTCGACGTTGCCGACGGAGTGGCCACCCGCACCACCACGGCGTCGCCGGACGAGGATGCCGGGACGTGAGGCACGACTATCTCCGACGACGAGACGACGTTCAAGTCGGTGGTCTCCACCGAGCCGAACCACACCCCGGTGGCACCGCTGAAGTCGGAACCGGTGATCGTCACCGAAGCACCTCCCGCCGCAGGACCGTTGTCGGGGGTGACAGAGCTGACAACCGGCGTTCCGGACGACCCCCCCGAGCCGCCAAAGGGCCACCCCGGGATGACGCATGCACCGAGCAAGACTGACAGCATCGGCAGCGTGGCCAATGTGCCTGCCCTCTGGAGACGGTTCCTCATTCTCCCCCCCCTTGCTAACGGTGGCCTACCCGCGCAGGCGACCCTTCAGAGTCATGCTAACGCGCTGCGTGAGCTACGTCACCTTTTGCGCCACTATCACTGCATGGAGCGCGCCTTAGCTTGTTGCGTTGGTGGCGCTGGTGCCCCCTGGCTGTGCTCCCGGCGCCGCCTGGCTCGGTCGTGCTCCCGGAAAGATGCCGGAGATACCGGCGATGCCGGCGAGGAGTTGCTCAGCAGCCTCGAAGGGATCAGCACGGCCCTCGACCACCAATCGCACCAGATCCTCGTAGCCGGGGCCCGAGCAGAGGCTGTCGAGCTCGCGCTCGATCGCGGCCGCAGCGACACGCCGCACAAGGCGCGCGGCGCGCTCGGCTCGCCTCGACTCCACGGCACTGCCCCCGAGGTGATGGCGGTGGCTGATGATCGCGGCCCACAGCTCCTCCACCCCCTTGCCATCCACGCCTACGGTCTCCACCACCGGCGGCCGCCAGTCGCGATGCGCTCCCATGTCGAGCATCTGCTCGAGGTCGCGCCTCGTGGCTGAGGCACCAGGACGGTCAGCCTTGTTCACCACGAAGACGTCCGCCACCTCGAGGAGGCCGGCCTTGGCCGCCTGGACCGAATCGCCCCACCCGGGGTTCACGACCACAACGGTGGTGTCGGTGGCTCCTGCCACCTCGACCTCGACCTGGCCAACCCCTACGGTCTCGACGAGCACCAGGCCAAATCCAGCGGCGCCCAGTGCGCGGATCGCCTCGGGCACCGCGACGGCTAGGCCGCCGAGCTGTCCCCGCGTCGCCATCGAGCGGATGAACACCCCGTCGTCGAGAGCGTGGCCCTGCATCCTCACACGGTCGCCGAGGATCGCTCCCCCGCTGAATGGAGATGTGGGGTCAACTGCGACGACCGCCACCTCGCGGCGTCCCTCCTCCCGGGCTGCGGAGACGAGCCTGTCCGTCAGGGTGGACTTGCCTGCTCCGGGGGCGCCGGTTATCCCGACGGTATCGGGCTCCGATCCGGCCCTGTAGACGAGCGCGCCCAGCGCCCGGGCGCGCCCGCCTCCGTTCTCGAGCAAGCTGAGCAGCCGGGCGAGCGCTACCCGGTCCCCACCTCGAGCTCGCTCGAGCAGCTCGGAGTCGCTCACCGGCGAATCACCGACGCGCCGAGCGCGCTCAGTTTGCCGGCCAGGTCCTCGTAGCCCCGCTCCACGTGCTCGGCGCCGGAGACGACCGTCTCCCCCTCTGCGGCCAAGCCAGCTAGCACCAAGGCCGCTCCACCCCGCAGGTCGGGTGCCTTCACGGGAGCGCCTGACAGGCGCGGCACTCCGCGGACGACGGCGTGATGCCCCTCGGTAGATATGTCGGCCCCCATCCGCCTCAGCTCCTCGACGTACCTGAACCGCCCTGCGAACAGGTTCTCCGTCACTATTCCTACCCCGTCCGCCACCGCGAGCATGGTGACGAGGAATGGCTTGTAGTCGGTGGCGACACCCGGGTAGGGGAGAGTCGCCAGGTCCACGCTGTGGAGCCTCCCGTCGGACCTGGCGCGAAGGCCCTCTGGGCCTAGCGATACGACCATGCCCATCTCACCGAGCTTCCGGAGCAGCATGTCCATGTGCTCCACGTGCGCGTCCTCCACCACTACCTCGCCGCCCGCTAGGCCGACGGCAGCAAGGTAGGTAGCGGCCACGACCCGATCCGGTATCACCCGGTGGGAGGAGGGCAACAGCTCCTCCACGCCCTCCACCTCGATCCGCGAGGTGCCAGCTCCCTTGATCCGTGCCCCCATTGAGGAAAGAAAGCGCGCCAGGTCCACCACCTCGGGCTCCCGGGCGGCGTTCTCGATGACCGTCGTCCCCTTCGCCCGCGCGGCAGCCATGAGGACGTTGTCGGTGGCGGTGTGGCTCGGGTACTCGAGGACCACCTTGGTGCCGGCCAGGTTCTGGCGCCGGCCTCGGGTATCGCCTACCTTCGCCTCGATGTAGCCATGGACCACCTCGAAGCTCGCCCCCATAGCCTCGAATGCGCCGAGGTGGATGTCTATCGGGCGGCTTCCGAAGTCGTCGCCCCCCGGCAACGAGAACCGTGCCTCCCCGCAACGCGCTAGGAGGGGGCCGAGCAGCACCACGGACGCCCGCATCTGCTCGACCAGCTCGTAAGGGGCGACAGGCACCAGCTCCCGAGGGACGTCGACCACCAGGTCGGCCGGCGCGTCTGGAGCTGCCGGTGCGGCCGGTGCGGCCGAAGTGGCCGAAGTGGCCGATGCACCTGGGCGGGAGCGTTCCACGCGAGCCCCTGTTGCCCGTAGCAGGTCTGCCATGATCTCCACGTCCTTGATGCGCGGGACGTTGGACAGGACGTGGCGGCCTTCGGAGAGCAGGCAGGCGGCCATCAACTTCAAGGCTGAGTTCTTGGCACCTCCTGCCCTGACGGTGCCGTGAAGCGGGCCGGAGGGCTTGATCACGAAGCTTCTCACGCCTGCCAGTATGCTCCTCCCAGTGCAGCCAGGGGGGAGATAGAGCGCTGACCAGGATCTTCGTCGACGAGGAAGTGCCGGAGGACGTCGCGGCGGAAGCCCTCCAGCCTCGTGACGATCTCCTCCTCGAGCATGAGGTTGCTCCGGGCGTCTTCGAGCTCGCCACCGACGAAGGCGTCCTCCAGGGCCCGATGACGCGATATCGGCGCGAGGTGCAGGTGGGGCCGGTGGTCGGCGACCGGGTCAGGGTACGCCAGAGCGTAGATTTCGTCCTCGCGATCCCCTGGTTCGGCTTCCTGTTCGTGCCGGCGTTCCGGGCATGGCTGCGCAGGATCGGGAGCCCAGGTGAGAAGCGCCCCTGGTACCTGGCCCCTGTTCGCCTCGACCAGAGGGCCTCTTCGACACTGACCGCGCTGTGCCTCCTCGACCTGGTGAACGGCTACGTGACCGGGATCCTCTCCCAGACCATCACGTTTGCCGCCCACCAGTACCATGCGAGCGCGGGTGCCCAGGGCGTCGCACTCGGCGTGGTGCGAGCCGACGCAGTGATCATGGTGGTGCTCATGGCGCTGGCGGACCGCCAGGGAAGGCGCAAGGTGCTGCTGGTGTCCAGCGCTCTAGGTTGCGTGGCGACGGCTGCAGGTGCGCTTGCACCGAGCATCGCGTGGCTCGCGGCAAGCCAAGTCGTCTCGCGTGGGTTCGCCCAGACTTCGGTCTTCCTCGCTATCGTCGTGGCTGCCGAGGAGGTCCCCCCCGAGGCCCGCGCCTTCGCGGTCAGCATCCTCACCGCCACCATCGCCCTCGGCACCGGTGTCTGCACCTTGTTGCTCGGGGTCGCCGGAGCAGGCGCAGGGGGCTGGCGGTACCTGTACCTTCTCTCTATTGCCGGGCTGGTCTTGCTGGTCCCCGTATCCCGCAACCTCTCCGAGAGCCGGCGTTTCGCAGCGCCGCACACGGAGGCCACCATGGAGGGGCACGGGGGGCGCCTGTGGCTTCTCGCCATCGCTGCCTTCGGGCTGCAGGTGTTCGTTGGACCGACGGGACAGTTCCGCAACAGCTTCCTGCGCCAGAACCGCGGCTTCAGCGCAGAGCGCATCTCGCTGTTCACCATCGCCACGGGGATACCGGGCGGGATCGGACTCGTAGCGGGGGGCCGCCTCGCCGACCTATGGGGCAGGCGCAAGGTGGGCGCCTTCGCCCTCGTGGTCTCCGCCGGGAGCGCGGTCGGGACGTTCTTGTCGAGCGGGTGGCCTATGTGGGTGTGGGCTACCGTCTCGCTCGCCGTGGGCGCTGCCGCGGTACCGACCCTCGGAGTCTACGGGCCGGAGCTGTTCCCGACCTCGCTGCGGGGCCGGGCGAACGGCATCCTCTCGGTAGCCGGCAGGCTCGGCACCGTGCTCGGCGTGGTGGGGGTGGGCTTCCTGGCAGAGCGCATGGGGGGCTTCGGGGGTCCGCTCGCTCTCAGCGCCGTGGCTCCTCTTGCAGTGGCTGTGCTCGTTGTGTGGAAGTTTCCCGAGACCGCGCACCAGTCGCTCGAGGCGCTGAACCCCGAGGACCGCCCTGAGCAAACAAGTGGGTGAGCTCCTACGAGGGCAGACTGGTCCAGCCTTCAGCGCGCACCCTGGCCCGCCTTCTCGCCGCCTGTGAACGCCGCAAGCCGAGCGAGGTCCTCGCCGAGAAGCGGGATCTCGTGCTCGCCGCCTGCCGTAGAAGAGGCCACACCACAGGCGATAGCCGATTTCCCCTCACCAAGCGGGACACTCAGACGATCAGCACTCCCAGGCGACCGGCCCGAACACTCAGACGACCGGGTCTTCGCGCCAGCGGCCGAAGACATCGGCCATGGCCGACATCACCTCTCCCACCGTGGCATACGCCCTCACCGCCCCGAGCACAGCGGGCATCACGTTCGCGGTGGGCTCCTTCGCCTGCTTCGTCACCTCTGCCAGCGCATCGCGCACAGCGTCGGATGACCTGCGCCGCTTCACGTCGTCCAGGCGCTTCGCCTGCATCTCCTCCACCTCGGGCCCGATGAGGAGCGTCGGCGGTGGGGGCTCCTCGTTCCCCTCGAAGAATGCGTTGACACCGACGACGACCCGCCTGCCTGCCGATACCTTCCTCTGGAAGCGGTAGGCGGACTCCGCTATCTCCCCCTGGAACCAGCTCGACTCTATTGCGCGGAGCACCCCTTCGAGCATGGACCCGTCACCCTCGGCAACGAGGCGGGCGAAGGTCTCCTCGGCCTGGCGCTCCATCTCGTCGGTGAGCGACTCCACGAACCACGACCCTCCGAGCGGGTCTGCCACGTTGGCCACCCCGGTCTCGTGGGCGATCACCTGCTGGGTCCGGAGGGCGATGCGTGCCGCCTTCTCCGTAGGCAAGGCAAGAACCTCGTCCATCGAGTTCGTGTGCAGGCTCTGGGTGCCCCCGAGCACGCCGGCGAGCGCCTCGATCGCCGTACGAACGATGTTCACCTCGGGCTGCTGGGCCGTAAGCGACACCCCCGCAGTCTGGGTATGGAAGCGAAGCTGGGCAGAACGCGGATCGCGTGCGCCGTAGCGCTCGGTCATCCACCGCCACCAGATCCGCCTGGCCGCCCGGTACTTGGCAATCTCCTCGAAGAAGTCGACGTGCGCGTTGAAGAAGAAGCTGAGCCTCGGCGCGAACTCGTCCACGCCGAGCCCCGCCGCTACGGCGGACTCAACGTAGGCGAAGCCGTTCGCGAGGGTGAAGGCAAGCTCCTGGGCCGCGGTCGAACCGGCCTCGCGGATGTGGTAGCCCGAAACCGAAACCGGGTGGAAGCGCGGCATCTCGGCCTGGCAGAAGCGGATGACGTCGGTGACCAGCCTCACCGACGGCCTCGGCGGGTACACGTACTCCTTTTGGGCCTGGTACTCCTTCAGGATGTCGTTCTGAAGGGTGCCCCCTAGCCTGGCCCGCTCCACCCCGCTCGCCTCTGCCGCTGCGACGTACATGGCGAGCAGGACCGGTGCCGGTGAGTTGATGGTCATGGACGTGGTGACCGCTCCGAGGTCGATGCCGGCGAAGAGGTCCTCGGCGTCGGAGAGGGTGTCAACGGCGACACCGCACTTGCCGACCTCGCCGGCGCTCTCGGGATCGTCGGAGTCGCGGCCCATCAGGGTCGGCAGGTCGAAGGCCACCGACAGCCCGCCGCTGCCGGCCGCGAGCAGCTCGCGGAAGCGAGCGTTCGTATCCTCGGCGGTACCGAAGCCAGCGAACAAGCGCATCGTCCAGAGCTTCGAGCGGTACATCGACGCGTGCGGACCGCGTGCATAGGGAGGCTGCCCGGGCCAGCCGAGGCGCTCCTCCGCTCCTTCGCAGGGCCAGTCGCGAGGGCCGTAGGTGGGGGCCAGCGGGATACCGGACATGGTCTCGAAGTCGGCGTCCCTGAGCTTGGCAGCTTCGAAGCTGCTCGCCCAAGCCTCGTATCCCCCCTGGTCGTTGGAGTTGCCGCCGGGTTGGCTATCCCGGCTGCTCGGTTCGCGCTCCACGAAGCAATCCTACCGGGTTCCGGCAAGCAAGCCTCTCCCGCAATGGTGAGGGAGCCCCGCCCGCAAGGGCGAGGTAGCCCACGACAATCACGCGCCTGCCGCTCGCCAATGCCGTGCCGGGCTATCGTCTTGGACGTGCCCGAAACCAAGTCAGCCCCCGATCGCAACCTCGCCATGGAGCTGGTCAGGGTGACCGAGGCCGCAGCCATGGCCGCCGGACGCTGGATGGGTCGCGGTGACAAGGAGGGCGCCGACCAGGCAGCCGTGAACGCGATGCGCGTGGTGCTCCATACCGTCTCCATGGACGGCGTGGTCGTGATCGGCGAGGGCGAGAAGGACAACGCCCCGATGCTCTACAACGGCGAGCACATAGGCGACGGCTCCCCTCCCCCGACCGACATCGCGGTAGACCCCATCGACGGCACCACGCTCACATCGCTCGGGCGCGGGGGCGCCCTGGCCGTCATAGCGGTCTCCGATCGCGGCACCATGTTCGACCCCGGCCCTTGCGTGTACATGGAGAAGCTGGCGGTCGGGCCCCGAGCAGCGGGATCGGTGGACATCACGCGTCCGGCCGCGGAGAACATCGAGTCGGTGGCCAAGGCGCTCGGGAAGTCCGTCCGCGACGTGACCACCGTGGTCCTCGACCGGGAGCGACATCACGAGCTCATAGCCGAAGTGCGAACGAGCGGCGCCCGGATAAAGCTGATAACCGACGGCGACGTCGCAGGTGCCATATCGACTGCCTGGCCGGACTCCGGCGTCGACATACTGCTCGGGATCGGCGGCACCCCCGAGGGCGTGATCGCTGCGGCGGCGCTCAAGTCCATGGGCGGGGAGATCCAAGGCCGCCTGTGGCCTCGCGACGACGACGAGCGCCGAGCTGCAACTGCTGCTGGCTACGACGTGGGTAAGGTTCTGAAGACCGACGACCTCGTCTCGGGGGACAACTGCTTCTTCGCAGCAACGGGCATCACCGACGGGGAGCTGCTCCAGGGAGTCCGCTACCACGACTTCGGCGCCACGACCCAGTCTCTCGTCATGCGTTCACGCTCTGGGACGGTCCGGCTCGTGTCGGCCCGCCACCCCCTGCACAAGCTGCGCGAGTTCAGCCAGATCGAGTTCGACTAGGAGCTTCGGCGAGACGTTGGAGCCCGAACGCGACGGCTCCCCCGCAGCGACGGATCGAGCCCGAAGCGTGCGAGGGAGCCGTCGTGGCGGGACTGCCGACAAGCCGGGGTGGTGGGGGACCCTGGCCTGTCGTGTCCCCGCAGGAGGCACCTAGCGGATCACCGGCTGTTCAGCCGGACTAGTGCCCCTCACCTGGAGAGCCTGAACCTGTGGTCACCCCGGCGGGGACCCCGTGGGCGGAGCTGCTGCCCCGGTTGCTCGACGCGTTCGACGATCCGCTGCCGGGATTGGTCGGCGCGTTCGACGATCCGCTGCCGGGGTTGGTCGGCACGTTCGACGATCCGCTGCCGGGGTTGGTCGACGCGTTACCGTGGCCGCTGCCGGGGTTGCTCGACGCGTTCGACGATCCGCTGCCGGGGTTGGTCGGCACGTTCGACGATCCGCTGCCGGGGTTGGTCGGCACGTTACCGTGGCCGCTGCCGGGGTTGCTCGACGCGTTCGACGATCCGCTGCCGGGGTTGGTCGGCACGTTCGACGATCCGCTGCCGGGGTTGGTCGGCACGTTACCGTGGCCGCTGCCGGGGTTGCTCGACGCGTTCGACGATCCGCTGCCGGGATTGGACGGCGCGTTCGACGATCCCGTGCTCGTCGGACGGTGCGAGCTCGACTCGGAGGTTCCCTTCGAGGAGGCTGAAGAGCTCGTCGTCTTGCCTGGCGGGGTCACGCCCTTGCAGTAGGCACTGACGCTCTCGCCCTTGGCCTTAGCAGCCGCGGCAAGGTTGGAGAACGCAACGGAGCTGCTCGATCCCGAGGTAGACGAGCCCGAGGAGCCCGAGGTGGAGCCGGTCGTGCTGGTGGTCGAGTGGGCAGCCTGGGCCTCGTAGGCAGTGCAGAGGCCGTACAGGTCCGAACCGCTGGCACTCGGGCCGACGGGAGTGGTCTTCTGCGACCCGGCGGTGCTGCCCCCGGTGGAGCTGCCTGAGCTGCCTGAGCTGCCTGAGCTGCCTGAGCTGCCGGAGCTGCCGGAACCCCCCGCCCCGCCGCTGTGGCTGGGGTTGGGAACAGAGATCCCCACATTGCTCAGCGCGCTCGAGACAGAGGACTGGACCGTCGACGGCAGCGAGCCGGTCGCCGCAGCCGCGACGCCTGCCGTGAGTGCCATCGCGGGGATGGCGATCCCTGCCGCTTTCAGTGTGAGCAGTTTTCCTAGCATCGACTTCCTCCTCGGAAGGGCCCTCCCGGGCATCCCGATGCCAGCGCCTCCCCGGATGGCTGCGCCCATCGCAGCTACCGTGGTCTCCCGAGCGGCCATCTCAGCGGGGCTGGCCGGAGCCTTTACCGCCTTGACGATCGCAGCCAGATGGTCGTACCCCGGAGGGGCGTCATCCGGGTGGATTGCGCCCGAGAGGAGACGGTCTACCGTCTGGTCATCGAGTGGGAATCGTGGCATCTCACCCCTTAGATCGCCGCGACCGCCCATCGCGTTACACCTCCCAGTGATCGCCTTGACATCCGTTCCTGCGGGCGGCCCCTCGCGCGCTGCGTGCGCGGGATATCAGACACCGAAGACCTGCCTCACGTCGTCCGGCGTGAGCGTCGCGGCAAGGCGCTTCAGGGCCCGATGCTGCGCCACCCGGACCGCCCCGGGCCGCTTGCCCAGCACCTGCGCGGTCTCCTCCACGCTCAGACCGGCAACGACGCGCAGCATCACGACCTCGGCCTGCTCGCGCGGCAACCCGGCTGTGAGCCGTGCCACCGCACGCTCGACCGACATCGCCGCCAAGCCCGCGTCTGCAGGGTCGACGGAAGCTGCAAGCGCCGCGAACTGCTCGACGGGAAGCGGCACGGTGCGCCGCCTGGCCCCGCGCCTGCGGTGGTCGGCCAGGCGACGCCTCGCTATCGCGAAGAGCCACGCCCTGAGCTCTGCCTCGTCCCCGCGGAAGCTGGCCAGGTGCTGCGCCACGGCCAGCCATACCTCGCCGGTCAGATCCTCCGCAGCGGAAGGCTCCTGCCAGCGCAGGTAGCGAAGCAGGGGCGGGTGGTAGGCATGGTAGAGGACGGCAACCGCCCAGTCCTGCCCCGCTTGGGCCGCCGCAAGCACCTGGTCGAAGTCCTCGATGGTCGTGGACCAAGGTTATCCCGGCAGCAGCGCTGGACGTCGGGGATAGGATCCGCTCCTGGCAGCGGCCTCAGGCCGGCGCCATCTCCCCCGAGGGCGTCACCAGCACCAGGTGTGCTCCGTCCATGAGGACGAACCCGCCCTCGATGTCCACGGTCCTCTCGCTGCCATCAGCCGCCTGCACCCGCAAAGCACCCGGCTCGACAGAGGCCACCAGGGGCGTATGGCCGGCGAGGAACCCGATCTCGCCACCGTCTGTACGCATGAAGACGGCCTGAGCCTCGTCCTCGAGGAGGGTGCTCTCCGGGGTGACGACCCTGAGCGAGAAGGTCGCCACTAAACCGTGCTCCCCTCGAGCTCACGGCCCTTCGCGAGGACGGACTCGATGCCGCCGACGTTCAGGAATGCCTGCTCGGGGACGTCGTCGAGATCGCCGTTCACCAGCGCCTCGAAGGACTCCACGGTCTCCTCCACCGGCACGTAGACCCCCGGTATGCCGGTGAACACTTCGCCCACGAAGAACGGCTGGGAAAGGAAGCGCTGGATCTTACGCGCCCTGGCCACCGTGACCCGGTCGTCCTCGGACAGCTCGTCGAGGCCCAGTATGGCGATGATGTCCTGCAGCTCGCGGTAGCGCTGCAGGACCTCCTGGACGCGGCGGGCGACCGCGTAGTGGCGCTCGCCCACGATCTCCGGAGCAAGGATGTTGGACGTGGAGGCCAGCGGGTCCACGGCAGGGTATATGCCGAGCGAGGCGATCTGGCGGGAGAGCTCCGTCGTGGCGTCGAGGTGGGTGAAGGTCGTGAAGGGAGCGGGATCCGTGTAGTCGTCCGCCGGCACGTAGACCGCCTGGAGGGAGGTGATCGAACGGCCCCTGGTCGAGGTGATCCGCTCCTGGAGCTCGCCCATCTCGTCGGCGAGGGTCGGCTGGTACCCGACAGCCGAAGGCATCCGACCGAGCAGCGTGGAGACCTCCGATCCGGCCTGCACGAACCGGAAGATGTTGTCCACGAACAAGAGCACGTCCTGGTTCTTCACGTCCCTGAAGTACTCGGCCATGGTGAGCGCTCCCAGAGCCACCCGGAGGCGCACTCCCGGCGGCTCGTCCATCTGCCCGTAGACGAGCGCGGCCTTGGAGATCACCCCCGACTCCTGCATCTCGATCCAGAGGTCCGTCCCCTCCCTGGTGCGCTCACCCACCCCCGCGAACACCGACACGCCGCCGTGCTGCGTGGCAACCCTGTTGATCATCTCCATGATGAGCACGGTCTTGCCGACGCCCGCGCCGCCGAAGAGCCCGATCTTGCCGCCCTGCACGTAGGGCTCGAGCAAGTCGATCACCTTGATTCCCGTCTCGAACATCTGCGAGCGCGGCTCCAGCGTGTCGAAGGCGGGGGCCGGGCGGTGGATGTCCCAGCGGTCCTCGATCTCCCCGATGTCGTCCACGTCGAGGGACTCGCCAAGCACGTTGAACACGTGTCCGAGCACCGCGTCCCCGACAGGCACGGAGAGTCCCCTGCCGGTGTTGCGCACGGCCGTGCCCCTGGTCATCCCGTCGGTCGGCTTGAGGCAGATGCACCGCACCCTTCCCTCTCCGATCTGCTGAGCCACCTCTCCCGTCACCGTCACGCGCTTGCCCTCCAAGTCGAGGTCCATCTCCACGGCGGTGTTGATCTCCGGCAGGGCATGGGGAGGGAACTCGACGTCGACCACGGGCCCCGCTATGGCCACGACGCGGCCGTCCGGCAAGGCCTGGCCCTTGGGGGGAGTCGATTCCTTCTCTGTGACGGTCATGATGGTGCTCCTCTTCGCGCTGGGTGGGAATCCTCGATTGGCACTTCAGCCGCGCCCCTCAATCCTCGTGCTCCGATAGCTCTGCCTGACGAAGGGCCTCGGCGCCGCCGACGATCTCCATGATCTCTGTGGTGATCGCGTCCTGGCGAGCCCGGTTCATCACCCTTGTCAGGGTCTTCGTCAGCTCGTCGGCGTTGTCGGTGGCCGCAGCCATCGCCCTCTGGCGGGCAGTGTGCTCACTCGCTGCCGCCTCGAGCAACGCGCCGAAGACGGCTGCCTCGACATACCTCGGAACCAGGCTCGCCAGCAGCTCCGGGCCGTCGGGCTCGAGCTCGGTGTAGCCTGCGCGCCGCTCGGCCTCGCCGGAGGACGACTCCGGCCCAGGCACAGGGAGCGGCAGCACCTGGCGCGTCTCCACCACCTGCGTGCCAGCCGAGAGAAAGCGGGTGGAGACCACCATCACCTGGTCGACCGCCTCCTCGAGGAACGGGGCGCACAGCACACCCGCGACCTCCCGGGCGTCGGTGAATGCGGGGCGGTCGGAGAACCCCGTGAAGGAGCTCTCGACCTCGTGGCCCCTGAAGCGGAGGTACGACACCGCCTTGCGCCCCGTGGTGACGAGCCTGTATCTCACCCCCCGCTCAGTTCCCGCGGCGAGGAGCCTTTCGGTCGTTCGAAGCACGTTGGCGTTGTAACCCCCGCACAGACCCCTGTCCGCGACCACGGCGAGGAGCAGCACGCTCGTGGGGGCCTCGGGCACCCCGATGAGCCGCCCGGTGCCTCCCGGCAGATCGCGTGCAGCCTCGGCCAGCACCTGGGCTATCCCCTCCTGGTAGGGCTTCGCCGAGGCAATGCGGTTCTGGGCGCGCACTATCTGCGAAGCCGCGATCAGCTCCATCGCCCTGGTGATCTTCTTCGTCGCCTGGACGCTGCGGATACGGCGCCGCAGGACCCTCTCCTGGCCACCCGCCATCGCTCAGGCACCGCCCCCTGTGTCGAACCCCGAGGCGAACGACTCCAGAGCCTTGTCGAGCACTTCCTCGTCGGGAAGGTCTCCCTTGGTGCGAATGGTCTCGAGCAGGTCCGGGTGGTTCGCCCGGAGAAAAGCGACGAGCTCGGCCTCGAAGCGCCTGATCTCCGAGACGGGCACCGGGTCGACCCAGCCCTTGGTGCCGGCATAGATGACGACCACCTGCTCCTCCACGGCAACAGGCGCGTTCTGGCCCTGCTTCAGCAGCTCGGTGAGGCGGTACCCGCGGTCGAGCTGGGCCTGGGACACCTTGTCGAGCTCGGACCCGAAGGTGGCGAATGCCTCGAGCTCGCGGAACTGCGCCAGGTCTATCTTCAGCGTGCCGGCCACCTTCTTCATGGCCTTGATCTGGGCGGCGCCGCCCACCCTGGAGACCGAGATTCCGACGTTCATCGCCGGCCGCACGCCCGAGTAGAAGAGCTCGGACTCCAGGTACACCTGACCGTCGGTGATGGAGATCACGTTCGTAGGTATGTAAGCGGAGACGTCCCCGGCCTTGGTCTCGATGATCGGGAGCGCCGTGAGCGAGCCGCCTCCACGTGCGTCGGAGAGCTTCGCCGCGCGCTCGAGCAGGCGGCTGTGCAGGTAGAAGACGTCGCCCGGGTATGCCTCGCGCCCGGGGGGGCGCCGCAGCAGGAGCGACATCTGCCGGTACGCCTCCGCCTGCTTGGACAGGTCGTCGTAGACGATGAGGGCGTGCTCGCCGTTCTCCATCCAGTGCTGGCCCATGGCGCACCCCGCGTAGGGAGCCAGGTACTTGAAGGGGGCCGGGTCCGAAGCCGGGGCTGCCACGACGACGGTGTACTCGAGCGCTCCGTGCTCGGCGAGCGTCGCCACGGTCTGGGCAACCGACGACCCCTTCTGGCCGATCGCGACGTACACACACTTCACACCCTGGCCGCGCTGGTTGATGATCGTGTCGATCGCGACGGTCGTCTTGCCGGTCTTGCGGTCGCCGATTATGAGCTCACGCTGCCCCCTGCCTATGGGGGTCATGGAGTCGATGGCCTTTATCCCCGTCTGCAGGGGCTCGCATACGGGCTGGCGGTCGACGATGCCGGGAGCCTGCACCTCGAGGCGGCGCGACTGCGTGCTGGCGATCGACCCCTTGCCGTCGATGGGCTCACCAAGGGCGTTGACGACCCGACCGAGAAGGCCGTCGCCCACAGGGACCGAGAGGATCCGCTTGGTCCCGCGGACTAGCTGCTCCTCCTCGATGTGGGCGTCCATGCCGAGTATCACCGCGCCTATGAGGTCTTCTTCGAGGTTGAGAGCGAGCCCGAGCGTGCCGTCCTCGAACTCGAGCAGCTCGTTCACCGCTGCGCCGAGGAGGCCGGACACTCTCGCAATCCCGTCGCCCACCTCGACGATCCGGCCGACCTGCTCTGCCTCCACCTCGGGGGTGTACTCGGCCACGTTCCTGCTCAACGCCGCGGTTATCTCGGCGGCATCTATCGTGAGCTCTGCCATCAGCTTGGCTCCTTCGTGTATGTCCTCGTGTCGCCCATGCGACGCCTAAAGCGCTCTGCTCGGTACTGCGGCATCGGAGCCGAGCAGGCGCTCCGACAGCTCCTCCAGCCTGTGGCTCGCGCTGGCGTCGACGAGCAGGTCGCCGATCGCAACGACTGCGCCGCCGAGAAGTGCCGGGTCCACGGTCACCTGAACCTCCACCGGCGCGCCGAACCGGCGTGACAGGACGTCCGCGAGCCTCGAGCGATCCTCGTCCGACAGCTCGGTCGCCGCCTCCACCCGAGCCACCCTCCACCCCCGCGCGGCGGCCGCCTGCTCGGCCAACCACTCGAGCGCACCTACCACGTCGCGCAGGCGCCCGGAGAGCGTCTCGTCGATCAGCCGGACGCTCGCCGGGTGGGCCCGCCCTGAGAGGAGGTCTGCCACCACGCCCCTGCGCGCTCGCAAGGGCAGCGAGTGGTCGGCCAACGCGGAGCGTAACGCCGGGTTGGCGGCCACCACACGGGCAAACGCGAACAGCTCACCCTCGACCTGCTCGATCTCCGCCACCTCGTGGAGCACCTCGAGAACTGCCGCCGCATACCCGCCCATGCGCGCCCGCCAGGCGCTCCTTCCGAGCGCCAGGTCGATCTCCGGGGGCTCTCCTCCGGCGAGCAGCTCCTCCTGGTGGTTCGCGAAATGCCGCGTCAGTGCCTCCAGCTCGACCAGGGCAGCGGGCAACTCGTCGGCTCGCTCGTCGGCGACGGCCCGCAGGACTATGCGAAGTGTCGACGGCATGACCCTCTCCGAAAGCAGGTCCTGCAGGACTGCGCGGCGGGCCTGCATAGGAACACCGACGTCGGTCATGGCCGTTGCGAGCTCGCCGGACCGACCGAATAGACCTGTAACCTGCGCGATCTCGTCCGCCAGCGCACCCGCGGCAGAACCGGCGGCGGCACTCTCGGCCACGGCCTCGGCATACCCTCGAAGTGTCAGGCGCACCTGTCGCCTCTCGGGGCTCTCGAGTGGCTCGGAGGCCCTCCTATTGCTCGACGCTGCACTCGCAAGGGCTCCCGCCTACTCCTGCGACGCGCTCGGCGCGCCGGCGGCTGGCACCCCGGCAGCTGGCACCCCGGCAGCTGGCACCCCGGCAGCTGGCCGGCGGCTCATGGCGTCCCCCGAGCGCAGGACCTCCACCGCCTCGTCTATGAGATCCCGGTGTGCAGCCGCGTCCACCTCGCGCCCCACGACCTGGCGGGCCACAGCGAGCACAAGGGCCGCAACCTCGGCGCTCACCTCCTCTACAGCCCGCCTGCGCGCGAGGGCAAGCTCCTCGCCGGCACTGGCCACCAAGCGGGAGCGCTCCTCCTCCGCGCGAGCCCTCGCATCGGCGACTACCTGCTCCGCGGTCCGGTTCGCCTGGGCGACTATCTGGCGCGCCTCGGCACGGGCTTCCTCTACGGTCCTCTCCCTTTCGCCACGCGCCCGATCTGCCTCGGCCCGCGCTGCCTCGGCCGCGCCCAGTGATTCGGCTATCTCGGCTTGGCGCTTCTCTGCCATCTGGTTCAGCGGGGGGAGCACCACCTTTGCGACGAAGGCGACCACGATCAAGAACGCGATCACCTCCACCACAATGGTGCCGTTCGGCACCAGGAAGTTGCTCGTAGCGAGGATCATCCTTCTACTTCTTGTAGAGCGAGAAGACGAACAGGGCCGTGAAGGCCAGGTTGATGAAGTACATGGCCTCCACCAGCCCGACCGTCAGGAACATGATTGTGAAGAGACGTCCCTGGGCCTCGGGCTGCCTGGCGACGCCGGCGATCGTCTGGCTGCCCGCCAGGCCGTCGCCGACTGCTGCCCCGACCGCGCCGCCGCCAAGGGCGAGCCCGCCCCCTACCATGGCGCCGGCGAGCTTCACTGCCTCCGCCATCGCGTTGGTTGCCATCGATGATGCTCCTTTGTGTGTGGGTTTTACGGACAGAAGGTCGAGGTCGCTAGGCGTGCTGCATGGCGACGTCGAAGTATATGAGGGTGAGCAGGGAGAAGATGAAGGCTTGGATGGGGCCGATCAGCAGCACGTCGAAGAGCTTCCAAGCAGGGTCGAACAGCACGACCGCCAGGTAGCCGACCGGAAGCCCGGCAATGTGCCACACCGCCAGGGCGGCGATCAACGCGAGCATGAGGCCTCCCGACAGGAGGTTCCCGAAGAGACGGAGAGCCAGCGTGAGCGGCCTCGCGACCTCCTCGACGACGTTGATGAACAAGTTGAGGGGGAATAGGAACTTGGGGAACGGCTGGAACAGGTAATGCGACACGTAGCCGATCGGTCCCCTCGACTTGATCGACGCCCCGTGAACCAGCACTATCACGAACAGGGCCATCCCTAGGGGAAGGTTGATGTCGCCCGTGGGTGCAGGAAGGAACTCGTACTTGGCACCCAGGCCGAATACCTCGAACCAGTTGGCCACCAGGATGAACAGGAAGAGAGCCACCGCGAGCGGAACTATCGCCGCGCCGCGAGGGCCGATCGAGGTCTCCACCTGCTTCTGGACGGCGCCCACCCCCGCCTCCCACACGAGCTGCAGCTTGCCGGGCACGCCGCTCGTCGCTCTGGCCCTCAGTACCAGCCCGAGCACCATGACGACCAGCATCGCGGCGCCGGTCGCCCAGAGGGTGTCCAGGTTCACCGTGAGCCCGAAGAGCTTGCCCTGGGGGTGGCTTCCCACGGTGATGCTGGCCGCGAGGAGGACACTCGTCATGTCGGCTCACCGGCTTGGCCCGAGGAGCGCAGGAGCGAGACCGTGACGTTCGCGAGCAGCAGCATCTCGAAGAACGCGAGACCGACGAGTGTTCCGAAGCCGAGGGGCGCGTCCACGAGCAGCAGGGCCACTGCGACTGCGCTCACCACCCCCAGGCGCCCGAGGGTGCTCGTTGCGAGCGGCCTGCGCTTGTCGGGCCTCATCGAGCGGCTCACGCGCTCCACCGAGCGGGTGACCATGCGGAAGTTGCCGAGCCCGAGCCCGAGTCCTATGCAGAACCCGAGCCCCGTGAGTGCATAACCCGCCACGACGCCCACGACCAGGGCAACTATGCCGGCAGCAAGCGCTGCCAGGGCAGCTCGCCTTGCCAGATGGGCGATCTCGGGCAGCGAGAGTGAGAGAAGGTTCTGGAGCATGGCTAAGAGGTGTGTGAGGGTCGCATGTGTGAGGGTCGGAACTCTACAGGTACTTGCGCACCTGGTGCACCGTCGCCGCTACGGCCAACACGACGCCGAAGCCGAGCCCGACAAAGGTGAGGGCGGAGCCCGTTCCTGCCCAGTCGTCGATCAGCACACCGAGCACGAGCCCCCCGCCGATAAAGAGCGCTGACGACAGGCCCATGGCCAGCAGGTCCAGCAAGCCTGGCGACGGCTTGGACCCTGGCTGGTCGGGCAGTTCTTCCATGGCGCCTCGTCGAAGGCGCGTCAGGAAAAGAGCGGCTGTGGGACATCACCCGCTGCAGCCCTGCTCACTCTGGGAGGCCGGCACTCGGGCCGGCTTCCCAACGACAGCTCGCTCCATCGCAACATGCGCGCTGCTGGCTGGGAACGCTGGCGATCCTGCTACTCGACGGCACGCCGATCATCTTCGCATCAGGTGACGGCCACTGCCAAAACGGCGCTGCGCCGCGTGCCCCGCAAGTGGGCGATCCGGTGCCTGACCCGGAGCTACGGACTCGGGGACAACCAGTGCGCTGCCTGGATGTGCGCTGCCTGGAGCTGCGCTGCCCGGAGGTGCGGGCTCGGGCGGAGCGTCGTCGCGGAGATCCGCGGGCGGCGATAGCACCTCCGGAGCCCGCTCGTCGTCGCCGCGCCGCAGGCCGGGGTGGAACATGGTGTAGAGGGCGAGCCCGAGGACCACGGCGCCGAAGGGGATGACGGCGTTAGCGGCTCGCCCACCGAACAGCGGGAGGAGCACGAAGCCCGACAGCACGACCGTCCATGCCCAGAGGATGACCACCGTCCGGCGATGCCCATGTCCCAGGCGGAGTAGCCGGTGGTGAATGTGGTCCTTGTCGGGGGTCTGGAACCCGGTGCCCTTCGCGGTGCGCCTGACGAAGGCGAAGGCCATGTCGGCTATGGGGACGCCGAGGATGAAGAGCGGGATGAACAAAGGAGCGAAGAAGAAGTACGTCTGGCCGCTCACCGGCGGAGTCCTCCCCCCCACCACCATGGTCGCGGAGGCCATCAGAAGGCCCAGGAGCAGAGCCCCCGCGTCCCCCATGAACACCTTCGCCTCGTGGAAGTTGTGGGGCAGGAACCCGAGGCACGCCCCGCAGGTCACGACCGCTATCAGAGGGCCGATGTTGTGCGCGGAGAGCTCGCCGAGCACCACGAGCCGCAGCCCGTAGACGGCGAGTGCGCCCGACCCAATGGCGACAATGCCCGCGGCCAGGCCATCGAGGCCATCGATCAAGTTCACGGCGTTGGTGATGCCGATCACCCACAACGCGGTGAGCAGCGGAGTAAGCCCGGGCGAGAGGACGACGAACCCGGCGAGCGGGATCTTGAACTGGAACATCGTGACGCCGAAGAAGTACAGGACGCTCGCTGCGAGGACCTCGCCGGCCACCTTGGCAGGGGCGGACATGTCTCGGGCGTCGTCGAGGAGACCTACCCCGAAGATCACAGCTGCCGCTATGACGACGCCAAGCGGCTCCGAGGACCCGGTGAAGATGCGCCCCATGGGCGCCATCGTCGACGCGACGGCCAACCCGGCGAAGACTGCCAGGAGCATTGCGACGCCCCCGCCATATGGAGTCGGCCGCTGGTGCACCCTGCGCTCGTCAGGCGCAGCGACGTGCCCCAGACGCCGGGCCACTCCCCGCGCGGGGAAGCAGGCAGCGAAGCTCACGAGGGCGGCGACGGCCCCGACGACGACGTACGAGCCGACCGGGGGCAACCTCGGTCAGCCTCCGCCGGGACTGCCGTCGAGCTCGGGGTACGGCGGGAACGCGGCACACAGCGCGGCCACTTCTTCGCCGAGCGCTGTCAGCGCCTGCTCGTCGTCGCGGTTACGCAGCGTCCGGCCTATCAGGCGGGCTATCTCCTCCATCTGCGTGGCGCCCATGCCGGCAGTCGTCTCCGCTGCGGTGCCCAGCCGCAGGCCGGAAGTGGTGAAAGGTGGGCGCGGATCGTCGGGGATCTGGTTGCGATTGAGCGTAATGCCTACGCGGTCGAGCACGTCCTGGGCCTGCTTGCCGGTGAGCTCGGCGTCGAAAGGCCGGAGGTCCACGAGGAGCAGGTGGTTGTCCGTGCCTCCTGAGACAATCCTGAAGCCTTCGCCAGCCAGTGCGCCCGCAAGAGCCCGAGCGTTGGTGACGACCCTGGCCGCGTACTCGCGGAAGCTGGGCTCCGCCGCCTCGCCGAAGGCGACCGCCTTTGCTGCGACGACGTGCTCGAGCGGACCTCCCTGGAGCCCGGGGAAGACAGCGGAGTCGATCGCCTTCGCGTGCTCCGCCTTGCACAAGATCGCGCCGCCGCGGGGGCCTCGGAGGGTCTTGTGAGTGGTAAAGGTGACGACGTCGGCAAGGGCTACGGGGCTCGGATGCACACCGCCGGCAATCAGCCCCGCAGGGTGCGCCGAGTCGAACATGAGGTAGGCCCCCACTGCGTCGGCGATCTCCCTGAAGGGCTCTGGTTCGATCAGGCGGGAGTAGGCGGTGGCCCCTGCCACTATGAGGCGGGGCCGCTCGCGCTTGGCCAGGTCGGCCACCTGGTCGAAATCGATCACCTCCCCCGGCGAGCCGGGATCGCCCGTCGCGGGCGTCACGCCGTAGGAGACGAAGCGCCATATCCTGCTCGTGATGCTCGCCGGAGAGCCGTGGGTCAGGTGCCCGCCCTGGTCGAGGCGCATCGCGAGGACAGTGTCGCCCGGATCGAGCAGTGCCTGGTAGACCGCCAGGTTGGCGCTGGCGCCCGCGTGCGGCTGCACGTTCGCGTGCTCAGCCCCGAAGAGCGCCTTGGCGCGCTCGCGAGCCAGCGCCTCGACTTCGTCCACGACGCGGTTGCCGCCGTAGTAACGCTTCCCCGGATAGCCCTCCGCGTACTTGTTGGTGAGGACCGATCCAGTGGCAGCCAGCACGGCCGCGGAGGTGAAGTTCTCCGAGGCAATGAGCTGCAGCGTGCTCGACTGCCGCTCGGCCTCTGCAGCCAGCAGGTTCGACACCTCCTGGTCCGCGCCGAGCCAGTGTTGGAACGGGGACGAGGCAAAGCGGCTGGAGTCGCCTGCGAGGCTAGGCACGAGCTCTCCCGCTCGCAGGTGCGGAGGCCCCTAGGGCGTGCACCGGCCCGCCGGACTCGATCGAGGCGATCTCCTCCACCCTCCGGTGGTGCCGGCCACCCGCGTGCTCGGCTGCGAGGAAAGTCGTGACTGCTTCCCTCGCCACCTCGGCACCAACGACGCGCCCGCCGAGGCAGAGCACGTTGGCTTCGTTGTGCTCGCGAGCAAGTCGCGCCGTCGTCACGTCGTGAACGACAGCCGCGCGCACGCCTCGGACCTTGTTGGCGGCAATGCCGATGCCAATCCCGGTGCCGCAGACGCACAAACCGAGGTCGGCCCGCCCGGAGGCCACAGCCTCTCCCACAGCAGCGCCGTACGCGGGGTAGTCGACGGGGTCCTCGGTGTCCGTTCCCATGTCGTCGACCAAGTGCCCGAGCTCGGCCAGGTAGGCGGCCAGCACCTGCTTGAGGGGAAAGCCGGCATGGTCGGAGCCGACGGCTATGCGCATGACCGAAGCATACCGACACCTGGAGGGGCCGACCGAGCGTGACGTGAGCTCAGAGCTCGAGCGTAGCGAGTACCTCGCCCCAGGGAAGGGACCCCTCGCGAATGCAGACCGGCTCCCCGCTCACCAGGCCCACGACCGTGGAGGGCACCCCGTCGCATCTCCCGGCGTCCACGACGACGTCGACCATGCTCCCGAAGCAGGCAGCGACGGCCTCGGCCGTGACCAGCGGAGGTCCGCCGTGGAGATTGGCGCTCGTGACCGCCAGGGGACCGGCCCTCCTGCACAGCTCGAGGGCAACAGGGTGAGCGGGACAGCGCAGCCCTATGGATGCCCCGTTGCCGCCGAGGTCCCAGAGCAGTCCTTCGGCCCGGCGCACGACGATGGTGAGCCCCCCGGGCCAGAACCTCTCCACCAGGATCCGCGCCTGCTCGGGCAAGCGGGAACCTGCGGCGAGACAGCTCGCCTGCTCGGTGCTGGCCACCAGCACCGGAAGCTCCATCGCCATGGGCCTGCCCTTGATCTCGAAGATCCTGCGCGTGGCTCCGGCTAAGTTCGGATCGGCTGCCAGGCCGTAGACCGTATCGGTCGGGATCGCGGCAACGCCGCCGCCGGAGAGCACCTCCAGCGCGTCGCTCACGCGCGGGCTACCAGCACTCGCTCGCGCCCGGCAAGGTCTCTCAGCACCTCGACCTCGCCGAAGCCGGCCCCATGCGCCGCTTCGGCGGCGAACAGCGCCTGATGAGGGGCAATCTCGACCACCAGCGCCCCCCAGGGAGCGAGCCAGCGCCCGGCCTTCTCGACGATCGCCTCGATCATCTCGGTGCCGGCCTCGCCGGCGACCAGGGCCATGCGAGGCTCGTAATCGCGCACGGCGGGCTCGAGCTGCTCCCACTCTCCTTCCGAGACATAGGGTGGGTTCGACACCACCAGGGCCAGCCTGCCGGCGAGCTCCGCTGGAAGCGCCCCGAACCAGGAGCCTTCCGCCAGCTCGACCGGAGCAGAACCGGGGCAGGATGCCACGAGATCGCGGAAGTTCTCCCCGGCGAGTTCCAGCGTGTCCGCGGACGCGTCCGTCGCCCACACCCTGAGCTCGCGTTCCCCGGCTCGGCTCGGGCCTTCGGCGGCCAAGGCCATGGCGATGGCGCCAGACCCGGTGCCCATATCCACCACAACCATGGGCTCCCCCGGGCATGCTCTCCCCGCGCTGGCGGCCAGCTCCGCCAAGGCGTGCTCCACGACCTGCTCCGTCTCGGGACGCGGGATCAACACCCGCGCATCCAGCGCCACCTCCAGGCCTCGGAAGGACCAGCTTCCGAGCACGTACTGCAGCGGTTCGCCGGCAGCACACCTTCTGGCGGCGCTCTCCACTCGGCGGGCAACCTCTACCTCTACTTGCTCCCCGAGCCGGCAACGCAGAGCCTGGAGGTTCGGGCGGTCGATACTCGGGCCGGCACGCGGGCCCGCATGCGGGCCGGCACTCGGGCCGGGGGCGGATCCATCCTGCCCGGAGCAACGGGCGAGCACGCCTGCAACGAGCCATAGCGCGGCCTGGCGCGAGCCGGTTGCTCTTTCTCCGAGCGCGAGCAGGTCCCCGAGCGTGCGAGCAGCAGTGAGGTCCGGCACTTCCGCAGCTCGCTCCTGCACGCCTGATGCTCTCGCGCCTGGCGCTCTCGTGTCCGGTGCCCTCACGCCGGGTGCTCTCGTGCCTGCTGCCCTCACGCCGGGTGCTCTCGTGCCTGCTGCCCTCGCTCCTGGCTTTGCTGGCCGGCAGCCAGCTGGCGGTTGCGCTCGTCGGCCAGGAGCGCGTCCACCACGTCGTCCAAGTCGCCTTCGAGAACGCGGTCCAGCTTGTGCAGGGTCAGCTTGACCCTGTGGTCCGTGACGCGGTTCTCCTTGAAGTTGTAGGTGCGGACCTTCTCGGAGCGTCCTCCGCCGCCCACCTGGCTCCTTCTCTGCTCCGACGCCTCGGCGGCCAGGCGGTCGCGCTCTGCCTGCAGCAGACGGGAGCGCAGCACCTGCAGCGCCCTTGCGCGGTTTTGTATCTGGCTCTTCTCGTCCTGCATCGACACGACGATCCCGGTGGGCAGGTGGGTCACGCGCACCGCCGAGTCGGTCGTGTTGACCGACTGCCCGCCCGGACCAGTCGAGCGGTACACGTCGATCCTCAGGTCCGCAGGGTCTATCCGCACTTCGACCTCGTCGGCAACCGGCATCACCGTCACCGTGGCAGACGAGGTGTGAACACGCCCCTGGGACTCCGTGAGGGGCACGCGCTGCACGCGGTGCGGGCCCCCCTCGTTCTTCATCCGCTGCCAGGCCTCAGGCCCGCTCAGCGTGAAAACCGCCTCGTTCAGCCCGTCGCGGGCCGACGGGGTCGCCGATAGAACCTCGAGCTTCCAGCCGCGTCGCTCTGCGTACCTCTGGTACATGCCGAACAGATCCCGGGCGAAGAGGTTCGCCTCCTCTCCCCCCTCGGCGCCGCGTATCTCCACCATGACGTCGCGCCCGTCGTTGGGGTCGCGAGGCACGAGCAGCAGGCGCAACTCCTCTGCCAGGCACTCGACCTCCGCCTCGGCCCGCTCGATCTCCCCCTTTGCCAGGTCGCGCTCGGCCGGAGCGGCCTGGGCATAGAGCTCCTTCGCTGCAACGAGGTCCGCGCGGGCCGATTCCAGGCGCTCTCCCGCGGCCACAAGGGTCTCGAGCTCCTTGTGGCGCCTGGAGAGGCGCGCCAGGCGAGCCGGATCGGCGGCTACCTCCCGGTCGCTCAGGCTCTCGCGGACCGATGCGAGCTCTATCCTCCAATCAGCCAGGCGGTCGGCTTGCACATCGTCCAGGGTAGCCAGGCGGGGAGCCCGTACTGGACGTGGCTGTCAGACCTTCTTCTTCGAGCGGGCGCCCAGGCGGCCGTACCGGCGCTCGAAGCGCTCCACCCTGCCCCCGGAGTCGACGAGCTTCTGCTTGCCGGTGAAGAAGGGGTGGCACTCGTTGCAAAGCTCCACACGCAGCTCGGCTTTCGTCGAACGCGTCGCAAAACTGTTGCCGCACGAGCAATGCACTACCGACTCCACGTACTCGGGGTGGATTCCTGGCTTCATAGCGGCTTCGACTCTACCATACGCCCGGCAGCCAGGGAGCCCGCGAGGACCCGAGCACGCCTCAGACCGTAGGGGCCGAACCCTTGGCGATGTCGGCCAGGAACTCGTCGTTGCTCTTCGTCTGGCGGATCTTGTCCATGAGCAGCTCGAGGCCCGGAGCGGCGTTGCCGTCTGCGGCCAAGGCGTTCAGCACCCGCCTGAGCTTCCACACCTGCTGGAGCTGGTTGCGCTCGAAGAGCAGCTCCTCGTGGCGCGTGGAGCTCGCATTGACATCGATGGACGGGTAGAGCCTCCGCTCGGCGAGGCGCCTGTCGAGGCGCAGCTCCATGTTCCCAGTGCCCTTGAACTCCTCGAAGATGACCTCGTCCATCTTGGACCCGGTCTCCACGAGGGCGGTGGCAAGGATGGTTAGCGACCCGCCCTCCTCGATGTTGCGCGCCGCACCGAAGAACTTCTTCGGTGGGTAGAGGGCACCCGAGTCGACACCCCCCGACATGATCCGGCCACTGGCCGGTTGGGCGAGGTTGTAGGCCCTCGCCAGGCGCGTAATGCCGTCGAGGATGATCACGACGTCGCTACCGAGCTCCACGAGCCGCTTGGCCCGCTCGATCGCGAGCTCGGTCACCTGAGTGTGCTCGTCCGCGGGCCGATCGAAGGTGGAGGCGACCACCTCCCCCTTCACCGAGCGCCTCATGTCGGTTACCTCTTCGGGACGCTCGTCCACCAGGAGGACCATCAAGTGGACCTCCTGGTTGTTCGCCTCGATGGAATGCGCGATCTGCTTCATCACCGTGGTCTTGCCTGCCTTGGGCGGCGACACTATGAGACCACGCTGCCCCTTTCCTATGGGTGAGAGCAGGTCGATTATCCTCGCCGTCACGTTGTCGGCAGATCCCGGAGTCTCGAGGCGAAGCCTCTCGTCGGGGAAAAGGGGGGTCAGATCCTCGAAGCGGGGCCTGTTGCGGGCCTCCTCCGGCGACAAGCCGCTGACCTTGTCTATGCGGACCAGGGCGGGGAACTTCTCGTTGCTGGCTGCAGGCCGGCATGCGCCCTCGACGTAGTCTCCCTTGCGCAGAGCGAAGCGCCTGACCTGGCTCACAGAGACGTAGACGTCACGCGGGCCTGGCAGGTACCCATCGGCCCGGAGGAAACCGAACCCCTCGTCGCGCTGGTCGAGGACTCCACTCACCTCCACCATCTCGCCCTGGTAGTTCGCCTCCTGGCTCCCCGCTTGCAAGTCCCGCTCAGGGGAGCGGTCCCTGTCCCTGCCCCGCCTCCGCCGGTTGCGCTTGTTCCCCTGATCGCCGACGCTCCCCTGGCGAGCGCCACCGTGCTGGCCAGCATGACCGCCCTGGGAGGACTGGCCACCCTGGCCACCCTGGGATGACTGGGACGGCTGGGATGACTGGGATGACTGGGACGGCTGGGACGGCTGGGATGACTGGGACGGCTGGGATGGCTGGCTGCCATCGGATGACTGGGGTGGCTGGTCGGGCTGGTCGGGCTGGTCGAAGCCTCCGGCCGCTGTGGTCGTGACCGGAGCGGGTGCCACATCCTGCACGGGCGGGAGCTCCGCAGCAGACGCAGCATCGCTCGATACCTGGGCGGTGGTCACCGCTCTGTCCGGCGCCCCGTCGGCGCCAGCTCCGTCGGCGCCGACTCCGTCAGCGCCAGTTCCGTCGGCGCCAGCAGGGCTGCGCATACCCGGTGAAGTCGCTCCGTCCACGCCAGCTCCGTCCACGCCAGCCGTGATGCCGCCAGGACTGTCGGCGCCAACTCCGTCAGCGCCAGCTCCTGCCCCATTGCTCGAAGCTGCGCGCGAGGTCCGCTTGGGCGCAGCACCGGCAGCACCTGTGGTCGCCTCTGCCCCTGCACCTCCGTTGGAGCCGTCCGGGCGCGCAGCAGCGAGGATCTGGTCGATGATGTCGGCCTTCTTGGTCCGCGAGCTCGTGTCGACCGATAGGGCCTTCGCTATGGCACGGAGCTCCTCGCGCTCCTTGCGCTCCAGAACGTTTCGATCGAGCTGCTGCTCTAGCGCCATCAGCTACCTCACTTGGTAGTTGCCTCGGCGTCGGGTGTCACACCCGCAAACCGGAGGGCATTGGGACAAAGAACGAGCGGGTTCGGCACGTGGACGCACCGACCCCCCGACCGCCTCTGCCAAGGCTTGGTGCCAGGATGCCGCCGCGACACGTCGCGCAGCGCTTGGAAGGCGGTGTCTCTATGTTAGCCGACTTCGGCGGCACGCGCCATCGCCAGACGGCGCAGCCTCCCGGTCAGAGACCAAGCGCGTCGAGCACGGCCGACTCGTCCGCCTCCACAGGCTCGGGAACGCTCACCTGGCTGATGGCGAGGTCCGGATCCTTGAGACCGTGCCCGGTGAGCACACAGACCACCCGCGACCCCTGGGGGACGCCTGATGCGAGGAGGCCGGCAACAGAAGCTGCCGAGGCAGCTTCGCAGAAGACCGACTCCTCGGTGGCAAGGAACCGGTAAGCAGCGAGTATCTGCTCGTCGCTGACCGCTCTGATCGCCCCTCCGGACTCGCTTGCCGCAGCCGTGGCCGAGTACCACGAAGCAGGGTTGCCGATCCGTATCGCAGTGGCGATCGTCTCGGGCTGCTCCACCGGGTGGCCCAGCACTATGGGCGCTGCCCCCGCCGCCTGGAACCCGAGCATCCGCGGCAAGCCGGTGGAGCGTCCGGCCTCGCGGTACTGGCAATATCCACGCCAATAAGCCGTGATGTTGCCGGCGTTTCCGACCGGAATGCAGTGGAAGTCCGGGGCGTCGCCGAGCACGTCCACTATCTCGAACGCTGCGGTCTTCTGCCCCTCGATCCGATACGGGTTAACCGAGTTCACGACCGTGACCGGAGCTCGCTCGGCCATTCGGCGGACGATCGCCAGAGCTTCGTCGAAGTTGCCCCTGACCTGAACGACCTTCGCTCCGTGGACCAGCGCCTGGGCCAGCTTCCCTAGGGCAATATGCCCCTCGGGGATGAGGACTGCGCTCGTCAGCCCGGCGCGCGAGGCATAAGCAGCCGCCGAGGCCGAGGTATTGCCTGTCGACGCGCAGACGACGGCCTTGGCGCCCTCTTCGGCGGCCTTCGAGATCGCCACCGTCATGCCCCTGTCCTTGAACGACCCGGTCGGGTTCAGGCCCTCGATCTTCAGCCACACCTGTGCCCCTACACGCTCGGAGAGCCTGGGGGCTCGCAGCAGCGGCGTGCCCCCCTCGAGCAGGGTGACCACGGGAGTGGAGGGCCCCACGGGGAGATGCTCGCGGTAAGCCTCGATAACTCCGGGCCAGGTATCCATCAGCTCGCCCCGAGACCGGCCGCTTCAGCGTTGCCGACCACGCGCATGACCCCGCCTATCCGCTCGACTGCCGCCACCTCGGAAAGACCCTGCAGCGTCGACTCGAGGTCACCCTGCCGGGCAACGTGGGTGAGGAACACGAGCCGGGCCTCCTCTGCCAGGCCAACCTGCTCCATCGAGCGGATCGACACCGTGTTGTCGCCGAACACCTTGGCCACCGCGGCAAGCACCCCGGGACGGTCCACCACGTCGATGCTCACGTACCAGGCTGAACGCAGGTCATCCGCCGGGTGAATGCGGGCAGGCGCCTTCCTCCTCACCGGGCTGCACACGCCCGAGCGAAAGTTGTGGGCGGCGTCGATCAGGTCACCGAGCACGGCGGATGCCGTCGGCACGCCCCCGGCGCCCCTGCCGTAGAACATGAGCTCGTCGCAGGTCTCCCCTTCGACGAACACCGCGTTGAACGATCCCCTCACAGCCGCAAGGGGGTGAGAGAGCGGGACCATCGCCGGGTGGACGCGTACCGACACCTCGGGCGATCCGCCGTCCGGCACCGAGCTAGCCAGACCCCTGCCCGGGTCCGTGGCAGCCCGGTCTGCGCTCAGGTCCGTGGCAGCCCGGTCTGCGCTCAGGTCCGTACGCTCGGCAACTGCGAGCAGCTTCACCACATAACCGAGCCGCTCGGCGAAGGCGATGTCGAGGGGGCGGATCCCCACAATGCCCTCCCTTCGCACGTCGCCGGCCGCGACATCGCAGTGAAAGGCTATTCCCGCGAGGATCGCAGCCTTGGAAGCAGCGTCGTACCCCTCCACGTCCGCCGACGGATCACTCTCGGCCAAGCCGAGCTCTTGAGCGCGAGCCAGGGCCTCGTCGTAGGAGATGCCCTCGTCGGACATGGTGGTGAGGACGAAGTTGGTAGTGCCGTTCACGATCCCGGTCACCCTCGTGACCCGCTCGCCGGCCAGGGACTCCCGGAGTGGCCGGACAAGGGGTATGGCGCCGGCTACCGCCGCCTCGTAGAGGAGGTCCACGTTCGCTGCTGCTGCCGCCGCCTCCAGCTCGGAGCCGTGGAGGGCAATGAGGGTCTTGTTGGCAGTGACCACCGGCTTGCTCGCCTCCAGGGCCGCCTCGACCAAGGACATGGCAGGGTCGACTCCACCTATGAGCTCCACGACCACGTCAACCGAGGCATCGGCAACCAGGCTCTTCGCGTCCGACGTGAGCAGGCTGCGCGGAACCCCGGGGCGATCCTTCGAGGGGTCGGCCACGGCGACACCTGCAACCTCTAGCCGCATGCCGCAGCGCCCGGCGATCCCCTCTGCGTCCTCGATCAAGTTCCTGACGAGCGCGGATCCCACGTTGCCGCATCCGAGAACACCGACCCCGATCCGAGGCAGCACAGCTACATCACCCCGCCGCCCGGCAGGGGAAAGGCCCGCCGGGTTGCCGAGGTCTCGGGTCCTGTCGCTCATCGGACCACGCTACCAAGCTGGTCCGTGCTCACACATCGAGGCGCACCATGTCCTCCTCCACCTCGCGGCGCACGACCACGCGCGCCGTCGACCCCGACACGAACACCACTTCCGGCCGGGGAACTTTGTTGTAGTTGGAGGCCATGGAGTACCCGTACGCTCCGGTGACCGGCGTGGCAAGCACGTCGCCGACCTCCAGGGAGAGCGGTACCCGCGCGTCGGCCACCACCACGTCGCCCGACTCGCAGTGCTTGCCGACGACGCGCACTGCTCGCGGCCTCGGTGCCGCCGCGCATCGCGGGAGGAACGCCTCGTAACCGCTCCCGTAGAGCACCGGCCTCGGGTTGTCGCTCATCCCGCCGTCCACGGCCACATAGGTGCGAATGCCTGGGAGCTCTTTCACGGTTCCCACGGTGTACAAGGTCATACCGGCAGTGGCAGCGATAGCCCTGCCAGGCTCCGCTGTCACCTGCACCTCCTCTGGGATGCCTGCCCTACGGCAGGCGCCGCGAACAGCCATGGCCCATTCGGCGATGCTCGGGGCGTGCTCGGCCCCTACGTAGGCGACGCCGAGACCACCCCCTATGGAGAGCTCCTGCAGGCCGAGAGGGCTGAAGAAACCGGCAAGAGCCTCCACCTCCTCCGCAAAGGACTCGACGCGGAAGACCTGGCTGCCTATGTGGGCGTGGACACCTACAACCTCGACTCCGCGCATCCGGCAGAGCCGCTCGATCGCGCGTCCAGCCTCTCCCGAAGCGAGGCCGAACCCGAACTTCGAGTCCTCCTGCCCGGTGCGGACGAACTCGTGGGTGTGAGCCTCGACGCCCGGGGTCACGCGCACCAACACCCGTGCCGTGCGACCTCCGTTGCGGCCGCCGTGGCGCGCGCCGCCGGCCTCGCCCAGCGCACGCTCCAGCCGGTGCAGCTCGTCATGCGAGTCCACGACGATCTTCCCGACGCCGGCTGCGAGGGCCCTCTCGATCTCCGCGTCCGACTTGTTGTTGCCGTGAAGCACCAACCTGCCGGCGGGCACCCCGGCGGAGAGCGCGACATGGAGCTCGCCCGCCGTCGACACGTCGAGCCACAATCCCTCCTCCCAAGCAAGACGCGCCATCGCCTTGCACAAGAAGGCCTTGGTCGCGTATGCCGTGCCCTCGCCGAAGGCCTCCTTCGCCTCCGCGCAGCGCGATCGCAGGTGATCCTCGTCGTACACGAACAGCGGCGTGCCGTGCTCCTCGGCCAAGGTAACCAGGTCTACCCCGCCGACCGACAGGGACTGGTCGGCTCCGACGGAAGCCGTTGCGGGGAGCAGGTGCGAAGCCACGGGTCCCTCGTCGGGTGCAGCAGCGCCCTGGCCCGAGCCGTGGCCTGCCCGCTCCATGCCAGGCTCGACGGCCGCTTCGCGAGCCCCCACCTCGTCACATCTCCTCGGGCGCGGACACTCCGAGGAGGTCGAGCCCAATGACCAGCGCCACCCTGGCAGCCTCCACGAGCCAAAGGCGCGCTTGGGCGAGGCCCTGCGGCGTCGAGGGCGCCAGCACCGGGCAGTCGTGGTAGAAGCCGTGGAACGCCCCGGCCAGCGAGCGCACCCAGGCGGTCACCTTGTGGGGCGCACGGTCACGTGCTGCCTCGGCGAGCACGTCGGGGAGCTCCTCGACACGCCGCAGGAGCTCGAGCTCGCGTTCGTGGGCGAGCACAGAGAGGTCCACGTCATCGAGCGGAGCTCTCTCGATTGCGCGCTCGATCCTCACGCGCTCGATGGAAGCCATGCGGGTGTGCGCGTACTGCACGTAATAGACCGGGTTCTCCATCGACTGGCCCCGCACCACGTCGAGGTCGAGGGTCGCCGCCTGGTCGAGCGAGCTGACGAGCGATAGCAGCCTCGTCGCGTCGGGGCCGATGTCGGCGATGAGGTCGTCGAGGGCGACGAAGTTGCCGGCGCGCTTCGACATGGCACCGCTCTTGCCGCCATCGACCAGCGCGACCATCTGCCCGAGCTTGACCTCCAGGCGACTGGGGTCGACTCCCAGGGCGGCCACGCCGGCCTTCAGGCTCGCCACCTGGCCGTGATGGTCAGCCCCGAAAACGTCGATTACCCGGTCGAAGCCGCGAACGATGAACTTGTCCCGGTGGTACGCGAGGTCGCCTCCCAGGTAGGTAACGTCACCGTTCGCCTTCACGAGCACCCGGTCGCGGCTGTCGCCGAGGCGGGTGGAGAGCAGCCAGAGCGCGCCGTCGCGCTCCTCGACCAAGCCACGCGACCTGAGCAGGCCGATGGTCTCCTCAACTGCGCCGCTCTCCTCTACTGACGCCTGGCTGTACCACTCGTCGTAGACGATGCCGATCGAGGCGAGGGTGCTTCGTATGGAGCCGAGTATGCGCTCCGCAGCGAAGCGTCCGGCCTCCATCACGTCGTCGGGGCCTTTGTAGCTCTTGGCCAGCTCTTTGACGTACGAGCCCTGGTAACCGTCCTCGGGCACCTCCTCCCCGCGCCGGCGGGCAAGCAGGCTGCTGCCGAGACGGCGGACCTGGCCCCCGGTGTCGTTTACGTAGTACTCGCGCTCAACCGACCAGCCGCAGCGGGCGAGCACGCGGGCGAGCGCATCCCCGTAGGAGCCCCACCAGCCGTTGCCGACGTGCAGGGGACCCGTAGGGTTGGCCGAGACGAACTCGACCTGCACCCGCTCGCCACCGCCGATGCCCGGTCTGGCGTAGTGATCTGTCCCACCGGACACCGCCTCACGCAGGGATTCGTGGAGCCACTTGGGATACAGGTGGAAATTGAGGAACCCCGGACCCGCCACCTCGACACGCTCCAGGTGCGGAGGAGGATCGCTCGCCAAGTGGGCGGCGATCCGCTCTGCAAGCGCACGGGGGGGCTCTCCCACTTCCTTCGCGTACACGAGCGCCACGTTGGTCGACCAGTCGCCGTGCTCGGGGCGGCTGGGCCTCTCGAAGCCGATTCCGGCCGGGCGCGCTTCTATGCCGCACGCGCGAAGGGCACGCTCGACAGCGTCTTGGAGGGCGGGGCGCATGGGCATGGTGACGTCGAGGATAGTGTGGTGAGGGCAAGTGCCCTCGTAGCTCAGTGGATAGAGCGCCGGCCTCCGGAGCCGGGCGCGTGGGTTCGAATCCCGCCGAGGGCGCCGAGCCGATCGCGCCAGGGCGCGAACCTTCGGGTCCGCCCCGCCTGGCACGCGGAACCACGGTACGGCGCGGTCACGACCTTCGACGCGGATCTCGTGGACGGCCATCGTGGAGGGCGTCGCGCAAGAAGACCTTGCCCACGCAGACCCGGATGCGCAGCACGATGCGGACGGCCAGGTCTCTCCACGGCCGGATGGCCTTGGTGCGGTGCCCGGCGTCGTTCAGCCACACCGCCACCACCCGGGCGGCCGTCCCGGCCATGGGCGTATAGGGGCGACGTTAGGGGACCTTCTGTCCTACCCCTGTGCTACCATGATCGCGTGGCTCTCCGGAAGAAGCGTTCGATCTCCATCCCCCCGGATCTCGATGCTTCCATCGAGGAAGCGGCCAAGGCAGCCGGGACCACCTACAGCGGGTGGTTGGCTGCTACAGCGCGAAAGGAGCTCACCCTGCGTGCCGGACTGGCCGCGGTTGCGGCGTACGAACGGGCCGAGGGGGCGTTCACTGAGGACGAGATCTCCGAGGCTGAGACTTGGGCTCGAGATGCCCTTGCTCGGGGTCGGCGAAGCGGGACCCGATCGCGCAGAACCGCTTGATGGGCATCACCTACGACGCCGGGGCACTGGTGGCAGCAGACCGCGGTGAGCGCAAGATGTGGGCTCGCCATCGAGCCCTGCTGGAACTACGCCAAGTACCGACCGTCCCGGCGCCCGTCGTGGCCCAAGGGTGGCGCGGCGGAAGCCGCCAGGCACGCCTCGCGCGTCTCCTGGTCGGCTGCAAGGTCGAGCGACTCGACGACGACCAGGCGCGGCGCGTGGGCGAGCTCCTTGCCAAAGCAGCGCGCACCGACGTCGTCGACGCTACGGTCGTCGAAGGAGCGCTTCGCCGCAACGACGTCGTCGTCAGCTCCGATCCCCAAGACCTTCACTTGCTCGCCGCTGCGGTCCACCGCCATCTCGAAGTAAGCCGGCCGTAGAAGAACGGTCGGCCCCGACGATGGTGGAGTCCGGGCTCAGTGACCAGGGCTTCGCTACCCTTGATGTGATCGACCGTCGAGGTCGGCACTGAGGAGGAATGGGCACGGGCATGGCCGAGACCAGGATCAACAACCACGCCGGGTTCATCTGGGGCGTGGCCGACCTGCTCCGGGGCGACTACAAGCAGTCCGAGTACGGCAAGGTCATCCTGCCGCTCACGGTGCTGCGCCGCCTCGACTGCGTGCTGGAGCCGACCAAGCCAGCCGTGCTAGCTCGGGCAGCGAAGCTGCGCGGCCAGGTCGACAACGTCGAGCCGGTGTTGTGCGCGGTAGCCGGCGAAGGCTTCTACAACACCTCCCCACTCGATTTCCCCCGACTCCTCGCCGACCCCTCCCAGGTTGCCGGTAACCTGCGGGCCTACATCGCCGGGTTCAGCTCCGGTGCGCGCGAGGTGCTCGACAAGTTCGACTTCGACACCCAGATCACCCGCCTCGCCCGCGCCGACCTGCTCTATCTGGTCGTCTCCCGCTTCGCCGAGGTGGACCTGCACCCCGGGGTGGTCTCGAACCTCGAGATGGGCTACCTCTACGAGGAGCTAATCCGGCGGTTTTCCGAGCTCTCGAACGAGACCGCCGGCGAGCACTTCACCCCCCGCGAGGTGATCCGGCTAATGGTGAACCTGCTCTTCGCTACCGACGACGACATCTTGACCGACGCAGGTGTCATCAAGACCCTCTACGACCCGGCCTGTGGCACCGGCGGGATGCTGTCGGTTGCCGAGGACCATCTGCGCTCGATGAACCCGTCAGCTCGCCTGGAGGTCTTCGGCCAGGAGCTCAACGACGAGACCTATGCCATCTGCCGCTCCGACATGATGCTGAAGGGCCAGGACGCCTCTCATATCGTCTCGGGGAACTCCTTCAGCGAGAATGGCCACAAGGACGCCCGCTTCGACTACATGCTCGCCAATCCCCCCTTCGGAGTGGAGTGGAAGAAAGTCGAAGAGGCCGTCCGCACGGAGCACGAGACCCGGGGCTTCGCTGGGCGCTTCGGGGCCGGGCTGCCTAGGATCAACGACGGCAGCTTCTTGTTCCTCCAGCACATGCTCTCCAAGATGAAGCCGCCCGAGGAGGGAGGCAGCCGCCTCGCCATCGTGTTCAACGGCTCGCCGCTCTTCTCGGGGGCCGCCGGATCAGGCGAGTCCGAGATCCGCCGCTGGATCATCGAGAACGACTGGCTCGAAGCCATCGTCGCCCTCCCCGACCAGCTCTTCTACAACACCGGCATCTCGACTTACTTCTGGGTGCTCACCAACCGAAAGCGCGCGGAGCGTCGCGGTAAGGTGCAGCTCATCGACGCCCGCGAGAAGTGGGTGAAGATGCGCAAGTCTCTCGGGGACAAGCGCAAGCAGATCTCAGCCGAGGGGATCGAAGAGATCACCCGCCTCTACGCGGACTTCACCGAAAGCGAGCACGTCAAGATCCTTCCCAACGAGTCCTTCGGCTTCCAGCGCATCACCGTCGAACGCCCGCTCCGGCTCCGCTTCGAGGTCACCGCCGAGGCCGCCGAGCGCCTCGCTGCCGCCAAGCACTGGGCCAAGCTCACCTCCGACCAGCAGCACGACCTCTCGGCACGCCTGTCCGAGCTGGTTGGCGTCTCGACCACCGAGCGATCCGTGATGACCACCAAGCTCGGAGCGCTACCCAAGGCGATCGAGAAGCAGGTCTGGGACGCGCTCGCCGTCGCGGACCCCGAGGCACCGATCGTCACCAACCGCAAGGGGGACTCCGAGCCCGATCCCGATCTGCGAGACAACGAGAATGTCCCGCTGCCTGCGATCCCGGTCACCTGGGCGGGAGACCCCACCGAGCGACTGGCGAGCATCGAGTACCGCAGCGCCGTCGAGGACTACCTCGCCGCAGAGGTGCTGCCCTACGTCCCCGACTCCTGGGTCGATCACACCAAGACCAAGATCGGCTACGAGATCCCCCTCACTCGCCACTTCTACAAGTACGTGCCACCACGGCCCCTCGCCGAGATCGACGCCGAGATCAAAGCCCTCGAAGCCGAGATCCAAGACCTCCTTCGCGAGGTGACGGAGTGAGCTGGCGTCGTTGCCGCCTGGACTGGCTGACCAGCGAGGAGAGGGGCGCGGTCAACCCAACCGAGATCTCGGCGGACACGGTCTTCCACTACAGCATCCCGGCGCTCGATGAGATTGGTGACGGGCGCCTCGAGCAGCCGGACGAGATCGGTAGCGGGAAGCTCCTCCTGTCTGGTGGCGAGATCTTGATCAGCAAGTTGAACCCCCGGCTTCCGCGAGTGCTGCTGGCAGAGGCGCACGATGTACCGACGCTCGCATCCACCGAGTTCATCGCACTTCGACCTGGACCAAATGTCGACGAGAGGTTCCTGCGCTACTGGCTTGGGTCCGAGCCACTGCGGCAGATGCTCAACGGCGCCACCATGTCTGTTACCCGCAGCCAGCAGCGTGTCCGGCCAGAGATCGTCACCAAGAGCTGGCTCAGGGTTCCCTCGATAGACGACCAGCGCGCTATCGCCGACTATCTCGATCGGGAGACCGCTCGCATCGACGCGCTCATCGAGAAGAAGCAGCGTGTGCTCGTCCTGCTCGATGAGCGATGGACTGCCTTCAGGCGGGACCTAACTGGCGTCGCCGCACCATCCCGATGGGACTCCGTACAGCTGCGTCGAGTTGCTCGCCTTCAGGCTGGTGCAGCGTTCCCACACGAGTACCAGGGTGACTCAACCGGTACGATCGCATACGTCAAGGTCAGCGATCTAGTCAGTATTGACGGTCACTTTCGGCTCCGAGGTACCGTGAATCGCGTCACTCCTGACGTCGCGGCACTTCTCCGATCTCCGGTCCTACCCATTGGGACGATCGTCTTACCTAAAATCGGCGCTGCCTTGTTGACCAATCGCCGCGCGATTCTATCCGAGCCATCTTGCCTTGACCAAAATGTTATGGGCGTCACCGTGCACGAGGGAGAGCCGGCCTTCGTCTTTCATGCTCTGGCCTCAATCGACCTGGGTGAGCTCAGCACGCCCGGACCCGTACCGCTCCTCAACGAAGATGCTGCGCTCTCGGTGCGCATACCGTGGCCACCCGTTAGCCGACAGCGGGAACTCGTCAAGGATCTTAACGAACGGCGAGCCGCGATTCTGGCGCCGTCGGCCGTTATCCAGCAGCAGATTCTGCTCTTGGCCGAGCATCGCCAGGCGTTGATCACCGCCGCTGTCACTGGCGAGCTGGAGGTGCCGGGGGTGGCGGCGTGAAGGTCGACGAGCGGGGTTTCGAGGATGCCATTGAGGCTGCGCTGCTCGCCGCCGGCTACCTGAAGTCGGTCCCCTCCCACTTCGACCCGGTGCAGGGTCTCGACACCGCGGAGCTGTTCGCGTTCATCGGCGCCACCCAGATCACCGAGTGGGAGATGCTGCTCGCTCGCTACGGCAACGACCCCGATGCGGCCCAGCGAGGCTTCGCCAAGCGCCTGGCGGCTGAGCTCGACGCTCGGGGCACGGTGGAGGTGCTCCGCCGGGGGGTGGTGGACCTCGGGGTGACGATCCGCCTGGCGTTCTTCCAGCCGGCGCACGGCCTCACTCCCGAGCTGCAGGAGCTCTATGCGGCGAACCGGGTGAGCGTCACCCGCCAGCTCGCCTACGAGCCGGGCTCCACCAAGACCCTCGACATGGTCCTCTTCGTGAACGGCATCCCGACGGCCACCGCGGAGCTGAAGAACCCGCTCACGAACCAGAGCGTCGAGCACGCCATCGGTCAGTACCGAAGCGACCGGGATCCAGCCAACATCACCCTGGCCCGCCGGGCGCTCGTGCACTTCGCCGTCGACCCCGACCGGGTGGCGATGACGACGAAGCTGGCGGGCCAAGCCACCCAGTTCTTGCCCTTCAACCTCGGACAGGCCGGGGGTGCCGGCAACCCGCCGAACCCGGCCGGGCATCGCAGCGCCTACCTGTGGGAGCGGGTGTGGGCACGAGACGCCTGGATGGACCTCCTCGCCCGCTTCATCCACGTCGAGCGGCCCAGCCAGGGGACCCCGGCGGCTCGGCGGGCGGCCGAGCGCGTCGTCTTCCCGCGCTTTCACCAGTGGGACGCCGTGCTGGCCTTGGAGACCCACGCCCGGGAGCACCGCGCCGGGCACAGCTACCTCGTCCAGCACTCGGCCGGCTCGGGGAAGTCGAACACGATCGCCTGGACGGCGCACCGGCTCTCCTCGCTCCACGATGACAGCAACCAGAAGGTCTTCGACAAGGTGGTGGTGATCACCGACCGGGTCGTCCTCGACCGCCAGCTGCAAGAGACGATCTACCAGTTCGAGCACACGCGAGGCGTGGTGGTGAAGATCGACAAGGACTCCACTCAGCTCGCCGAGGCGCTTGCCGGCGAGCAGGCTCGGATCATCGTCACCACGCTCCAGAAGTTCCCCTTCGTCCTGGACAAGATCGCCGGGCTGCCGGCTCGGCAGTACGCGGTGATCGTCGACGAGGCTCACTCTTCCCAGACCGGCGAGGCGGCAAAGGACCTACGCCTCGCCCTCGGGGCGTCTGACGAGACCGAGCTCACTGCCGCCGAAGCCGAGGACGCCGGGTTCATCGCCGAGGCAATCGACCCGGTCGAAGAGGCCCTGGCCAAGGCAGTCGGCGCCCGTGGCAGGCAGGCGAACCTGTCGTTCTTCGCCTTCACCGCCACGCCCAAGGCCCGGACCCTGGAGATGTTCGGCACGCTCGACCCCGAGACGGGCAAGTACCAGCCGTTCCACCTCTACTCGATGCGCCAGGCCGTCGAGGAGGGCTTCATCCTGGACGTGCTCGCCAACTATGTCACCTACCAGACCTACTGGCGGATCGAGAAGGCAGTCGAGAACGACCCCACCTACGAGGCGCCCAAGGCTCGCCGGGCGATCGCCCGGTTCGTCTCGCTCCACCCCTCGAACCTCGCCCAGAAGGCCGAGATCGTGGTCGAGCACTTCCGGACTCACACCGCCTCCAAGATCTCGCGTCAGGCCAAGGCCATGGTGGTCACCTCCTCACGGCTTCACGCCGTGCGCTACAAGCAGGCCATCGACGCCTACATCGCCAAGAGGGGCTATGTCGACCTGGCGGCGCTCGTGGCCTTCTCGGGACGGGTGATCGACGAGCACGACCTCAGTTACTCAGAAGCCGGCATGAACGGGTTTCCCGAGTCCCAGACAGCCGAGCGCTTTGCCACGAGCGACTACCAGGTGCTCATCGTCGCCGAGAAGTTCCAGACCGGCTTCGACCAGCCGCTGCTCCACACGATGTACGTGGACAAGGTGCTCACCGGGCTGAACGCCGTGCAGACCCTCTCCCGGCTGAACCGGATCCACCCCAACAAGGCCGACACCTTCGTCCTCGACTTCCGAAACGAGACCGAGGACATCGTGAAGGCCTTCGAGCCCTACTACGGCCGCACGGTCGCACCGCCGACTGATCCCAACCTGCTTTTCGACACCCGGCGGCGCCTCGACGACTTCGACGTGCTTCGCCCCGAGGAGATCGAGGCCACCGTCGCCCTGCTGCTGGCTGGTGACACGAAGAGCCATGGGAAGGTCTACGCCGCGCTCGACCCGGCCGTCGAGCGCTTCACCTCGCTCGTCGAAGAGGACCGTCTGGCGTTCAAGGACGCGCTCGACAGGTTCGTCCGCACCTACTCGTTCCTCTCCCAGGTGGTCGCCTTCGGGGACTCCAAGCTCGAGCGCGACTACACCTACTGCCGGGCGCTCGCCGCCCGGCTCCGGGACGCGGCCACCGTCGAACGACTCGATCTCGGGACCGAGGTGGAGCTGACGCACCTGAAGACCGAGATGACCTTCGAGGGTTCGCTCTCGCTGGACGCCGATTCCGGCGAGGTGAAGACCATCTTCGGCGAAGGCCGGGGGGCCAAGGCCGATCCGCAGCTCGAGCACCTCTCCGAGATCGTCGACGAGCTCAACGAGCGCTTCGGGCTCGACCTCGACGAGCGCGACCAGCTCCTCTTCGACCAGTTCGAGGAGACCTGGGCTGCCGATCCCCAGGTCGTCGACCAGGCACGCAGCAACACGCTGGAGAACTTCCGGCTCGTCTTCGATCACCGCTTCATCGACACAGTCGTCTCCCGCATGGACGAGAACGAGGCGATCTTCAAACGGATCCTCGACGACGAGGAGTTCCGTCAGGTGCTGATGGACCTCTACGCCCGCCGTGTGTACCGGAAAGCCCGCCGTCTGACAGGCGAGCGATGAGAGCGTCGAAAGAGCAGGATTCTGGCCTAGTAGTTGCGCCTTCCGGGGCGAGAGAGACGATCACCAACCCCCCTACGACGGGGCTGTCACAGCCCGGAGGTACGGTGCTGCCATGACCGAGGTTCGGCTACAGATCCAGGGCCAGCATGGAGCCATCGCGGCCGACACGCTGATCTCAGTACTGCAGCACACGCTGGGCGTCCTGCGGGAGGTCGACCGAACGTCCCGTGGGGGAGAAGCACGTCCGGGCCAGTGGCGAGTAGGGAAGGTCTGGAACGGCAGCATTGGGTTGACACTTGTGCCCTCGGTAGACATTCCCGCCGAAGTCCCGGAACGACTTGTCGCTGGCCTCACCGTCCTCGAAAAACGACCCGAATTGCCGCCTTGGTTCTCGGAGTCGGCCATAGTGAATGTCCAGAAGATGGGCAAGGTTCTGCGCCACCCCGGGGTATCGGGCATCGACCTGTCGGCAGTCGCGCCTGATGGCGAAGAGTACGCAGCCCGCGTGACGCCCGAAATCATCGAACATGCTGCCGAAGCGTTCCAGGGGACGGACGAGGCATCAGGATCGGTAGCAGGCGTTCTCGACGTAGTGAACCTGCGCCGCGGTCAACGCACGGTGAGCCTCTATGATGCCGACGAGCGCCATGCTGTGCGCTGCACGTTCCCCGTGGACCTCCTCGAGATGGTTCGTGAGTATCTGGGGTCAAGGGTGCGGGCCACGGGCACCGTTACGCGTAACCGAGTAGGTCAGGTCGCGTCAGTGAAGGTGGAGTCCCTTGACCGCATCGAGGAAGAGGGTCTAGTACCCAGCGTCGCCGAGCTGACGGGCATCGCCCCGTGGTACACCGGCGAGCGGACGGCGGTGGAACACCAGCAGTGGACGCGCGGTGCCTGAACCTCCTCGCTTCTATCTCGATTCCAACGTCTATTTGGCATGGCTTCGAGGCGAGGAAGGACGGATGGACACTGCTCGCGAGCTGCTCACCGCGGGAGAAAAACGTCGACTGACGATCGTTGCGAGCACGCTCATCTACGCCGAAGTCTGCGGACACGGGGAGGTCCGCTCGCCCGACGCCGAGGATGTCGATGCCAAGATCCGAGCCTTTTTCGAGCACGGCTTTCTCAGGTGGGCCGAGGTGGACTTGCCGACTGCTCGGCACGCTCGGATGCTCTCGCGCGCGCACGGACTCCGTGGAGCCGACGCGATCCATCTGTCATCCGCGATCCGGGGGAAGGCTGAACGTTTCATGACCTGGGACATGAAGGACTTCCCGATCGGTCGAGTCATCGACGGTGTCGCCGTGCAGGAGCCAGAGGCGTATGGCCAGGGAACACTGCCCGTCACGTAACGACACGACGAGCACGCCGATCCCGGCAGGAATTCTCTGGAGCCCGCCCTCGGGGTGGCCCAGGCCAGCGGGGAATTCGCCCGCGTGGCTCGCGAGCGCCTGGGCGTGAACGATACGGACGTGGTCATCCGCTCATTCCCAGAGCTGTTCACTACGGTGGAGTTGTGACCGCTTCGGTCCCCGCCCGGGTGGCCCCCCGGCTGCTCGTATGGGCACGCGAGCGATCTGGGCTCAGCGTTGACGACCTGAATCACAAGTTCCCGAAGCTCACCGAGTGGGAGAGCGGTGAGCGGGCGCCGACGCTGAAGCAGGTCGAAGACTTCGCCCGGGCGACGCACACGCCGATCGGCTTCCTCTTCCTCCCCGAGCCGCCCGAGGAGCAGGTGCCAATCCCCGACTACCGGACGATCGGCGACCTCGGCGTGCGGCGACCCAGTCCCGACCTGCTCGACACGATCTTCGCCTGCCAGCAGCGACAGGAGTGGTACCGGGACTTCGCCCAGGTGACGAGAGAAGATCCCGTCGACTTCGTCGGGTCCCTGACGACGTCGGTACCCGTCGTCGAGGCCGCCGAGCAGATCACGGCGACCCTGCAGTTCGACCCCGGCGAGCGAGGTCACACCTGGTCGGACGCGCTGCGAACCCTCGTGGACCATGCGGACGAGCTGGGCGTGCTCGTGATGGTGAGCGGCGTCGTCGGCGCCAACACGCATCGCAAGCTCGACCCCGACGAGTTCCGCGGCTTCTCCCTCGTGGACCGGCTCGCGCCGCTGCTGTTCGTGAACGGCGCCGACACCAAGGCGGCCCAGATCTTCACGCTCGCCCACGAGCTCGTCCATCTCTTCCTCGGCGACACCGCGCTCGACGACGCCGACCTCGCAGCAGCACCGACTACTAACCCGGTCGAGCGTTGGTGCAACCAGGTCGCCGCCGAAGTGCTCGTCCCCCTCGCATCCCTACGCGACGCGCTGCCGCCTGACGCGCCGGTCACCGACGAGCTCGAGTCGCTGGCTGGCAGGTTCAAGGTGAGCACCCTCGTGATCCTCCGCCGCGTCCACGACGCGGGCCGTCTGAGCTGGGACGAGTACCAGACCGCTTACCGGGGCGAGCTGGCCCGGGTCCTGGAGATCCTCGGGGAGCGATCGGGCACCGGCGGCAACTTCTTCAACACCCAACCCGCGCGGGTTTCCAAGCGGTTCGCCCGCGCGGTGATCGTAAGCACCCTCGAAGGCCAGACCCTGCACCGAGACGCCTTCCAGATGCTGGGGCTGAAGAAGCTGTCGACCTTCGAGGAGCTGGTCAGCCGACTCGGGACCGGCTGATGGCCTACCTGCTCGACACGAACGTCTTCATCGAGGCGAAGAACCGCCACTACGGCTTCGACTTCTGCCCCGCGTTCTGGGACTGGATCGATCACGCCCATCTGGCGGGAACGGTCTTCAGCATCGACAACGTCGCCATCGAGCTCGACGCCGTCGACGACGACCTCGCCGGCTGGGCCAGCGAGCGACCCCAGGCCTTCTTCCTCGAAGCCGACGCCGCCGTGGTGCCGAGCCTGCAGGCCACCAGCACCTGGGCGAATGGCGCTGGGTACGAGCCGGCTGCCGTCGCCACCTTGCTCCAAGGCGCCGACTACTACCTCGTTGCCCACGCCCATGCCCACCACCACGTGGTGGTCACCCACGAAGTGGTCGCCCACTCCGCGAAGAAGATCAAGATCCCCAACGCCTGCCTCGGCGTTGGTGTGCGCTACGTCACGCCCTTCGAGATGCTCCGGGCCGAACGGGCTCGCTTCGTCATCGCGCCGTGAAGCCATCCCGGAAAGTGTTCCCCATGCACGAGTTCAGGTCGAGGCTGCGGAAAGGCGCCGGGCCTCATTTCGGCATGCAACACGGACTGCCGAACGACGTTGGACGTCCCGGAGATCTTATTGCAGCGTACGGCCGTTCCCATGATCCACTCTGATGAACGCCTCGAAACTTGCGGCGGCGTCCGTGGGGGACACGCCGCTCGCGAAGAGCGTCTCGGTCCACTCTTCGAGAAGGTCGGCTTCTTCGAAGGTGTGTGCGAACGCTTCTTGGATGCGGAAGGTCTCGACTTCGAGGCGCGTGAGGTGCCAGATGAGCCGCTGCTGGAGAAGGTTCACCCCGTACTCTGACAGGCACGCGACTCGTTTGTCGGTCGTGAGATCGGCGGACAGGGCCTTCCCGAGCTCGTCGAACTGACCCACATGCAAGTTGCCATTGATGAGCTCCGGAAGTGGCATGAGACCGTAGTAGCCCCTTGCCCATGCCTCGCGCCCGATTGGGCTGTGCTCGCGAACCGCTGCGACGAGGACGCGCTCGCGCGTTCGCGCCTCCGGTCCCCGCATGGTGCATGGATGGGCGACGATGATGGCCATCCCGCCATCCTGGACACCCGGGATCGGGACGCCGGCGAAGGCATCTCCGGTGAAGGCTGGGCGGCTGCTGTTCACGTCCTGACCTCGGGCCAGGTACAAGTCGGCCGCTACCGCGTAGGTCTCGAGGCTCAATCGTCGTCTCGGGCAGTCGGACGAAGACCGAGCTCCCCATCGGCGGCCTCGAACACCTCGAACTGCGAGGAGGAGCGCTCGTGCCAACCTGGTTGCCAGCGGTCGAGCGCTGCTTCGGGCGTCTCGTGTCCCGTGGCCAGATCGAGTAGGTCCACAAAGCGACCGTCGGCAGCCATGTCGATCCCGGTCAAGGGTGCTTCAGGGACGAGCGGCATCTCCAACCACCCCGCGACATCGGATACGAGGTGGTCGACGCGGAGGATCTCGGTGAACGCGAGGAGACGTGCGATGGCCAACAGGTGCGGGCCGGTTGGGGACTCGCCTTGACGCCACCTGCGGACTGCGGGAACCGACACGCCCACCAGCCGAGCGATGTCTCGCCAGGCGAAGCCTCGTCCGGCGAGCTCGTCGAGCATCTCGGTCGCTGGCCGCTTCGCCATCTCCCGGGCCTTGGTGTTGAGCTGTGCCTGGAATGCCTGGTGGTGGACTTCGCTCACTTGGCGACTGGCCTCCGCGACGTCATCGCCAACGAGGCGGGTGACATTACGTAGATGACCGACATCCTCGACCAGCTCGTCGATGGTCCGAGTCCGCGACAGCTGCGTCGGCGCTTCCGTAGTCGAGCTGGTACGGGTGCGATCCGCTGTGATGAGGTCAGCCACCGGGGCCCTCCTTCGTGAACTCGGCGAGGAGCTTGTCGGTCACCAGCATGTCGAACAACGCCCGAATGGGCCTTCTGAGCTTGTCGCAGGTGTCCATGATGATCCCCGGGTCGAACTCGGGAATATCTGGTGGCTCCCAGAAACAGTCGAAGTCCAGAGCGAACAGAGTCCCTGGGCCGGGCGGAGCGGGCCGCTTGAGCGGGCCGACCGGGTTGACGACGTAACCAGCCCGGGGTCCGTAGCGAAGTACCAGCTTCTGGTCCGGTCCGGTCCGGTACTGTGCCGCGCCTTCCCATCCGGTTGAGACGAAGCCGGCATCGCTCATCGCGCCGAGCTGGGGGGCCAGGAGCGAGGCATCGACCCAGTCCTGCCAGGCCGAGGGAACCTCTTCCGCAATGTCGGGCACGCGGACCTCGTCGATGTAGCGCATCCCTACGCGAGCGATCCCATCGGGTAGGAGGACCTCGGCTGCAGCGGCCACAGCACGTGCCACGGTCTCACGGAACTCGGGGTAATGGCGATAGCGGGTGGCCTCGATCGTCAGGCTCTCTTCGGTGATCGCCACTGCCAGCATGCGGTCGCGCACAGTGAACCTCGGGATGGTCAGCATCGGCATCGCTTGAGGCACGGCACCGGCAGCGCTGACGGCGAGCGTCAGCTGCTGGATCTTCTGCGACTCGATGACCCAGCCCTCGCCGAGCAGGTCCCGGAACGATCGTTGCAGGTTCATGGGCAGGGGACGGGTACCCGCGCTGTTCGGGAACCGCACCTCGACAGCGACCAGCGCCAACGGCGCGTTCGGGTACACCTCGTGCGTATCGGCCACCGACCTCCCTTTCCTGAGCCAGAGTGTAACCTAAACAGCAAGCAGATAGTATAGCTCAGGTGTAACCGATATCCGCCCGGGAGGTGGAGCCATGACCGCAGATCCGATGCCACCGCTCGTGAGCCAGCCTGCGGAGGCCCGCGCCCAGGTCTTCCTCAGCCACTCCAGCGCCGACCGCCCGGTCGTCGACTGGGTTGCCGCTCAGATCGAGGCCATGGGGATCGACGCCTATCGCGCCGACCACGATGTGCAGCCCGGTACGGTGCTGGCGGACAAGGTACGTGACGCCATCGCCAGGAGCGACGCGCTGCTCGCGCTGCTAACTCCCCAAGGTGACTCCTCCCGGTACGTCCACCAAGAGATCGGCGCGGCGCGACAAGCCGGAAAGCCAGTCCTGGTCCTCTTCGACCGCCGGCTGGACCCGACGTCCCTGGCCATGCTCGACGGCATCGAGCACATCCCCTTCGACCACAACGACGTCGCCACGAGCAGCGCGAACCTTATCTCGGCCCTCAGGCGGCTGAGCGAGCGGCGAGGTCTTCTGACGCCGCCAGTCCTGGTCGTCAACGCTCAGCCCGCCTTCCAGCTCCAGCTCAGCGCTCAGCTCCAACTGACCGCCAACCAGGTCCTGGTCGGCCTACTCGTCGTCGCTGCCCTTGCCGGGCTCATGTACCTGGTCGTCAATTGCGCCGGCGAAGGCGGGACGGGCACGGCCACTGGCAATGGCAATGGCAATGGCAATGGCAATGGTGCGTAGCGCCTTCGTCCGAAGGACGTCGATCTGACGCGCCCACCCCCGTTGCATCAGCGGGGAGCGACGCGACAGGCGCGGCCGGAGAGCGGGACCGGTCGTGGCAGGCCGACCGGTCCCTTCGGTGGCTTGGCGCACACCCACGTCAGCGATCTCTCGCGTCATGCCCATTCTCACATCTGCCCGTGGTCCGAGCCGGAGGGCCGTGGTTATCCCCGCAGTTGGGGTGTTTCCGGCTTCGTTGAAAGGTGGGACATGTCACCACCTCCAGGCACAAGTCTACGTGAGGCACGCAGCCCCTGAGGGAACGCGCATCGGCCGATGGCGACCTGCAGGTGTCACCTGATCACACGCGATGTTGCTGGCCAAACTCGTCACGGTAGGAAGAGCCGCTGGCTCAGCCGGATCACCCGTCGGAGGACTGGCCCGGCTCCGACCGTCGAACTCGACAGGTACTGCGACGACGAAGAGGCTGGTCACCGTGGCATTTGGGTTCGCTCTGCGGAGGCGTCGCACTCCTTGTTCACGAGCAGGCGATCCGAACCTACGACGTCCCGAGGCGGGCCCGCGGCCGCGCATCGCCGAGTCCGAGCTGGCCCGCCGAGTGCGCGACCATAGACCGAGGTGATGAGCGTGTCGGCGACGACAATGAGCCAGGGAAACGGGACCAAGCTCGAGCAGCGTGTCGTTCGAGCGGCCGAGACCGCCCTGGCGGAGCGTCAGTTCGTCAGCGCGATCGACGTGCTGGTGGGCATCGGCTGGCTCACGCCGTCGCACGTGGAGGAGTGGCGCCAAGGACGCGTCGAGTACCTCGAACGGGTGACCCAGGCCAACCTCGCCAAGCTGTCGGTCGCCATGAAGTGCTTCCGCACCTGGGCGACGGGCCGGGGACTGGTGCCGAGCGAGACCGTCTACGTCGCGCGCACCCGCGATCGCCGGCCTCTCCGGTTCTCCAAGAGCGGCAACCCCGACATCGAGCGTGCCTACCGGACGCACTGGGTCTCGCCCGCGCTGTCCGAAGCGAAGCGCCGCCGGTTGGCAGAGCGCCAGAGCCGGCCTGCCGACCTGGTGGTGGTCTCACCGATCAAGGACTGGACCTGCACGGAGTGCTCGGGCACCGGGGGCCTGCTGATCATGGAGGGCCCGGGACCGCTGTGCCTCGCCTGCGCGGACATGGACCATCTCGTCTACTTGCCCTCGGGGGACGCCGCGCTCACCCGACGTGCCAAGAAGGCGAGCGGGCTCTCCGCTGTGGTGGTCCGTTTCAGCCGGACGAGGCGTCGCTACGAGGGCCAAGGTCTCCTCGTCGAAGAAGCCGCTTTCGACCAAGCAGAGAGGGAGTGCCTGGCAGATGAGGACGCCCGCGCGCGTCGCCGGGGGCGCGAGGAGGCTCGCCGGGCAGAGCAGGATGTCGCCTTCCAGGCGGAGATGACAGCCGAGATCGTCCGGCTGTTCCCCGGCTGCCCCACCGTGCGCGCCGAGGCGATCGCCTGCCAGGCCGGCGCCCGGGGAAGTGGCCGGGTCGGGCGCAGCGCGGCGGGTCGTGCGCTCGACCCGCGAGCGGTGACCCTCGCCGTGGCCGCCGCCGTGCGCCACGAGGACACCCGCTACGACGAGCTGCTCATGTCGGGCGTTCCTCGAGGCGAGGCGCGCGAGCACGTACGCGCTGAGGTTCAGTGCATCCTGGCGAGCTGGCAGGCACCCGAGCCGTGCTGAGCGAGCATGCCCTTGCGGAGCGAACTCGCGGTGCCGCGCCGCAGCCCTCGCCTTCGCCTACCGTGGGACCATGTGGCCAGAGCCGCCGTGGCTAGAAGAGCCGTCGCGAGACGAAGACCCTGCGATCGCTGAGCTGTCGGCGATCGAGGATGCCGACGAGCTCTGCCGGCGCCTGCTCGAGTCGGCCTGGGGCTGGGGGCACAGCTCCCGCTGCGCAGAGGCGGTCGACCTGCTCGCCAGAGTGCGCGACACCGGCACCCTCCCTGATGCCTTCCTCGCCATGCTGCTCTGCACCTGCGACCGGTGGGGCCGGGTCACGGCCAAGCTGATCGCTGCGATCGACGGCTCCGGGATCCTCACCGGCGCCGATCTCGACGAGCTGGCCGAATCGTTCCTCTCCGAGGAGGTGGTGATCGAGTACCCCTTCCTCTGGGCGTGCCCTCGAGGACTGGACCTCGGCTCTTCCGACGAGGGGGCACCTGGTTTCGTGGTCGACGAGAACACGATGGCGAAGACTCGACGTCGC
>JAJYXW010000053.1 GCA_021801525.1 Actinomycetes bacterium
CCGAGCGCCGGAGAGAAGGGGCGCCCCCCCGCCACGCAGCGCCTAAGCGCCCTCGCGCGGGCAGTGGACCGGGCGCGCAGGCAGCGCAGACCGGACATCCGGAAGGTGATGGCCGTAGGCGGGGCAGTGGCAATGGGGCTAGGCATGGTGGCCATCGTCCTCGGTTGGTACGGAGCGGCGCACAGCCCGTACCTGTTCCAGGAGATCCCATATCTGATCTCGGGCGGGCTCCTCGGGGTCGCGCTCGTAGCGGCAGGCGGGTTCTCGTTCTTCGGGGCCTGGATCATCCGCATGATCGAGGAAGACCGCCGCCACGCAGCCCGCATGGAGCGCACGCTCGACCGCGTCGACAGGGTGCTCACCGCTGTGGTGAGCGATGCCGCGGCCGCCGCCATCGCCGGGACACCGACCAACGGCTACCGGCAGAACCCGGGCTATGACCTCCCCGACTTCCCCGAGGGCCACGGCGGGCCGGCAAGCCATCACAGGTCCGTCGGCGAGCCGGGCGGGTACCACCCCTACCCCGGCTTCCCCAGCTCCCCCGGCTCCCCCGGATCCCCCGGCCAGTCCGGCCGCGAGCCGGGCGGGTTCGAGCCGGGCGGCACGGCCAAGTGACCGGCAGTTCGTCGCGCCAAAGGCGCGCCATGGGGTCGCGCCAAAGGCGCGCCATGGGGTCGCGCCAAAGGCGCGCCATGGGGTTGCGCCAAAGGCGCGCCATGGGGTTGCGCCAAAGGCGCGCCATGAGACTGCTCGCCGCGCTCGCAGCACTGGCTCTCGTGGCGAGCGCCTGCGGGTCGCGCCTGAGCGGGGAGGGACTGAAGCTCGCGGAGGGTGCAACCTCGGTGCGAGGCGCATCGGCTGCCGGCAGCGCGCCGAGCGCGACCGGCCAGCTCGCAGCACCGGCACCGGGCAACGCTGCGGGAGCAGCAACGAGCGCCGGCACCGGAAGCGGATATGCCGCACCTGCGAGCTCCGGTGGCGCCACCTCGTCGCCGGGTAGCGCAGTCGCCACAAGGGCCTCGGGGGCTGCCGCGACGTCCTCGGCATCCTCGGCTTCCTCGGGAGTGGGCGCGCCCGCTCCGGCGGGCGGGAACGGAGGCGCGACCGACGTCGGGGTTACCGCCAACTCCATCACGATCGCCAACATCGCGAGCATCTCGGGAGTGGCCCCCGGGCTCACCCAGAGCGCCCAGCAGGCGACCGAGGCCTTCGCCGCCTACGTGAACAGCCAGGGCGGCATCTACGGGCGCCAGCTGAAGGTGCTTCCCTTCGACGACGCCAATACCACCTCGGGGAACTACGCCGACGCAGTGCAGGCGTGCAAGAGCGCGTTCGCGCTGGTCGGATCAGCCTCGGGGTTCGACGACGGCTCGGCCCAGGCCGTAAGCCAGTGCGGGATACCCGACATAGAGGCCGAGGTGAGCACCACCCAGGCAGGCGACACCGCAGACATCTACGGCGCGAGCCCCGGAAACGCGCACTACTGGCCATTGGGCCCACCCAACTTCTTGAAGTCCCGCTACCCGAGCGCCATCACCAAGGCCGCCATGCTCTACCTGAACGTTCCCGCCACCGCCGGACAGGCACAGCGCGAGATGCAGGCCTACAGCTCGGTCGGCTTCCACTACATCTATACAGCGGCGGTGTCCCCCACCGAGCCCAACTACGCACCCTACGTGCTCCAGATGGAGCAAAAGGGCGTGCAGTACGTAACGGAGTACTCGGACGTCTACTCGGCCGAGCGGCTCGTGCAAGCCATGCAGCAGCAGAACTGGCAGCCCAAGGTGGTCGACTGGTTCGCCGAGATGTACACGCCGAGCTTTCTTGCGCAGACCCAGCCGTGGTCCAACGGAGACCTCGTGCTCATGGCGACGGCCGCCTACTCCGAGGCGAGCTCCAACCCCGGCATGCAGACGTTCCTCACCTGGATGAACCGGGTGGCGCCGGGCTTCACGCACGACATATTCGCCATCTTCGCCTGGGCCGCGGGGCTCGCGTTCTTGCAGGCCGCCAAGGCCGTGGGGCCGCACCTCACGAGATCAGCCCTGCTCGCCCAGCTGGCGAAGATCGGCACGTTCAACGGGGGCGGGGTGATGCCGCCCATGAACTTCGGGCAGAAGATCCCGAGCCAGTGCTTCTCGTACTTCCAGATAGAGCACGGCGCGTTCGTGCGCCTCTACCCGCCGCAGCCGAACACCTACGACTGCACGAGCGGCGGCGTGTACCACTTCTGAGATGAGGGAGCTGATCGCCTTCGGCGTGGTCGGCATCGTGACCGGTGCGGCCTACGCCGTCGCCGCGAGCGGGCTCGTCGTCACCTACGCCACCTCGGGGATCTTCAACATCGCTCACGGCGCCATCGGGATGCTCATGGCCTTCGTCTACTGGCAGCTCCGGGTTGCCTGGGGCCTGCCTACTCCGATCGCCCTCGCTGCCGTCCTGCTGGTCATAGCGCCCGGCTTCGGCGCCCTGGTCGAGATCGGCCTCGTGCGCCGTGTCCGGGGCGGAGCAGTCGCCACGACCCTCGTAGTGACCATCGGGCTCATGGTGGGGCTGATAGGGCTCGTGGAAACGGTGTGGAAACCCGAGGCCCGCATCTTCCCCTCCTTCTTCGGCACGGCGGGCTTCCGGGTGGCCGGCGTCTTCGTCACCTGGGAAGAGCTGATCACCGTGCTGGCAGCCATCGGGATCGCGGCCGGGCTTCGCCTGTTCCTCTATCGCACCCGCATCGGCACGGCCATGCGCGCCGTCGTGGACAATCGCGATCTGGCGGCGCTGAACGGCGCCAGGCCGGCCTGGATAGGCACGCTGTCGTGGGCGCTCGGCGCGTCGCTCGCCGCGCTGGCCGGGATCCTCATAGCGCCGACCCTGCAGCTCTCGGTGCTGGCACTCACCCTCCTCGTCGTGGACGCGTACGCGGCGGCCATGGTGGGACGGCTGCGCAGCCTGCCACTCACCTTCGCAGGAGCCATCGCCATCGGCCTCGCCCAGTCCTACGCCGTCGGCTACATGCCCACGAGCGGCTTCTTCGGATCCACTCCCATGCAGGGCCTCAGGCTCTCCATTCCTGCGATCCTCCTATTCGGCGCCCTCTTGGTGCTGCCCGAGGACACCATCGAAGGCGGCCGGCTCGCGCTGCGGCGGGCCGCGGTGGCGCCCGCCGGGCTCGGCAAGAGCCTCCTCGGAGGCGCCGTCCTCGTGCTCGGCGTCGCCGCCGCAACAAGCGTGCTCTCCGCGGGGAACGTGGTGCGGCTCGGGACGGGTATCGGGCTGGGGCTGGTCATGCTCTCGCTCTTGCCGCTCACGGGCTGGGGGGGCCAGGTATCGCTCTGCCAGATGACCTTCGCGGGCCTCGGTGCCTTTGCCATGTCCAAGCTCGGTGGCGGGGGCTCCCCGCTCGGGCTCCTGGCCGCCGTCGGCCTGGCAGGCGTGGTGGGCGGTATCGTTGCACTGCCCGCGCTCAGGATGCGGGGCCTCTACCTGGCTCTAGCCACCATGGCTTTCGCCACCGCTATGGACAACATGGTCTTCCCCGCCCCCGCGATATTCAGCTACAACGGCTCGGTCACCATCCGGCGCCCGGACATCTTCGGTATGCACTTCACGGGCCAGAGCTCCTACGTGATCTTCCTCGCGGTCGTCTTCGCCATCCTGTCTGCTGCGCTGCTCGCTCTCAGGCGGGGGCCATTCGGGCGGGTGCTCTCCGCCATGAAGGACTCCGAGGCTGCCTGCGCGACCCTCGGGCTCAGCCTCACGACCACCAAGCTCGCCGTCTTCTCCCTTTCGGCCGCGATTGCCGGCCTGGCGGGCGCACTCTACGGAGGCATGGTCTCGGTTGCGGGGTCCACCGACTTCCAGATGCTCCAGAGCCTGCCCATCTTGCTGCTCGCCGTGGTCGGCGGGGTGGCCACCGCGAGCGGCGCTCTATTCGGGGGTCTCAGCCTGGGTCTGCTGCCGCTCGTGCAGGGCCTCTTCCCGTCTCTCGCCGGGATCACCCTGCTCGGCTCGGGACTTGCCGGGGTCACGCTCGGGTCCAACCCCGACGGCGTGATGGTAGGGCTCTTCGACCGCCTGAGGCGCGCGACGGCTCAGATCGCTTCGGGCGGAGAATCGCTGGAGCGGGGGGCCGGGGCGCTGGAGCGGGGGGCCGGAGCGCTGGAACGGGGGGCCGGAGCGCTGGAACGGGGGGCCGGAGCGCTGGACCGGGGGCGAGGGGCCGCATCTCCGGCTCCGCTGGTGCCCGAGTCTTGAGCAGCCCGGAGCGCCAGGCCCGCCGGGCCGCGCGAATAGCATCCGAGCGCGATCGCCGCAGAGGAGTACGGCGGCATCGCCTGCGGCGCGGCCAACGGCATGGGGCGTCGAGCGGCCAACGGCATGGGGCGTCGAGCGGCCAACGGCATGGGGCGTCGCGCGGCCAGGAAGGTGGCCGACGGGTCAGCGCCCGTGTCACAGCCATGCCTGCCGCCGCGCTCGTTGGCGTGACAGTTGCAGTGATCGCCGCCGTCGTGGGCGTGGTCGTTGCGCTCGGTGTCACAGGAGGGGGCGGCCCGCGCACAGGAGGAGCGGGAGGGATCCACCTCTCGACCTTGGTGAGAGGCGAGACATCTGCCGTTTGGGTGGGCAGCCAGGCCTGGATGGCAGACGACACCGCCAACGTGGTCCGGCGATTCGACCCCTCCACGGGCAAGCTCGCGAGCCGGGCGGTGACCGTGGGGACCGCACCGGTGTCCCTTGCAGGAGGCTCGGGCGAGCTCTGGGTGGCAAGCAGCCTGTCCAACAGCGTGAGCCGGGTGAGCCTTTCCAATGGCCGCCTGCTCGGCACCACCCCCGTCCCGAACGATCCTGTCGGCATCGCTACCGGGTTCGGGGAGGGCTGGGTGGCCAGCCTGCTCGCAGGGAGAGTGTCGATGGTCGATCCTGCGAACGGCCGAGTCGTGGCGAGCGCTGCCACGCCGCAGGCCCCTGTCCGCATAGCAGCCGGTGCAGGAGCGCTGTGGGCCACCGGCGGCACCAACGAGCTGATGCGGGTGGACCCCCGGCCAGCCGGGTCGAGCCTCGAGGTGAGCGCCGTCGCCGTCGGGGCCGGACCTCTCGGGCTCGCGGTCGGGAAGCGCTTCGTGTACGTGGCCTGCGCTCGAGCCAAGGCGATCGTGCGCGTGGATGCTGCGACGATGAAGGTAGCCGCCACCTACCACGTGGGTGGCGACCCCATCGCCGTAGCCCTCTGGCACGGGGATCTCTGGGTGGCCGACGCCGCCGCCGCCACGATCCGCGCCTACAACCCTCTGACCGGCACCCCGGCGTCCAAGGCAGTCGACCTGCCGGGAACCCCCAGGTACATGACCACCGGAGGAGGCCATCTCTGGGTCGCCACCGCGAGGCCGGGAGCCGTGGTGAAGGTCACCTGGCCCTGAGCCGTGGGTTATGGGTCGGCGCCGTGGGTCATGGGCCGTGGGTCATGGGCCGTGGGGTCGGGGCCGTGGGTCATGGGCCGTGGGGTCGGGGCCGGGGGTTCCAGGCCGGGCTCTTGTTCGCGCCGATGAAACGCAGTGCAATACAGCTACGCGCAGCTCAGCTATGCATAGCTGAGGTTCAGCGCTCTTCGACCAGCTCTACAAGGGTGCCGAACGCGGCCTTGGGATGCACGAAGGCTACGGTGGTTCCTCGGCTGCCCGGGCGCGGCACCTCGTCTATCAGCCGGCACCCCATCCCCTTCAGCACCTCGAGAGCCGCGGCGCAGTCGGCCACCCTGTAGCCGACGTGGTGAATGCCCTCCCCGGAGCGCTCCAGGAAGCGGGCCACCGGCGAGCTCTCGCTGGTCGGAGTGAGCAGCTGGACATAGGAGTCTGCCACCCGGATCAGAGCCTCCTCTACGCCATCGGAGTCGATCCGCTCCCGGTGGGCGATCTCGGCTCCGAACGCGTCTCGGTAGAAGCCCGCAGCAGCGTCGAGGTCACGCACTGCTATGGCCACGTGGTCGATCTCCGTAAGAAGCGGCATTTGCGCGACGCCCCCGGCATTGCGCTCAGCATTGCCCCCGGCATTGCCCCCGGCGGATGCAGGTCCGGATGGAGGTCCGGATGCTCCGTTCATGCCCCGTGCCTCCGGAACACCGTGATACGGCGCTCACCCACCTTGGCGCGCAGCTCCGGGTCATCGATGCCCAACCCCTCGCCGGGCGCGAGGCAGAGCACTCCGATCTTCCCTTCGTGCAGGTTGCGGTGGACTTGAAGGGTCGCCTCGCCGACATCCTCCAGCGGGTAGACCGCCGAGAGCGGTGGCACCACCTTCCCCTCGCATATAAGCCGGTTGGCATCCCACGCCTCGCGGTAGTTGGCGAAGTGGGATCCCTTGATGGTCTTGAGCTTCATCCAGAGATGGCGGTTGTCGTACTCGATCATGTAGCCGGAAGTAGCCGCACAGGTCACCACCGAGCCTCCGCGCTTGCAGACGAACACCGACGCGCCCATCGTCTGGCGGCCAGGGTGCTCGAAGACGATATCGGGGTCGTCGCCTATCAGGGCGCGTATGTCCTTGCCGAGCCGGCGCCACTCCGACTCGTCCTGGGTATGCTCGTCGGCCCAGAAGCGGTAGCCGGCCGCCTTCCGGTCGATCACCGCCTCCACGCCCAGGTCATGGAGCAGCTCGGCCTTCTCGGGAGAGGACACCACGCCGACGGGGATCCCTCCCCCGTTCAGCACGTGCTGGACCGCGTATCCCCCGAGGCCGCCCGTGGCACCCCACACGAGCACCCTGTCGCCCTGGCGCATCGCGGCGCCGTTTCGCGAGACGAGCATCCGGTAGGCGGTCGAGTTGCACAGGGCGTTCACCGCCGACTCCTCCCAGCTGAGATGCGCCGGCTTGGGCATGAGCTGGTTGGCCTTCACCAGCGTGAGGTCCGCCAGCCCGCCAAAGTTGGACTCGAATCCCCAGATCCGCTGATTGGCCGCGAGCATCGAGTCGTCGTGGGCAGAAGGATCCTGGTCGTCCACGTAGTTGCAGTGGATCGTGACCTTGTCCCCAGGCTTCCAGTTGCGCACTGCCGATCCCACACGGACCACCACACCCGCCGCGTCGGAGCCGACCACGTGGTAGTCGAGCGCGTGGCGGGCTCCCCATTCCCCTTCCTTGCCGAAGCGGTCGAGGAACCCGAAGGTCGGCAGCGGCTCGAATATCGACGTCCACACCGTGTTGAAGTTGATCGCCGAGGCCATTACCGCAACGTAAGCCTCGTCGGGGGCGAGCTCCGGTACTGCCACCTCCTCCACGTGCAAGGAGCGCCTGGGGTCCTTGGCGGCCGACTCGACTCCCTCGAACATGTCGACTTCGTCGCGCCGCACGAAGGCGGCACGGTAGGACTCGGGGAGCGGAATTCCCGCTATCTCCTCCCCGGGGGCACCGGCGAGGATGGCTTCTTGGAAGGCTTTCATGGCAGCCCAGGTTAGATGCTCGCTAGGCGGCACGCCCACCCGCTGAGCCGTGCACATGGCCACCCGCTGAGCCATGCGCATGGCCAGACGCTGAGCGCCGTGCGCATGGCCAGAGGCTGAGCGCGGTGCGCGTGGCCAGAGGCTGAGCGCCGTGCGCATGGCCACACCCGGAGCCGTACAATGGGCGCACCCCGGCCCCAGGGTCGCTGCTCGTGCCGGGCTCCACAACTTCAAGCGTTCGGAGGTATCGATGCCCGGTTCAGTGATCCTCTCTGGTGCCCGCACGCCCGTCGGCAAGATGTCGGGGGCTCTCGCCTCGTTCAGCGCAATGGACCTCGGCGGCGTAGCCATCAAGGCGGCGCTCGAGCGGGCCGGCGTGGCGCCGGAGCAGGTGGACTACGTCTTCATGGGCCAGGTGCTCCAGGCAGGTCAGGGGCAGATAACGGCTCGCCAGGCGGCAGTGAAGGCGGGGATCCCGATGTCGGTCCCCGCAACTACCGTCAACAAGGTCTGCCTGTCGGGGCTGAACGCAATCTACCTAGCCGACCTCATGATCGCCGCCGGTGAGGCCGAGATCGTAGTGGCCGGCGGCATGGAGTCGATGACCAACGCCCCCTACCTGCTCCCTGGAGCGCGAGCCGGGTACCGCCTGGGCGACGGCACGCTCGTGGACTCGATGATGTACGACGGCCTCTACTGCCAGTTCGACCACTGTGCGATGGGTCTCGGCACCGACAACTACAACCTGGCCGAGGGGATCTCGCGTGAGCGCCAGGACGCGTTCGCCGCGCTCTCCCACGAGAGGGCGGCTGTGGCCATCAAGGACGGGCGCTTCACGAGCGAGATCGTGCCCGTCGAGGTCCCCCAGCGCAAGGGCGATCCCATCGTCGTCGACACCGACGAAGGCGTGAGGCCGGGCACCACGGCCGAGTCGCTCGCCGCCCTGAAGCCGGCCTTCACCAAGGACGGCACGATCACTGCCGGCAATGCCAGCCAGATATCGGACGGCAGCGCTGCTCTCGTAGTCACCTCCAAGGCCAGAGCGGAGGCACTGGGGGTGGAGCCCTTGGGCGAGGTCCTGTCCTACGGCCAAGTCGCCGGACCGGACGCCTCGCTCCTGCGCCAGCCGGCCAACGCAATCCGCAAGGCGCTCGAGCGCGTTGGCATGGACGTGAGCAGCGTGGACCTGTTCGAGATCAACGAAGCATTCGCCGTGGTCGGCGTGGCCTCCATGGACGCTCTCGGCATCTCCGAGGCCGTCACCAACGTGAACGGTGGAGCGGTGGCGCTCGGCCACCCCATCGGCGCCTCGGGCGCCCGGCTCGCCCTCACCATCTTGACCGAGCTGCGGCGCCGCGGCGGTGGCACCGGGGCAGCGAGCCTCTGCGGCGGAGGCGGGCAGGGTGACGCCCTGGTCGTCCGGGCCGGGGCCTGACCAGAGCCCGAGAAGGCACGACGCTCAGCCGGTGACCTCTCGCCGGCCTTCGATCGCGCGCCCCAGAGTCAGCTCGTCCGCGTACTCGAGGTCTCCCCCGACCGGTAGGCCCGATGCGATCCGAGTCGCCTTCACGCCGAGGGGAACCAGGAGGCGGGCCAGGTACATCGCCGTCGCCTCTCCCTCGATGTTGGGGTTCGTGCAGAGGATGACCTCGGTCACCTGCTCCTGCTCTATTCGGGCGAGCAGCTCTCGCACCTTCAGCTGATCGGGCCCCACCCCCTCGATAGGGTTGAGCGCCCCATGCAGGACGTGATAGCGACCCTTGTGCTCTTTCGTCCTCTCGATCGCCACGACGTCGCGTGGATCCTCCACGACGCACAGGAGCCCCATGTCTCGGCGAGCATCGAGGCAGATTCCGCAGAGGTCGCCCTCCGCGATGTTGAAGCAGCGGGGGCAGAGGGTCGTGCGGTCCTTCATGGCCACGATGGAGTCGGCGAGCCTCACAGCGTCCTCGCGGGGGGCTCTGAGGAGGTGGAAGGCAATGCGCTGGGCCGACTTCGGTCCGATGCCGGGTAAGCGCCCGAGCTCGTCGATGAGCGCCTGCAGCGGCGCTGTGTAGAGCATCGGCTCAGACTTCCTCTGCTCCCGGGAACGCAAGCTTCAGCCGCTCGGTGACGCCTGGACCCTTACCGGCCACTTCCGTCTCCTCCTCCAGCACAACCGGGTCGAGGAGCTTCGCCTCGGCATCAGCCGGGTCAGCATTGCCTGGGTCGCCTGGGTCGCCTGTGTCGCCTGGGTCGCCTGGGTCGCCTGTGTCGCCTGGGTCGCCTGGGTCGCCTGGGTCAGCTTGGTCGGCTTGGTCGCCTGGGTAGGCATCGCCTGTGTCAACCACCAGCTCGAGGCGGAGCGGCTGCCCGAAGTGTTCGCAGAGCAACGCCTCTACCTCAGCCTTCACCTCCTCACATGCGGCCTTGTGCGCCTCGTTCGGAAGTGCCATCGTCACGATCCCCGATCCGCTGGAGACAAACCTGCCCACGGCCACGCGCGCCTTTGCCCGCCCCGGTAGGGAAGCGAGCAGGCCGTCGCCCCAGGCTTGCACGACCTCCTCGCGGGACGGGGGTGCTGCACGAACCGGGGCCGGGGATGGCATGCCGGACGCGGACTGGGGTGCTGCACGAACCGGGGCCGGGGATGGCGTGCCGGACGCGGACTGGGGTGCTGTGCTGGCGGTGCGCGTCACCTCGCGCCTGGAAACTCCCAAGGTACGCCTGGCGAGGGCCGGGCCCGTCGGAGAGCCAACCTCGCCGCTGGCCTCCGATCCCGCGCTCTCCTCGACCTCGGCTCCGCCACGGGCGGGCACCTTTGTAGCGGCTTCGGATCCGGCTGGAGCTCGAGCTGGGGATGGGGATCCGGCTGGGGCTGCAGCTCGAGCTGGGGATGGGGATCCGGCTGGGGCTGGAGCTCGAGCTGGGGATGGGAGCTCGACCGCGTCCGGATCCGACAGACGCGTCGGCGCCGGGTAGACCGGTGCGACACCAGGGCTTGCATGGCTGCCACCACTGCCGTAGTTCCCCGTAGCCAGCGCACGCTCCAGGCGCTCGAGGCGCTCCAACACCGCACCGAGGGAATTGTCGGCCTCAGGATGCACGATCCGAACCAGCGCCACCTCGAGATTCACCCGCGGGTCCGGTGCATCACGCATCTCCACCAAAGCTCGGCCTATGCCTTCGATGGCGCGAACCAGCGAGGCCAAGCCAGCGCGACGTGCGAGCTCCAAGGCCCGCTCGCGATCCTCGCCGTCGAGCGAAGCCAGCTCGGGGGCAAGCGTCACGAGGAAGCACTGCCGAAGCTCGTCGACAAGCTCTACGGCTACCCGTTGGGGGTCCTTGCCGGCGTCGAGGGACTTGGCAAGCCCTCCGAGGGCCGCCTGAACGTCGCGCTCGGAAAGCGCATCCACGATTGCTGCTATCTGCGCCGAGTCGTCATCCAGGATGCCGCCTGCGGCCACCTGGTCGAGTGCGCTCAGCGCGTCGCGAGCCGAACCCCGTGCACGCCTTATCGCCACTTCGAGATCGCCGTCGGCTACGTCCACCCCCGCATCCGCGCGCACCCGGACGAGCAGGTCGCGCAACAGAGCTGCCGGAAGGAGCCTGAACTCGAAATGCTGAGTGCGACTGCGGATGGTGGGGAGAACCTTCTGGGGATCCGTCGTCGCAAGGACGAACACGACGTGGGCTGGGGGTTCCTCGAGAGTCTTCAGCAACGCGTTGGAGGCGGCCGTCGACAGCATGTGGACCTCGTCCACGATGTAGACCTTCCATCGCCCGGGAGTGCCAAGAGCCGCACGTGACACCAGATCCCGCATGGCATCCACACCATTGTTCGAGGCGGCATCGAGCTCGTGGACGTCGAGCGAGCGGCCATCGGCCACTGCCAGGCACGACGAGCATTCCCCGCAGGGCTCCCCGCCAGCGGGATCGAGGCAGTTGAGAGCCTTCGCAAGAATGCGAGCGGTAGAGGTCTTGCCAGTGCCCCTCGGGCCGCTGAAGAGGTAGGCGTGGCCCACCCGGCCCTCGCGCACCGCGTTGCGTAGCGCCATGCTCACATGGTCCTGTCCTGCCACCTCCGCGAAGCTCCCCGGGCGGTAGCGGCGGTAAAGAGCCAGGTATGGTGCTGGCTCAGGCGCTGCCACCGGCGACGGCTCAGGCGCTGCCACCGGCGACGGCTCAGGCGCTGCCACCGGCGACGGCTCAGGCGCTGCCACCGGCGACGGCTCGCCGCGTGAGCTGGGCTCGGTCGGTTCGTTCATGCGCTCTCGCTTGGTCGTCGAAGCTGCCCGGGACTGGCCAGCCGGTGCTCGGTGCGGCAGCCAGGTTTACTGCGGCACACGGCCGGACCCGCTGAGAGCTGCTGCCTTCCGGCCCTGACTCGGTTCACAGGCGCCCGTTGCGCAGGACCCGGCCACCGCACGGAGCACCGGGGTCGCTCGTCAGACGATAGCCTCCCTGGGAGCGCGCAAGCGCCACGGAGGAGTGCGAGAGCGGCCGAATCGGCACGACTGGAAATCGTGTGTCCTGCAAGGGACCGTGGGTTCAAATCCCACCTCCTCCGCCAATGGAGCTGATACCTGCTGTGGACAGCTACGAAAAGGCTATGCGCGTAGCCCTGGAGGAGGCCGCTCTCGCAAGAGGGCACAGTGACGTGCCCGTCGGCGCCGTGGCGCTCCTCGATGGTGAAGTCGTAGCGCGCCGCCACAACGAACGCGAGCTCACAGGTGATCCCACGGCGCACGCGGAGATCCTGGTGATTCGCGACGCTGCTGTGACGCTCGGCTCGTGGAGGCTCGACGCCGTGACAGTGGTGGTGACCCTGGAGCCCTGCCCCATGTGCGCAGGTGCGCTTGTCGCGGCGCGAGTGGCCCGAGTCGTGTTCGGAGCGGCTGACCCGAAGGCCGGAGCGGCTGGAAGCCTCTACAACCTCTGCTCCGACCCGCGCCTCAACCACGAGGTCGAGGTACTGCCGGGCGTGCTCGGGGACGAAGCCGGAGAGATGTTGAGCGCCTTCTTCGCATCGCGCCGTGGCTAGTGCTCCGTCCCGGAAGTAACGTGAATGCGATCGGCGAGCCAGGGGCGCCATCTGGCAAGGCCGAGGACGAAGGCGTAGCTGGAGCTACGTCGAGGACGAGAACGCCGCCAGGGGCGTCATCTGGCCGGCGAGCGCGCGTGGTACTTCCGGGACGGAGCACTAGCAGCGTTAGCTGACGCCCGAGGTGGACTAGCCTGTGG